>NZ_VCKX01000730.1 GCF_005889725.1 Nonomuraea zeae
GTGATCATGTCGATGCCGCGTGGCAGGGCCAGGGCGATGATGTCTTCGGGTCCGGTGCCGGTGGAGATGAGGTGGTGGGCGAGTTGGTTGGCGCGGGTGTTGAGTTCGGCGTAGGTCAGTTGGGTGTTTTGGAAGATGATCGCGATGTTGTCGGGGGTGCGGACTGCTTGTGCTTGGAACAGGTCCGGGAGGGTGGCATCCGGTACGGGGGCGGCCGTGTTGTTCCAGGTGGTGAGGAGCTGGTGGCGTTCCTCCGCTGATAGCAGGTCGATGTCGCCGATCGGTTGCTCTGGGTGGGCGGTCACGGCTTCGAGGATGCGGATCAGCCGGGTGGCGAGCGTTTCCACACTCTCCCGGTCGAACAGATCCGTCGCGTATTCGATGGAGCCGGTCGCTGCCTGCCCCGTTCGTGGGTCGCGGTCGGTATAGCTGAGGGTGAGGTCGAACTTGGCGACGGGGATATCGATGGGACGAACGCTCGCGGTCATGCCCACCAGGCCCGGACTTGGCGCGGGGTTGTTCTCGACAGTGAGCATGACTTGGAAGAGGGGGTGTCGGGCCATGGATCTGGTGGGGTTGAGGAGTTCGACGAGTTGGTCGAAGGGGAGGTCTTGGTGGTCGTAGGCGGTGAGGTTGGTGTGGCGTATGCGGTGCAGGA
>NZ_VCKX01000079.1 GCF_005889725.1 Nonomuraea zeae
CGCCCCCACCGCGCCCCAGGCCCAGCACCCGTGCCTGACAGGCGCCGACCGGCAGCATCCTTCCCGGCCTGGCCCCCTGCTGCCCGCGCCCGTTGACACCGGTCAACTCCACCGGGAGATCGCCATTCTCGCCGGCACCCATTGCCGGGTCGTAGGTGCGATCGCGTTGGTCATCTGCCGCTGTAGTCAGGACATCGACAGGTAGCTCCCTGGCCGGGGGGAGGGGGTTCAGCCGGCGTATCGGGGTGATGTGATCGGGTGACGGTATCCGGCAAGGCGGGGCGGATCACGTCGTTCCGGGACGCCGGTATCCGGGTGCGGTTCGACGGCGCCCCCGGTGGAGCGCACGGTGAGTATCAGGGACGGGCGAGTACGCCGACGATGTCGAGGCGCCGAGAAGGCGGTGGCCTGCCCCCGCACCAGGTAGACCTGCGCGATCAGCGCATCCACGTACAGGGGCTCGGGCACGCCTACCTCGGCGACGACTCCACCCGCGAATGGCCGTACCACCCCGTCGAGGTGGAGTACCGGCACGTGCAGGTCCTCCAGGACGCCGTCCCCACCACCGCAGCGGGATCGCCCGCGTGAGCACCAGCATGCCGACGCGCTGGCAGATCGAAAAGCACGCCGAGCCCGGCGACCGGTTCGCCCCGGGCGCGTTCGACAGCCAGATCGGCAAGCAGATCCCCGTTATCATCGCCGAGCAGGTCAGCCTGCTCGGCACGCTCGTAGCCGCCGACGTCACCGACGACGGCCGCTCCGTCACCCTCACCGTTGACACCCTCATCCCCGTCACTCCGGAGGGAGGACTCGCAGCGTGGAACGTCGGCTGGACAACCGAGCGCAGCGCCGGTGTCAGGTGACATCCGATCTGGCCATTGTTCATGGCGTGACCCGGGGATGGCCACTTGGCTGGCACTCGCGGTTCTGCGGATCGTGGCACCGAAAGTGGCCATTCTCCGGCCAGGGCGTCCATCATGGCGGGCACCCCCAAAGCTGCGGCACCCTACTGGTCGGGGGCTCTAGAGACGACGAGGCGGCTCCGCGGTCGCCTCTGACCGTGGAGCCGCTGCGCCTGCTGATTGCCGGTCAGCCTCAGGGCACGAATATCACGCCGTTGAACTCTTCCGTACCCGCCCATTTGGTGCCTGGCTTGAGCGTCGCAACGATTCTGCCGTCGCAGGTGGAGTGCGAGTAGAGTACGGCGGTCCGGTTGGTGAACTTGTCGGCCGGCCCGTTGCCAGTCTCGAAGACGCACTTGTTGTCTGGCGGTTCGCGCCAGACCGTCCATGCGGTTCCGCGGTAGTAGCCCAAGTGGCCGGTGGCGGCGTAGGCGAAGCCGGGGGTAGCCAGGAGCAGCGTTCCGACTGCGGCGATGGCGCTGAGCATGGTGGTGCGGCGCATGGGGGTACCTCCTGTTTTCGGAGAGAGGAATAGATCTCTCCTTCATTACCTCCCCCGCCCGCTAACTACAGAACGTTACTTATCTTATACTCTCCGTTGCTATAGGGTGACTGTGGCCGTTAGGTATCGGGCTTAGGTAGGTGTCCGGCGCCAATGAACATGACAGCGGGGCTTGCGGCTGCCCTGGGCACTGTCATTTCGACGGGTGTCGAAATGCTGGCATTCGCATGCCGACACGACGATCGGGGCACATGCCTTGACGTGTGGATCTTGAGAGTCTGCGTAGGAAGGGCGACCATCCTCATAGAAACGGTAAGGAAACAACCGCTTCTCTATTACTGATCCGCATGACGTACCGGACTTCACTGACGGCACTGGTCCTGGCGCTAACGGGGTGGGCGGCGCATCCTTCCGTGGCGGGCGCCACCGCGAACCCCAGCTCGAGCTCCGGCGTATCTTCCGTGCAGTGGAAAACCTGCCCAGCCTACCCCGATGAGGTGATCCGCAGCCTGGGTGTGGCGGTGGACAAGATTGCGGCGTTCCGCTCCTTGATGAAGCGCCTGGAGTGCGGCACGGTCAGCGTCCCGCTGAACCATCGCGACCCCAGCGGACGGAAGATCGACATCGCGGTGACCCGGCTGGCCGCCACGGACGAGGCCCACCGGCTCGGCGCTGTTGCCGTCCTGCCGGGCGGGCCGGGCAACAGCGGATACCTGGACCCGGTCCTGCGGGCCGCGCTCAGGAACGAGGAGATGGCGGGGCTCAACGAGCGATACGACATCATCGGCTTCGACCCGCGCGGGGTCGGCTACAGCACCAAGGTCGCCTGCACCTTCTCGCCAAACGGCCCGCAGGAGCCCGGCACGCTGACCAAGGAGGCGGCCAGGAAGATATACGACGCCCAGGTCGCCGCCAACCAGAAGTGCGGACGCTCTGACCCCGCGTTCCTCGGACAGCTCACCACCGAGAACGTGGCCAAGGACTTGGACCTCATCCGGACCGCGCTGGGTGACAGTAAACTCAACCTGCTCGGCTTCTCCTGGGGCACCTATCTGGGCATGGTGTACCGCAGCCTGTTCCCCGGGCACACCGGACGGGCCTTCCTGGACAGCGTGGCGCCGCCGTGGACCCGTATTGACGAGCACGCCAAGGACAGCGCGGAGGCGGCCGAGCGAAACTTCGGGCGCATGGCCGCCTGGCTGGCCCACCGCCATGAGACCTACGGTCTCGGTGCCACCGCACGGAAGGTCCGCGAGGAGGTGGCGAACCTGGTAAGCACGTACGACAAGAGCCCCAAGGCCTACACCGACCTGCAGCGGCCTATCGACGGCTCGGCCGTGGCCGACCTGGCCAAGCGTAACTCGACCGAGTGGGTGCGCGCGGGCAGGGCGCTGGCCGAACTGCGGACGGCGACGGGCACCACCGCCCCGCCCACCGTCAAGGAGTTGCTCGGCGCTCCGATGATGGGGACGCCCGTTCCCGGCGCGCCCGAAACACTGAACATGACCATGAACTTGGCCGTCGCGTGCAACGAGGACAGCAGCCGGGCCGGTTTCGACACCGCCTGGCGTGACTACCAGCAGCTCGTGAAGCGCCATCCGGCGACCGGCCGGTCCTGGGGACTGCCTGTCATGTGTCCTGGCTGGCCGCTGCCGGTGCAGCAGGCCACGTTGAAGCGGAGCAGCGGGTCACTGGTGCTGGCGGGGCACCTGCACGAGTTCATGTCCGTCTACGACTGGACGCTGCAGACGCGGCGCGCCATCGGCGGCACCGTCTACACGGTCGCCGACGACGTGCACGTGTCGACCACCCGGGTGCCCAAGTGCGCCGCAGACGTGGTGCGGTACTTCGAGACGGGCCAGATCGGAAAAGGTTGCGAGGGCAGCGCAATCCCCAGCTGACCACCGGTTACCGGCCCGGCGACCCGCCGCGGGTGCCCTGGCGGCCACGTCGGGGCCCACGGCTTCGGGATCTTCGCTAAATGATCTCTCCGTAGCGCACGCTGTCGGGCGAACTCGGGGCGGCGAATGGTAGGAGATCCAGGAGCGGTGCAGGGGATCCTGGGCCATCTCAGCGGTTTCCGTCGCTCAGGTGTCGATGTGAAGGACCCAGATCGACACGTGATCCAGTTCCTCCGGGCTGTGCGTGTAGAGCGCGCGGTAGGTCAGCGTGATCAGCTCGTACGCGCCGGGGATCTCGGCGTATGGTACGGCTTCGGGGGGTCGTCGCCCAGAACCAGCAGCGCGTCAACGATCGGCGCGCGCAGGGTCATCGGCGCCAAGCGCAAGGCGATCTTGACGTCGGGGGAGAGGTGCCGGCTCAGGCCGGTTGGGAAGAAGCCGCCGACCACGCACTCGCCTGGGCCATGGACCACTCCTGACATTGGGGGCCGGCTTTTGGGGGCGCGCCCCCAAAAGCCGGTTCGCACGACCCCGACCTGTTCTTCCCGCTGGATGGGGAGATCCTCACCGCGGCCCAGTCCTCGGCCGTCCACAGGATCTGCGCCCTCCGGCGCCCGCCCCTGTCTAGCGTGGGCGCCGGCCACCATCGCAGCGGACGGCACGCGTAGCGGCCGGCTGGCACGCCGGGCGGCGCCACCCCCGGACGGGGTCGGCCCTCGCCGGCACGCTGGCCCGCCACACCGTGCGTGCACGCCATCCAGCCCGACCCGGAGACTCTGCACGCCGGGCGGGCGCGCCACGGCGGCGGCCCGCTGGGCTGGATCGCCGCCGCCCCAGGTGGTGGCGCTGGAGTTCGCCACCATCGCGGCCAACAACCACTGGCGCTGATCCCATGACGCAGGTGCGATTCACCCACATCGGCGGCCCCACCGTCCTCATCGAGTTCGACGGCTGGCGACTGCTCACCGACCCGACCTTCGCCCCTCCCGGCCGGCGCTACGCCTTCGGCGACTGTCTGAGCGTGCCCCCGTAGCGCTGCGGGGCCACTACCTGGGCGGTGGCTACTTCCCCCACTGGCCCCCCTGTGCCCCAGAGTGGCGGCCCGCCGTGGCTTCGGGAGTTCTATGCCTACTCACCAGTCCTGACGAATCGAGGTCAGTAGGCGAGCTCTCCGATGCCGCCATCGACGCGCAGGATGGTGCCGACGGTGTACGCGGACTCGTCGGAGGCCAGGTAGACAGCCGCCTTCGCCAGCTCGGTGGCGGTGCCGATGCGATGCAGGGGCACGGTCCGCCGCAACTCGTCGTACAGGGCGGCCTGTCGCTCGGGGCCGAGTGAGGCGAACGTGTCCGTGAGGGTCGGCCCTGGGCTCAGCCCGTTGACGCGGACGCCCCGGTCCTTCAGCTCATAGGTCAGCCCGCGCGACAGGGACAGCAGGCCGGCCTTGGCGGCGCCGTAGACCGCCGCGTTCTCGTGCCCGATGAAGGCGGAGACGGAACCGACGAGGATGACGGACGCCTGCCGGGACAACAGCGGCAGCAGGGCCTTGATCAGGAAGAACGGCCCCTTGAGGTTGGTGGCGACGAGCCGGTCGAACGCCTCCTCGGTCCATTGTTCGATCGGCAGGTGGGTGACGTCGGCGGCGTTGCTCATCACGACGTCGAGCCGCGGCCACTCCTGCCGCAGCCGCGCCGCGAGCGCCGCCTGGCCGGGCACGTCGCCGGCGTCGGACAGCACGGGCAGCACCCGGCCGTCCAGCCGCCGGGCGGCCTCCTCCAGACGTTCGCGCGAGCGGCCGGTGATCGCGACGGCCGCTCCCTCGGCGAGGAACTCGCGGGCGGTCTCGAACCCGATGCCGCTCGTCCCTCCCGTGATCAGTGCGTACTTGCCCTCAAGACGGCCCATTGACCTCAATCTCCTCACTCGCGCCCGAGCGCGTGGTTCTGGTAACGGTGGTTGTGCAGGGGGACCGGAGCACGTCCCCGGTCAGATGGCGGTGCGGCCTCCGTCGGCGGCCACGACGGCGCCGGTCACGTAGCCGGCCTGGTCGCCGGCGAGGAAGGCGATCACCTGGGCGACCTCGGCCGGGTCGGCGGCGCGATTCAGCGCGGTCGTCAGCCCCAGACCGCCGAGGTCCGGGCCCATGGCCGCCACCACCTTGGAGGTGGTCATCGGGCCGGGCGCCACGGCGTTGACGCGCACGTTGGAGGCGGCGAACTCGGCCGCCCAGGTACGGGTCAGCGACTCCAGCGCCGCCTTGGTGGCGCCGTAGACCGCCATCGCCGGCATGCCCAGGGCGGCCGCGGTGGAGCTGACGTTGACGATGCTGCCGCCCTCGCCGGCGGCCATCTTCGGCGCGAGCCGGGCGACCAGGATGAACGGCGCGCGCACGTTGACCGCGAAGGCGGCGTCGTAGCCGGCGAGGTCCTGGTCGGCGGTCGCGCTGAACGGGACGACGGCCGCGTTGTTGACGAGGATGTCCACCGCGCCGGCGTCCTCGGCCAGCCGCTGCACGGCCTGCGGGTCGGCCAGGTCGGCGGGGATGAAGCGCACGGTGCCGGCCGTGCTCACCCGCACGTCGTCCACGACCTGGGCGCCACGCTCCGGGTCGGTGCCGGTGATGATCACGTTGGCCCCGCCGGCGGCGAGGATCCTCGCTGTCGCGTGCCCGAGCCCGCCGATGGCGCCCGATCCGGTGATCAGCGCCGTCTTCCCGTTGAAGTCCATGGGGGTCCTGCCTCTCGTCCGCCAGTACGCTCATGCGCCGGGCTGACTTCCGTGTAGTCGTTCAATAAGTCGCTCAGCCGTCACCGTACGATATTTCGTGCAAGCGGTCAAAAAGTCGTACCCTGGGGATATGGCACGGACAGGACGCCCCCGCGCATTCGACAAAGACCAGGCCCTGGAGCGCGCGCTGCTGCTGTTCTGGTCCCGGGGCTACGGAGAGACCTCCGTTCAGGACCTGGTCGACGCGCTGGCCCTGGAGCGGGGCAGCCTGTACGGCGCCTTCGGCGACAAGCGGCAGTTCTACCTGACGGCGGTCCAGTTGTACTGGGACACCTACGAGCGCCGGCTGACCACGGCGCTGGAGGCCGGGCCGGTGCTGCCGGCGCTGCGCGAGGTGCTCACCCATCCGGCCCGGGCGCAGGAGTACGCCTCCGACGTCGGCGTTCCGCAAGGGTGCATGATCGGCAACACCACCGCCGAACTGGTCCCGCACGATGCCGAGGCCCGCGAGATCGTAGCCCGCTCCCACGGCCGCTTCACCCAGATCGTCGCCGACGCCCTGCGGCGCGCGCAGGCCGGCGGCGAGGTCACCCAGGCCGCCACCCCCGAGGCCCAGGCGCAGCTCCTGCTGTTCACCGTCCAGGGCCTTTCCCTGGTCTCCCGCGCCGGGCTCGACACCTCTGCCGCACTCGCTGCCGTCGACGCCCTGATCGACACCCTCCGCGCTTAATGCGCGGGCGCGAAGCGCCCACCGCGCCGTCGGCCGGTCCGGCGAGCACACCCCCGCCTGCCGCTGGATCGACCCGGCCGACGCGCACGACAAAACTTCACCCGAGTCGGTTCGGCCTTCGGGGAGGATCGGACCGGATTTTGGCGCCAGATAGACGATTTGGCGACGAGGGCTGTTTGCCCTGGTCGAGCGCCCTAGCGTGCCTGCTTATGCCTGTGGATTTCCTCTCAGAGAGAGCATGTAGCCCGCTGTCGCCCGTTCCGGGCCGAGGTGTCGGCGACCGGGTTCGATCCCCGCGGCGAGCGTGACGTGCTCGCCGCGGAGGGCGGAGACTTCGGCGCCGCGCTCATGCCGGCGTCACCTGGGAAGCCCTCGCGCCGGTGCTACGCGGGGGCGACCGCCGCGCCAGCACGACCTCCATCAGGCCACCTGTTTCGCGCAACGCCGCGCCGGAAGCGGCGGATGGACTATCCGGTCGTCTCGATCGCCTCGCGCCATGCAGGGTGCCTCCCGCACGCAAGAAGGGAGCACCGCGGCGCGAAGCGGTGCCTCAACTCAAGGGGCACCGAGCGTACGGTCTGGCACCGACGGTTTCGCTGGCCGCCCTGCCGCTTGCGGGGACGTCCGAGAAGGCATCGACCTTCGGCGAGTCAGAAAACGAGGGTTCTGGTCGTGTCTGCAGCCGCCGCTGATGTCCAACACCGGACACGGGCCGCGGCACCAGCCGTGTCGATGCATGGGCAAGGTGCCCGGCTTGGGCCGCGCCCGCTGTCTTGCTGCGCTGGTGGGGGCTCGGCCGGGGTGCGAAGTGGTCGGCGGGCCGGCGGCCGCGACGGTCCGAAGGAGCGCATCGGCACGCGAGGCGGCCTCGCTGGAGCCTTGTTGGGGGGTGGAGCGGCATGCACACTAGCCCGAGGTACCTGCACCTGCACTAGGACCGCACCCACCATCGCCGTCCGGAAACGGCCGGCCCGGGAGGTCTGCGCTGACGGATCAGAGGTGCCTGGAACAAGACGGCAAGCCCATGGCACGGATATCCGGGCTCGCCGTCGGATAGCCCTGGACCAGCGCAGGGACGGCAGCCGGCTGTCGTCTTGCGATGGCCGGGGCCGGGTAGTACGGGCGTGCCCGAGGCCGCGTCCGCCGATCGGGGCCTGCCTTGGGTGGCGGGTCCGTGAGCCCTGTGAGGCGATCATGCGGATGTCCTCGTTGTGGCGTCCTGCGCACGGTTTGGCGCAGTGGCTTCTCGTCGCGATGCTGACGGTGGCGGCGCTCAACGTGTCGGTACCGCCGGCACATGCGGCGGCCAGTACGACGTGTACGGGCACCTCGGCGGTCACCTACTCGCCACCTTTGACGAACACGCCGCAGACGGTCAGCTACAGCGAGAGCGACACCTACAGCTCCTGCACCTCCACCGACCCCACGCTGACGGCGGGCACCTCTTCGACGAACATCACACTGCCCGGCGCGTCTTGCGTCGGCGGGGGCGTCTTCCCGCCGTCGGCGTACACGATCTCCTGGAACAACGGCCAGTCCAGCACGATGTCGATGACGTTCACCGACGTGATCGTCGCCGGGATCGAGACGGTCACCGGCGTCGGGACGGTGACGTCGGGCCAGTTCACCGGCGGGACCGCCACGATCGTCTGGGTCTACACGGTCCCCAACCCGCTGCTGTGCCTGAGCACCGGCATCACCGGCCAGAACGGGACCGTGGCCGCGCAGATCCTCGTCGTTCCCTGATCCGACCGGCGCAGGCCCTGGTTTGAGCCCGAAGTGCCCCCACGTCCTCCTGGAGGGGAATCCATGCACATCATCGGCTCCCTAATGCCTCGCACCAGGCACGTCTTCAACGCACGGACCAGGCACCCGCTGGTCGCCGTAATCGCCGCTGTGGCGCTGGGGTTCGCGGTCGTCGCCTCTACGGCCGCACCGGCCTGGGCCGTGGCCCCGGCCAACGACGACTTCGCCAACGCCCAAGCCCACACCACGGCCTTCGCCGACAACGTGAGCACCGTCGACGCCACCACCGAGGGCAGCGAACCCGCTCCGACCGGGTCCTGCGCCAACAACAGCCTCGCGTACAAGACCGTCTGGTACTCGCTGACCCTGCCGGCCGCCGCCACCGTCACCGCCGACACCGCCGGATCGAACTTCGACACCGTCCTTACGGCCTACACCGGCGCCAGCCTGGGCTCGCTGACCGAGATCGCCTGCAACGACGACGGAATCGCCCCCGGCGGACCCTCGACGCTGTCCTTCTCTGCCAGCGCCTCCACCACCTATCTCATCCGCATCGGCGGCTGGAACCAGGACGGCGGCGCCCACAGCTACTCGCAAGGCAATGCCGTACTCAACGTCCAGATCCTGCCCACCTGCACGATCACCGGCACCTCCGGCGCCGACACGCTCAACGGCACCAGCGGTGCCGACGTGATCTGCGGCCTGGAGGGCAACGACACCATCAATGGCGGCAACGGCAACGACATCATCTCCGGCGGCCTCGGTGACGACATCATCGACGGCGGCAACGGCACCGACACCCTCTACGGCGACTACGGGAACGACGCCATGGGCGGCGGCAACGGCGCCGACACCCTGTTCGGCGGCCCCGGCAACGACACCAACGACGGCGAAACCCTGCTCGGCGGCCTGCTGCACCTGTTCGACAACGGCAGCGACACCATCGACGGCGGCCCCGGCGACGACACCCTCGACGGCCAGAACGGTGACGACACCCTGATCGACCACACCGGCACCGACACCATGAGCGGCAACGTCGGCAACGACAGCATCGATGTCCAGGACGGCGTCGGCGGCGACAGCGCCAACGGCGGCCTGGGCTCCGACACCTGCGCCGCAGACGGCGGCGACACCACCAGCAGCTGCTGACCCCCACAGCGACGGGGGGGGCCTGGCTGCCGCCGGCACACCCCCTCTCCACCCCGCCCCGCCGGACCTCCTGTCCGGGCCGCCCTGAAAGGACTGCCCGGACAGGTCCGGAGCGGCCGACGCCGGAGCCTCATCGAACGGAGTCTCGTCATGGCCCACCCCACGCGCACGCTCGCCGCCCTGCTCGGCCTGATCACCTGCGTCATGCTGCTCACCCCGGCCACCGCCGCCCCGGTGAGCGCCACTTCCGCGAGTGCCGGGGACGTCACCTGCACCCCGCCCAGCAGCAACACCGCCACCTTCAACCCGCCACTTACCTCGACCCCGCAGAGCACCACCGTGTCCAGCTCCACCCAATACGGTCCCTGCGTATCGCTGGCCCAGCCCGCCGTGACCTCCGGCACCCGCACCGCCCTCCTCACCCAGCCACGCAGCTGCCTGGACCTGCTCACCGCCTCCAGCATCACCTACACGATCACCTGGAACACCGGCCAGACCTCCACCGTCTCCGGCAACACCACCACCAGCACGGCCGGCGCCGTCATCGTCTTCACCATCACCGGCACGGTCACCTCCGGCCTGTTCGCCGGCAGCAGCGCCCTGCAGGTCAACGTCGCGCCGTCGGCGAACATCCTGCTGTGCACCGCGGGCCTGGGCACCGTCCCCAGCATCTACTCCACCGTCACCCTGACGATCACCTGACCCGCCGCCACCCGAACAGGACAAACGAGGTAACCATGCTGGAACAGCATCGCCCGCGTTCCGCGATCGCCGGGCCGCGACGCCGTCTCCTGGCCGCCCTGCTGGCCTGTGTCCTGGCGGCCGCCGCCATCGCCCTGCCCCGCGCAGCCCACGCGGCCTCCTCCACCACCTGCACCGGCACCAGCCATGCCACCTACAGCCCCGGCCTGACCTTCACCCCGCAAACCGTGACCGGCACCGACGCCAGCACCCTGTCCTCCTGCACCTCCACCGACACCACCCTGAACAGCGGCTCCTGGAACGATGGCGGCACCATCACCGACGCCTCCTGCAACGACGCCGAAATCGGACCCGGCCCGCTCACCGTCACCTGGAACAACAGCCAGACCTCCACCGCCAGCCTCACCTACGTGCTGACCATCACCGGCGGCATCCTGCAGACCATCGGCACCGGCACCATCACCTCCGGCGAGTTCACCGGCGCCACCGCCGTCTTCACCTGGATCTACGTGGTCAACCCGCTGCAATGCCTGGCCTCCGGGGGTCTGACCGCCCAGGACGGCACCATCGCCGTCCAGATCATCGGCCTGTGATCGGCGCATGGAACAAGCTGCCCTAGCTGGCCGACCCCGCACCGTGTACGCGCTCATGGCCGGATATCCCGTCCATGAGCGATCATGACAGCGCACTGAGCGGGCGATTCACTCTCCGGCCGCTGCGCGACTTGGGCCCGTTATCCGGTACATCGCGCCCGGACGCTGTTCACACGTGGCGACCGGCATGAGCGTGGCACCGAAGATCACCGCGTTGCGCGGCGGCAGGTCGCCCCTCGCCGCGGCCGCCATCCAGGCCACACCGCGCGCAGCAAACGCCAAGACCCACCGCGCCTACGCCTCAGCCATCGACCGCGTCATCACCCGGCGTCGCCGAACACCCGGGCACTCCTTCGATGCAACAGGCCTACAAGGCCGGTCAACGTGCCTTGCGTGCCTGACAAGATCATATCGTTCTGACCTGCGACAAGCGGTCAAGAACCCAAGACAACCATCGTGTCGTCATCGGGCCGGCGTTCGCCGAGCCGTTCAGCCGGGGCGGCCAGCCCAGCCAGGATCTGGTCGGGGGTTTCGGCGGCGATCCAGGCCACCACCGGCCAGCGCGCCGCTTGGCTGGCCCAGGCGTAGCAGGCGGCCAGCAGGGTCTTGCCCACCCCGGGTGCGCCGGCCAGCGCCCAGATCACCACCGCCCCGCCGCCCGTGTCCGGCCCGCTCGCGCCGGGCTCACCGAGCAACTCGGCGAGCCGTTCCAGGCCCGCGCCCTGCTCGACGCCCACACCGCAGTCGGCGGGGCGCCGGTCACAGGCTGGGACCTGCACGAATACCGCCATTCTGGTCTCACCCACCTCAGCGAGGCCGGGGCTGGCCTGCCCATGCTGATGGCGAAGTCCCGGCACAAGCAGCCGGAGAACGTACGGCGCTACTTCCACCTCTCGGCGGAGGCGATCGCCGAGGTCACCAGCCTGCTCGCGCCCGGAGACCGCAGACGCGGAGGTCTTGGCCAAGGCTGAAGCGTATGACCGGAACTCGTCGACTTCACCTATGCGGCGGCGTTCGTGGGCAGGAGCCGGGCGAGCCAGTCGGTGCGGGTTCGGCGGGCTGTGGCCGAGATGTGTGCCTGCGGGTACAGGGCGTCGAATCCGTGGAAGCCGCCTGCCCAGACGTGGAGTTCGGCCTGGCCGCCGGCCGCCCAGATGCGGGTGGCGTAGTCGGTGTCCTCGTCGCGGAAGACTTCGGCGGAGCCGGTGTCGATGTAGGTGGTCGGCAGGCCCGCGAGGTCGTCGGCCAGGGCGGGTGAGACGTATGCGGGTACCTCGTCGTCGGTGAGGTCGCCGAGGAGGCAGCGCCATCCGAATCCGTTCATCTCGCGGGTCCAGACGCCGGGCCCGTTCGAGTGCTGGAGGCTGGAGGTGGTGGTGTTGCGGTGGTCGAGCATGGGGCCGATCAGGACTTGGGCGGCGATCGGCGGAGTGCCGAGGTCGCGGGCCAGCAGGGTGACGCCGGCGGCGAGGCCGCCGCCCGCGCTGGCGCCTGCGACGATGATCCGGGCGGGGTCGATGCCCAGTTCGGCGGCGTGGTCGGCGATCCAGAGCAGTCCCTGGTAGCAGTCGTCGACCGGGACAGTGCCGGTGGACTCGGGCGCGAGCCGGTAGTCGACGGAGACCACGACGGCGCCGAACTCGTCGAGCCACTCCAGGGGGATGTCGATCTGTGAGAAGCGGTCGCCCATGACCATCCCGCCGCCGTGCATCCAGTAGACGCAGGGTGCGGCAGCGGTGCGATCGCTGTTCGCGGGGCTGAAGACGGACAAGGGGATCGGGGTGCCGTCCGGGCTCGCGACGGTGACCTCGCGCCGGTCGATGGCGCGACCTTCGAGGAGGGGTTCGACGGGCATCGAGGAGAAGGGGCGTACCTGCGCCAGCACTTCCGGGCTGAGCTGGGACATCAGCGGCATGTCGGCCAGGAGTTCATGCAGTTCGGGGTCGAGGGAGGGGCGTGCTGTGGTCATGGTCGTTGCCTTTCGTGGGTGGTGGCGGGACGGTCGGGCGAGGACGGGGCCGCCTCACCGAGGTGGCCGAGGCCGGGGTGTGGGGTGTTCGGCGGGTCAGAGGGCGGATTTGCCGCGGACCGGAACGTAGTCGGTGTACTCGGCGTCCTTGGCGAGCAGCGGGTCGATCTGCGCCACGATGGCCTGGGCGGCCTCACCGGCGAAGACGCGATGGTGGTCCTCCTCGCTGGTCCAGCCTTCGGCGACGTGGACGACGTCGGGGTCGGACGCGGAGCGGGAGACGAGGTAGACGAGGCAGTATTCGCTCGCGCCGGGGCTGCCCTCGTTCAGTCCGGTCAGCAGCAGGTCGACGAGCTGGTCGCCCATACCGGGCCTGGCGGTCAGGGTGGCGCTGAAGCCGTAGTCGGCAATCATGGATTCCTTCTATTCCTCTTCGGTGATGGAGTGAGGTGATTCCATTCAAGCGGGCTGAACTGCGAAAACGTTAGACCGATACTCGTTTGCACTTGCACGATCCTCGCGGCTTTGGGAACCTCGGCGCTGAATGGTGCTGCAATGGCCGCATGTACCTCGAAGAACTCCGCACCCTGCTGGCCCGCCATGCGCGGCCCGACTGGACCACCGCCGTCGACGGCGTCCTCATCTCGAAGGTCGACCGCCCTGATCCGCCGGCGCCTTCGATGTCCGGTACGGTCCTGGCGGTCGTCGCGCAGGGCGCCAAACGCCTCGCCCTGGGTGAGAGGGTGTTCGAGTACGGACCCGGGCAGTACCTGGTTGCATCCGTCGATCTGCCTGTCACAGGGCAGTTCACCCAGGCCGACCCCAAGCAGCCGGCGCTGGGGTTCGGTCTCGTCCTGGAACCGTCCGCCGTTGCCGAGCTGCTGCTTGAGGCCGGGCCCGGAGATGCCCCCCGGGGCGGTGGGGGAGCGCCGTCGGGGATCGCCGTCAGTGACGCTCCGTCCGCGCTGCTGGACGCGGTGGTCCGGCTGCTGCGCCTGCTCGACGAGCCCCGCGACCGGGCCGTACTGGCCCCGCTGGTCAAGCGCGAGATCCTGTGGCGCCTGATCACCGGCGAGCAGGGTGCGACGGTTCGCCAGCTCGGCCTGGCCGACAGCAGCCTCAGCCACATCTCGCGGGCCGTGCGCTGGATCCGCGAGCACTACGCGCAGCCCTTCCGGGTCGAGGACGTGGCGCGGCAGTCCGGCATGAGCGTCTCCGCCTTCTACCGCAACTTCCAAGCGGTGACCGCGATGAGCCCCATCCAGTTCCAGAAGCAGATCCGGCTCCAGGAGGCCCGGCTGCTGCTCGCCACCCACCCCGGAGACGTCACCGGAGTCGGCCACCGCGTCGGCTACGACAACCCGTCGCAGTTCAGCCGGGAGTACCGCCGCCAGTTCGGCGTGCCCCCCAGCCAGGACGCCGCCCGCCTGCGGCAGGCCGTGCGTGCGCCGGCAGGTCTCCTGCCCTGAGCTGGGTGGGCTCTATTGGAGGATCGTGCAAGGAGCAGCGAGGATAGTTGGGAGTTGGCCAGGCCAACTCCACTTCCTTAGCTATCGCTGGCCCGGCGATGTCCATGGATGACCTGAGGCACCAGCCGAAACACCTTTGCCTGCTGGTCTGGCGAGCTGTGATCATGCCGCTCATGGGTGAGCTTTCTGCCGTGGTCATGAACGACGCCAACTCGCTATCTCGTGAACTCCGTCGCTCCTTGGAGGGTTGATCATGTCGTCAGATTCCGTGGAAGCCGTGCTGGTCATCGTCGACCGGGACGGTGCCGTGCTGTGCGACATGGCCGGCGGCATTGCGGCGCTGCCGCGGATGCGGTTCGACGTCAGGTGGCCGCCGATGGACAGCGAGTTGACCGATCGCGTTCGCCGCGTATTCGGGCTGATCACCGTGGTCCTCGAGCCGTTGGACTTCACCACAGTGGTCCTGCTGGCGGCAGGCGGAGCGCGGCCGGTCTGCGCCGATGGGTTCGCGTGGCACGGGCATGATGTGGTGAGCGGGCAGAGCCTGGTCCTCGATCGCCGGGCGGCGCGATCCCGTCCGCTCGCCTCCGAGTGGTTCAGGCCAGGCTGGTTCGAGCGAGCCGAGTCCTACATCGACGGGGAGATCAGGGCTGCCGGTCGCGTGCGGCTCGGTCCGAGCCGTCAGATCAAGCACTGGAGCATGTCTGCCGTGCTCCGCACGCCGACTGATCGGGGTGACCTGTATCTGAAAGCGGTCCTGCCGAGGCTGGCTCGCGAACCGGACATCACTCGATACCTGGCGTCCTTGCGCGTCGCGCCGTTCGCCACCATCATCGCGATCTCACCCGGTGACCGCTGGTGGCTCGCCGAGGACTTCGGCGGCGTGGATGCCTGGGCGGTCTCCACGGAGCGGCGTCGCGCGTGCCTGACCCAGCTGGTCAGGGTGCAGAAGAAGACCATCGGACGCGGGGACGAGCTGATCGCCGTGGGGTGCGTCCCGCTCACGCCGGCCGCGCTGGCTGACGGCGTGCGGTCAATCCTGGCCCGCGACGACATCTGGCGGGCGCCCAAGCTTGCGAAGAACCTGGATCGGGCGCTGAGCGGCGAGGAGGCCGACCGGCTGCAGGCGCTGACCCCCTACCTGGTCGAATGCGCCGAGCGCTTGGATGAGGCGGCCATCCCGGCGACGATCGTTCACCGCGATTTCCATCCGGGCAACGTGGTCCTGCGCGAGGAGGAGATCCTGTTGCACGACTGGAGCTTCGCCACCATCACGAACCCGTTGTTTGATCTGGCATCATGGCTGCTCGACGCGCCCGAGCCGGACGCTGCGAGCTACCTCGACGTCTGTTTCGCCGCCTGGGCAGACACCATCGCTCCGGAGCGGATGCGGAGCGCGTGGCGGCTGGCCAAGCCGCTCGCCGCGGTGGTGGAGATGATGAAGCTGATCGAGCTGGCCGACATCGTCGGACCGGATCACGACTTCAACTGGCTACCGATGACCTACGGCTGGGGACGCCGGCTGCTGAACGCGGCCACCGACTCCGACCTGGCCATCAACGGTTGGCGAAAGTAGGGCTCGTCGGTCGCGCGCAGGGACCACTCGACGCCCAGGACCGACGCGCAGCCAAGGCCAGGAACATGACCTGACTTCGTCCCAGGTCCTCCGAGGGCGCCTTCCTCAACGACAACTCATCGGAGTTGAATAGCGCGGGCCACCAGTTGCGACCTGCGGAAACGCGTCATTGCTGGTTATCGAGTCGGCCCACGTCCCGACTCATCCCCTGTCGTCCCGACCGAAATCCGTCCCCGGCGGGCAGGCACTTCACCCTTCGCGATCTGGCAGGAAAGCCCTTACCGCCGGATCCCGTTCCATCTCCTAACGGGCCGACGCCGGCATGCATCGCCGTTGCTCGCTGCTCGCCCTGAGCGTGGGTGAAGGCTTGTCGCCGCGGCTGCTGCTGGCCGCGGTGACCCGCGCCGGGCTGCGTCACCGCGCCGCGCTCTGACCGATGCGCCCTCCGGACGGTGGCAGCGCTGGCACCTGGCCCTGCACGTGCGCGCCCAAGCCCCGAGGGCCGGCGAGCGGACCGGCCCAACCAGGCACCCCTTGCAGTTCCACGGCTGTCTGGCCGGATGAGGAGGTCGCGGCGTGCTGGACCTGCTCGGCGGTCGCCGACGGCGGCAGGCCTTCGCGCCTGCCCTTCACGACACGATGGGTACGAGGATGAGCTCGCCGTGGCCCGATTGGCCGTCAGCCGCCCGCGGTGCTCCGCCTCCAGCGGGGCGTGCCGCAGGACCGCCTCCAGGATCCTGACGACCTCGGCGTCGTCGCCCAGCCGCCGCGCCTGGTCGGCGGCGTGTTCCGCGGCCTCCACCCAGTCCGCCATGTGCCCGGCGCGCCGGTGGTGGTGGGCCAGTTGCCCCAGCGGCACCGACGGCATCGCCGCCACCGCGGCGGCGGCCCGCGCGTGCAGGTCGCGCCGCCTGGCCGCCGGGATGTCCTCATACACCGCCTGCGCCGCCAGCACGTGCCGGAACGCCGCCTGCTCACCGCGCGCGGTGAGCAGGCCGTGCTCCACCGCCTCGTCCAGCCCGTCCAGCGCGCTCTCATACGGCAGCCGCGCGGTGGCCGCCAGCACCTCGACCGGCATCGGCTCCTGCAGCACCGAGGCCGCCCTGACCACCGCCGCGGCCTGCGGCGACAGGCGGCCCACCCGTTCCAGCACCGGGTCACGCACGCCCACCGGCACGTCCAGCTTGGAGATGGTCCTGCGCGCCCACTCCCCGCCCCGGTGCATGAGCGTCCCGCGCTGGCGCAGCAGCGCCACCAGCTCCTGCACCGCCAGCGGGACGCCGGAGGCCCGCTCGCACAGGTGCTCGGCGAAGTCCAGCGAGATCTCCTCGGTGTCCAGGATCGCCGCCGCCAGTGCCCTGGTCTGCGCCACGTCCATGGGCGTCAGCCGGACGCGGGCGTGGGTGACGGCGCGCGGCAGGCGGGCGGTCACCGCGCGCACGTCGACCGGGGCTTCGTCGGCGCGGTAGGTCAGCACCACGGCCAGGTCCCTGGGCGGATCGGACAGCAGGTAGCCGAGGAACTCCACGGTCTGCTCGTCGGCCCAGTGCAGGTCCTCCACGACCAGCACGGCCCGGCCCAGCGCGCGCAGGATCTCACCCAGGCCGCGGAACACCCGGTGGCGCTCCCCGGCGCGGTCGTCCAGCGGCTCGGGGGGCTCCGGCAGGCGTTCGGCCAGCTCGGGCAGGATCGGGCGCAGCGCGCCCGCGACCAGTGACAGGCCGGTCAGGTCATCGGACACCTCGCGCAGCGCCTCGACGATCGGGCCGAGGGGGAACGGCTCCCTGATCCTGGCGCAGCCGCCGGTCAGGATGCGAAGGCCGGTCCGGGACAGCTCGCCGACCAGGCGGGTCTTGCCGATGCCCGCCTCACCCTCGACCACGGCGACCGCTGGGGTGTTGGAGACGGTCTCGGTCAGCAGGGCCAGTTCATCGGCGCGGCCGACGAGCGTCGGCGAGATCATCGGCCGCCTATGGATCACGTCTGTTCCCTGCTTGACCAAGTGCCTAGATCACACAAATACCACAAAATCACCTTTCCGGCCGTCCCTTTCCGGGCGGCCTCGGACGGTTTCGGCCCGGCTGTGCGGGGTGGAGTGGCGAGCCCGCCGCCTTGTAGCGATGCCTCGCCCGCTGCGACTCCTACGCGCAGGGGACCGGGGGCTGGAGCTCGGCCGGCTGCTTCTGGGCCGGCATCGCGGCCTTGAGCCTGGCGGCCAGGTCAGCGGCGCTGCCGGCCGTCATCTCCGCCTCGAGACCGCCGTACTGTCCCGCCTCGGCCGCGTCGGCGCGGGCCTCGGCGAGGGTCGAAGACGAAGCCGGCCGCGTTGTACTGCCAGCCTTTCGGCGCGGGCTGGGCGGCGTCGTCGCGCGACCACGCCACCTGCCTGACCTCCAGTGTCACCGTACGGCCGATCAGACCCTCGCCGCGCTCGACCTCGATGGAGGCCGCGGGGAGCCGCTGCTCGGCCGTGGCCGCGCCGACCACGACGTGGTCGGCGTAGGTCACCCAGTCGGTGTCCGTCGTGCTGGGCAGCCGATCGTCGCCGTCCGCCAGGGACGATCCGCCGGTGGGCCGGCGAGCCGTCCCCGGCGTCGCAGCCATGGCCGATCACGAGGCTGGCGGCCGCGCTCGGTGGCACCCCGCTGACCAGGGCGGTGTTCCGCGCCCGATGGCGCTCATCGACCCGGCCCGGATCGGGGCCCTCACCAGCGCGGTTGACCTCAACTTAAGTTGAGCTGATGGGCTGTTCGCCGTCCGCCTCCGGACCAGAGAAAGCGAACAGCATGGACACCTCCACAGAACCGTCCGGGCATCCCACCGCGGTGGATCGCCCCTCTCCGTTGACACTTCCAGTGGTCCTGGTCGGCGTCGTCCTGGTGGCGATGTCCATCTCGGGAACCGCGGTGGCGCTGCCGAGCATCGGCCGCGAGCTCGACGCGTCCGGATCCCTGCTGCACTGGGTCGTCGCCGGATACAACCTGGCCTTCGCGGCCATGACGCTGGTCGCGGGATCGGCCGCCGACCGGATCGGCCGCCGGCGGGTGTTCATCGCCGCGGCGCTGGTCTTCGTGGCCGGATTTGTCGCGACGGCGCTGAGCCAGGCGATCATCATCACCGACGTCGCCCGTATCGTCTCCGGCGTCGGGGGAGCCGGGATCATGGCCGCCGGCGGCGCCATCCTCGCCTCAAGCTATGACGGGGCGGCCCGCAACCGCGCCTTCGCCCTGATGGGCACCATGGCCGGCGTCGGCATCGCCATCGGCCCCACCCTGTCGGGGCTGCTGATCTCGGCCGCCGGGTGGCGGGAGAGCTTCGCGGTCTTCGCGGTGATCGGCCTGCTGATCGCCCTGGGCGCCACCCGTAGCCGAGAGTCCCGGGCGACCGGCACGGACCCGATCGACTGGACGGGCAGCGCGCTGTTCGTCGCCGCGCTGACCCTGCTGATGTTCGCGCTGCTGGAGGCGCCCGCGTTCGGCTGGACACATCCGGTCATCCTGGTCACCGCCGTCGCCGGCGTGGTCGCGCTGGTGCTGTTCGGCCTGTCCCAGCGGCGCAGCGCCGCCCCCGTCCTGGCTCCCTTCCTGGTCGCCAACCGCGGCTTCCTGGGCTGGAGCCTCGCGACGCTGACCACCTCGATCGGGTTCCTCGGTGTCCTGGTCTTCCTGCCGACCTATCTGCAGGCGGCGGCAGGGCTCTCGCCCGCCGCCGCGGGGGTCGCCATGCTGCTGCTCACCGCTCCCGTACTGATCACGCCCATGGCCGCCGTCACCCTGGTCAACAAGGGGGTTTCGGCCCGGCTGGTGATGGTGATCGCACTGGCCCTGGTGGTGGCGGGGAACCTGTGGCTGATGGGGCTGAACGCCGACAACGCGGTCGCGGCCGTCGCGGGGCCGCTGGTGATGATCGGCCTTGGCATGGGAGCGTCCTTCGGCATCACCGACGGCCAGGCCATGGCCCTGGTTCCGGCCGACGCGGTCGGCATGGCGGCCGGATTCCTCAACACGCTGCGTGGAGCGGCGGAGGCCATGGTGATCGCCGCGTTCAGCGCCTCACTGATCGGCCTCCTTTCGGCCAGGCTGGGCGACACGTCCCGCGCCGCCCAGGTCGGCGCTGGGCGTCTCACTCCCGGCGCCGAAACCGCGGAACTGGACGCCTTCACCTGGTCCTGGCAGCTCACGCAGCTCGGCGCCGGGCTGCTCTGCCTTGTGCTGTCGGTCGTCGTGGCCATCCTCATCCACAGCCGCGCCAGATCTCGCCACACCACCTGACGCCACCCTCATCCGCAATCGCGCCAGGTCCCGCCACGCCGTCTGACGCCGCCTTCACCGCGAGGAGCCGCCGTGCACGCCAGCCCAGAGGACCACCTCACGATCGGTGACATCGTCCGCCGGACCGGCGTGCCCGCCTCCGCCCTGCACTTCTACGAGCGCAAAGGACTGATCTTCAGCGAACGCGACGGCGGCAACCAGCGCATCTTCTCCCGGCACATGCTCCGCCGGATCTCCCTCATCCTCGTGGCCAAGCGCCTGCACATCCCGCTGTCGGACGTCGCCAGAGTCCTCGCCACCCTCCCCACGGATCGCGCCCCCACCCATAAGGACTGGCAGCGGGTCTCCCGTACATGGAAGAAGCAACTCGAGGAGCGACGCCGGGCCATCGAGAAGCTCGAACACGAGCTCACCGGCTGTATCGGCTGCGGTTGCCTGTCGATGAAGGCGTGCCTGCTGCTCAACCCCGACGACGCCCTGCGTGACCACGGCCCCGGCCCGGTACGGCTCCAGGAGCCCGCCACATCCCTGCCCGGCGACCTGACGCGACGCCCCTCGGACGAACCGAGCCCTTGACGCCCTTATGGACTCAATGCGGGACAGCCGAGAAGATCGGTCAGTACGGTCCGTTGCCTGCCGGTCAGATCGTTGACGAACACGACAGCCGCTGCCCGGGTCTCCGTACGGGCATCTGCGATCTCTCGCACCTTGCCCGTGCTCATCAGCGTTCGCGCTGAGTAGGGCCGATCCATGTTCGCCCTTCCCCCTGGAGCCTGCCCCTTCTTGCTCCCGAGACGCCTCGGCGCTGCACGAACCGCCGGACGACTCGCCCACCCAACACGGCGATCTCCGCAGCGAGATCATCCATGAGGTCAGTGTGGTCCTTCCGCTTGGCGGAGAACAGACCGGCGATCAACACGTCGGCGTCCGCCACTGTCGTCCTCGCGTGGTGTGCCGGCCGCCGTGGGAGCCGCGCTTCTTACGGTTGGCTGCCTGGTCGGCCTTCTCCGGGATGACCGCCTTGATCCCGCGCCGGCGCAGGTAGGCGCGGGGTTGCCGCGGGAGGAGTACGCCTTGTCGGCGGCCACCGCGCCCGGCCGGGTACGCGGACGGCCGACCGGAAGGCGTATCTTGATGCGCTCCAGCACGGCGCGAAACTGTGCTCCGCCGGGGTGGCGGAGCACCGCGGCGATCTGCTCATCGACGCCCGTCTCGCCGATGACGCCGTCCGCGACGACGTGTTGGGGCGCACCGAGGATGAGCGAGCACAGCTGGACGGGGTAGATGCCCAGGTCGAGCAGAGCGCCGCCGCCCAACGCGGGGTTGAACAGCCGGTGCTGCGGTTGCACCGGCCACCGCATTCCGAAGTCGGCCTCCACTAGGAGCGGTTCGCCGATGCGACCGCTCGCGATCACCTTGGCCAGCGTGCGGTCGCACAGCACATGCTTGCCCGCCGTCAGGTAGGCGAGGGTGTCCGGCTCGTGCCGCGAGGCCGGGGTGGCCACGTAGACGATGTCGATGTCAGGGTCGGCGGCCAGCGCGGCCTGGTCGCCGTACCGGCGCGCGATGGTGAACCTGTCTCCGAAGGCCGTGGCCCGCTCGATTGAGCGCGACGCCACCGCGACGATCTCACCGCCCTTGGCCGAGCGCATCGCCTCGGCGAATCCGGCCGCGATCTCACCCGGCCCCGCAACGCCCCAGCGAATCGTGCTCATTTCTCGTCCTCTTCAGGGTGCGCCGTGGCGCGGCCGTCCTCAGTGGTTGCGCCTGCGGTGGTCCGGTGCACAGGTGATTTCAGGGCCATGCGGTGAAGCCTTCGTGCTGGACGGTCCAGCTCCCGTCCGCGGGGAACGCGCCGATCATGAGGGAGACGGCGGCGAGGAGGGCGCCGTTGGCCGGCAGGTAGAGGGGCAGGATGCTGCCGATCTGCGGGCTGTGGCCGGTGGCCTGGAAGGTGTTCTTGGCGGTGTCGGCGAGCAGGGCGTCCACGGCCAGGTCTGGGCGGCCGAGGCGGGTGGCGGTCATGGCCATGACGGGAAAGTCCCAGCCCCACGCGCTGTTCCAGTCCCAGTGGTCGCGGACGTCGAGGAGAGTGGCCTCCATGGTGGCGGGGTCGATGAGCGGGGTGGGCGGGACGACGCCGAGGGCGCACAGCAGGGAGGGATGGTCGTCGCGGCGCAGGTACGGCTCGGTGGCGATCGCCGAGTAGCGGCCCCCTTCCTGGCGGGGCCGGGCCAGGTTGTCCTGGATGTGCTGCCGGCGTTCGTGCCGTTCGAGGCCGCGGCGTTCGCGCCAGTTCTGTGCGATCTCCAGGCCCCACCACCAGTAGGCCAGCTCGAAGGTGGGGTCCTCGGTCGTCTTGGCGTCGTAGAACTCCTGGGCGGGCATCAGTGGCGCGGGCAGGTGGTAGACGCCGTCGCGTTCCTCGACGAAGGAGGCCATGAACGCGGCCGTCTCCTCCACCAGCTCGGCGAAGCGGTTCACCTCGGATCCGGCGCGGTGGAGGAGCTCGAGGAGGTAGAGCAGGTGCGGCTGCTGCCAGATGAGCAGCGAGCCGATGTCGGAGGGGCTTTCGCGGCCGTCCGGGCCGACGTGCTTGGGCCAGCGGGCCCCTTCGTAGTGCTGGCGGCGGGCGCTCTCGCGGGCCGGGCCGAGAATGGACAGGTACCAGTCGAGGCTGCGTTCCAGCAGCTCGGGCCGGCCCCAGGTGGCGAAGTGGGCGGCGTGCCAGAAGTGCATCTCCAGGTGGAACTTGCCCTGCCAGGAGTTGGTGATCAGCCCGGTCTCCTGCGGCGGCATGGTCCCGGAGCAGTTCACGGCGGTCAGGTACTGCGACAGCACGACGCGGCGCTCCAGCTCGCCTGCCCGGGGGTTGGTGCTGCCGGCGAAGTCGATGGCGGCGCCGGAGGTCCAGAAGCGGCGCCACCAGGAGATCGCGGCGCCCTGGATCGTCAGGAACTCGCCGCGTCCGAGGACCCCGCCCGGAGCGAAGGTGGCCACGAGTTCCAGGGTGGTGGCCGTGGTGGTCAGCTCGAAGGTGTGGGGCTCCTCCGCGGCCTTTACGGTCCCTTCCGACCAGTCCAGACGCATGCCGTACGTGGTGTCGTCCAATTCGCGGCCGAAGTGGCAGGCGCGCTCGTCCAGCTCCTGCAGTGTGGTGGTGTGCCGGTCGGGCGCGGTCCAGTCGGAGGTCTCGAAGAAGCCGGCACTGGCGTACGGGAAGCGTACGGCGACGCCGAGCCGGCCAGTGGCGAGCAGGCCGGACTCGATGCGGAAGGCGACGCGGGCGTGGTGCGGATCGGCCACAGTGGTGATGCGGACCTCGTGCCCGGCGTAGGTGAAGACGCTGGTGAGGGTGCCCGTCCACAGATCGAGGCGCTGGCGCGGGTCGGTGAGGACGGCGGGGTCGGTCTCCGCCGGTGCTCCTGGTTCTGGCCGCAGGACGAGCCCGATGCGGCCCAAGTCGAGCCGGTGCGGGTTGACGTGCAGCCAGGCTCCGGCGCGGTAGTCGCGGGCGACCTCGCCGCCACCCATCATCGCGGCCATGTCGAACTTGTCCGGGTACTGGACGGGCCCGCGCGCGGTCTCGTACGTGGACATGGCGTCGGCCAGCACGAAGCCCTCGGGGTTGGGCATCGAGTGCCAGCCCCAGGTCGACATTGTTGTGGTGTTCACCGCGAGCCGCCCTTCGGCGCGGGCGGCGGCCTGGTCGTGGAAGGCGGTGAACGTCTGCATGCCGGTGACGTCGGCGCTGTAGGCGAAATCGCCGTTGCCGACAGTAAGCACCGAAGCCGGGTCGGGCTGGGCGATCTCAACAGTGTGGCGGCGGACCACGGACTCACGGTCGATCATGCGCTCCGCACCTCGATGACCATCTCGACCGGCGCGCACTCGAAAGCGGAGGCGCGCAGCCGGATCTTCCCGGTGCCGGTTGGGCGGATGATGGCCAGAGCCCGGCCTTCATAGGTCCGGCGTCGCATCGCGTCGAAGCGCTCCTCGGTGCTCGGGTCAGCGCTGCCCAGGGCGATCAGTTCGCCGGAGCCGGACACCTCGACGCTGACCGGCCGGTCGGCGGCGGTGTGCACGGTTCCGTCCTCGTCGGTGAGGGTGAGGGTGACGTAGGCCAGGTCGCCGCCGGTCGCGGTGATCGCCGGACGGTCGGTTTCGGCGTGCAGCCTTACCGCGTCCGATGCGGTACGCAGGACGTTCCGGCCGATCTCCACGCCGTCGCGGTAGGCGACGGCGACCAGCTCGCCGGGCTCGTAGACCGCCTCGAAGACGGTTTTCAGCTCGGCCGGCACACGGCCCAGGGAGCGGCCGTCGAGCAGCAGTTCGACCTCGTCGGCTGCCGCGTACACCTCGACGGTGATGGGCGCGCCCTCGAAGCCGGGCCAGGTCCAGCTCGCGATCGCGTCACTCCAGGCCCAGGGGGTGCCGACGAAGGGCTCGCCGTGGTGCTCGGGCCGCTGGACGGCCAGGTAGGGGGCGGTGCGCAGGCCGTACACGATCTCCCGGTAGTAGGAGACGGGCCGCCGGTGGCCGGTGATGTCGAGGTCGCCGCACCCGGCCGTCAGGTACGGGTAGGGGGCGGTGAAGGCGCGCCTGTCGAGCTCGCCGTACTGCGGGCGGCCGATGCCGACCTCGCCCAGGTAGTCCCAGCCGGTCCAGGTGAAGTCGCCGATGACGTGGCCATGCTGTTCGACCAGCGCCCAGTTGTGCGCGATCCGGGTGGGGAAGGTCTCCGTGCCGAGGATGACCCGGTTCGGGAACGCCTCGCGGTCGGGACCGTAACGGCTGTCGGCATAGTTCATGCCCGCCACGTCGAGCATCGCGTAGGCCTCGGCGGTGCGCCGGGTGACCAGGTCGGAGGTGGCGATGGCGTTCATCATGTCGCCGGCGTCGGCCATCGCCGTGTTGATCCCCGGCTGCTCCTGCTGCCTGAGCCTGGCCAGATCGGACATGACGGCCAGCATGGTGTTGACGGCGTTGGTGAGGTAACGGGTGCCGTCCAGCGCGCGGACCTTCTCGGCCAGATCGCGCGCCAGCGCCGCGCCCGCCGGCGTGCCGGTCTCGGGGATCTCGTTGCCGATCGAGTACAAGATGACGCTGGGGTGGTTGTAGTCCTTGGCCACCATCGCCTCGATGTCGCGCTCCCACCATTCGGGGAAGCTCAGGCTGTAGTCGAAGGGATGCTTGCCGGAGGTCCACATGTCGAACGTCTCGTCGACGACCAGCATGCCGACCCGGTCGCAGGCGTTCAGCATGGCCGTGCTCATCGGCTGGTGCGACATGCGGATCGCGTTGAAGCCCGCCTCCTTGAGGAGCTCCACGCGGCGCTCCTCCGCGCGGGCGAACGTCGCCGCGCCCAGCACGCCGTTGTCGTGGTGGACGCAAGCGCCGCGCAGCTTGATGCCCTGGCCGTTGACGCGCAGGCCGTGCTCGGGGTCCAGCTGAAGGGTGCGGATGCCGAAGGTGACGCTCTCCGTATCAAGCTCGCCGAGGGTGACGTCACAGGTGTACAGGTGCGGCGAGTCGGGGCTCCACAGCGACGGCGTACGCACGTAGAGCCGGTGCCGGGCGGTCGTCGTCGCGCCGGGCATGACGGTGACCGGCGCGGTCTCGACGGCCACGACGTTCCCGGCGTGGTCGCGGATCGTGGTGGTCAGCTCGGCGGTGCGGATCGCGATGGAGTCGTTGGCGATCGTCGTGGCGACCTCGGTCACCGCCCGCCCGGCCGCCACGTCGGGCGTGCTGATCCGGACTCCGCCGGGCACGACCCGGACCACGTCGCCGACCAGCAGCCAGGTGTCGCGGTAGATGCCGGCACCGGTGTACCAGCGCGAGTCCTGGTGGCTGCGGGCCTCGACACGGATCTCGTTGTCCTGGCCGTAGCGCAGGTAGGGGTCGGCCACGATGGGGAAGCAGGAGTAGCCGTAGGGCCGCTGCCCGGCGTAGTCGCCGTTGACGTGCACGGTGGCGTCGCGGTAGACGCCCTCGAACTCCACGATGATCCGTTTGCCGCGCAGTTCTTCGGGGACGAAGAACGTCTTGCGGTATTCGTAGGCGCCGCCGGGAAAGTACGCGTTCGCGCCTTCGCCGTCCGGCCGCCGCTCCTGCTCCAGCATCGCATCGTGCGGCAGGGTCACCTCCCGGTAGGGAAGGGTCTGGCCACTCAGCTCGGCGAAGGGGTTGACCTTCGGCCGGAACTGCCAGCCGTCGTTGAACGAGGTGCGGATCACACGTACTCCAGAGCTCTTATCGAACGGACTTGACGCGCAGCAGGACGACCAGGCCGGCCAGGACGGTGAAGGCGGCGGCGACGAAGTACAGCAGCGTGTAGTTCTTGGCGTCGCCGGTGACGCCGATGGTCAGGAAGATCGGCGCGATCAGCGGCGCGACCCCCTGGGCGATGGTGGAGGAGAAGTTGTAGATGCCGGTGTAGCGCCCGGCGTTGGCCCGGTCGGGCAGCACGTCCAGCGCGATCGCCTGGTCCACGGCGGCGAACACGCCGATGCCGAGGTTCCCGAGCACCGCCCCCGCGATGATCAGCGGCAGACCGGGCGCCAGCGCCATCGTGATCGCGCCGGCGGCGTACACGCAACCGCCCAGGATCACGAAGACCCGGCGACGGCGCAGCTTGTCGGACAGGAAGCCGCCACCGACCGCTCCGATGATCGCGGCGACGATGCCGCCCATGGACAGCACCGCCACCAGGCCGCCCACCTCCTCCACCGTGATGCCCATCCGGGAGGCCACGAAGTAGGCGGTGAAGGTGGTGTTGAAGGTGAGCCCGGTCATGAACAGGAACTTGCCGAGCCAGTTCCAGGCGAAGTCGGGGCTTTGGCGCGGGTCGAACACGTAGGTGCGGGCCAGTGCCCCAAGCGACCACGGTTCACCGGTCCACCTCTGGTCACGGCTGTCCGGCTCCGAGACGAGGAGGACGAACAGCACCATCGCCACCGCGCCGACCACGCCCGGCAGAAGGAACAGCAGCAGGGTGTTGCCGGTCAGGCCGCTGGCCAGCAGAGCGCCGGCCACCGGCGCCAGTTGCCCGACCATGCCACCCAGACCGGACACCTTGCCCCGCTGCGACCCGGGCAGCTGGTCGGCCTGCGAGGCGATCAGCAGTGCGAGGATCGACCCCCAGCCGATCTGCGCCAGCACCCAGCCGAGGCCGAGCATGAGCATGGTGGGGGCCTGCGCCATGACCAGGAGGGCGACGATGCCCAGGACGGTCAGCCCGAGCAGATACGGCCGGCGACGGCCGAACCGGCTGCGGGTACGGTCGCTGAGCATCCCGATCAGTGGCGCCGCCAGGACCGAGGCGATGCCGCCCGCGCCGATGACGTACCCGAGGTACTCGTCCCGGCCCGGGGCGAGCTGGGAGACCCTGATCGCCAGGGACAGGGCCATCGGCGTGACGAGCGCCATGAACACCCCGAAGTTGGCCAGAACGATCAGCCAGATGTAGGTGGCGCCCACCTTCTGCAGGTCATCGGTGCCGGGTTGTTCGGCGGTGGCGTCGCCGGGGAGATCGTGGGGGGAATCGAGGGTCGGCGGGCCGACGGGTGGCGGGTCGGCAGGGGTGGATGCCATGACAACCTCACAGAGGGTGAGATGCGAAAGGGGAAAGGGGCCGCGGGGCCAGGTGCTTTGGGTCGTCCCATCGAGCAGGTGATGGCAGGTGTGCGATCAGTCGAAATCCTCGATGCGCCATTCGTCGTGCCAGTCGAGGTAGGGCAGGTCGCCGTCGAAGCGGATCGGCAGCCAGACGTAGTCCGCGAGCGCGGTGCTCGGCTCCAGCAGGCCGGGCGGCGCATCGGCCGCACCCGCGCCGTCATCGTGCGTGCCATCGTCGTGCGCGCCGGCGTACATGGCCGCCATCCGGTCGAGCACCTTGGCGGAGACCTCAGCGGGCAGGTCCGGCAGCCACCGGTCGGCCAGGGCGATGTACAGGTCCTTCTTGTGCGGGTGCTTGAAGACCGAGGAGATCTGCGACCGGTAGGAGGTGCCGGTCGTATCACCCGGGTGCGGGTCGCCCAGCACCGTCCAGGGGCCGTGGTAGGTGTCGGCGACGGCGACCTCGCTCGGGTTGGGGAAGTAGCCCGAGGTTCCCGAAGTGATCAGATAGTGCTTACCTGCGCGCCGGAAGTAGGCGGGGGCCTCGCGCACGTACGGCGGATGCGGGTGCGGGAAGTGGGTGGAGTAGGAGCCGCTCACGTCGGTGTAGTCGACGGTGAGATCGGCGCAGATGAGCTCGCTGTGCACGCGCTCGAAGTAGTAGTAGCCCTTGCCGTCGTCGGGGTCGACGACCAGATCGAAGTCCCCGGCACTCATCCCCAGCGGCCGCAGGCCGGTCCGCACGATCCGGTACGGCCCCTCGATGGCGTCGGCGACCAGCACCGTGGACTCCTGCACCGCGCCCATGATCTTGAGCCAGCAGACGAACCGGCCGGTGCGCTGGTCGTGGATGATGTGCGGCCGGTCGACTTGCTTGGCCGGGTGCAGCGGGCAGGCGGGGTCGTCGGGCTCGGGCGGGATGATCAGACCGCGGTCCTCCCAGTTGTAGAGGTCCCGGGAGGCGTACAGGCGAATGCCCCAGTGCCAGATGCCGCTGCCGGTGACGGTCTTCTCCTTGTTCTCCCCGTACCAGTAGAACGTGCCGTCGACGTACAGGATGGACCCGCCGTGGGACTGGATGCGCTCGCCCTTGGTGTCGAGCCACGGCTGCCCCGGCCGGATGCATGTCTGGGGATGATCGCTCACGTTCAGATCCTTCGGGGTCTCGGCGCCTCATCAAAGCGAGGCAGGTTTCCGCAATCGGCACGGCAGAAGCACGCAGCGGACTGGCAGGGCAACGTCGTTAACGCGTGTAACTTACGCGCGTTAATACGTTAACAGCGGGTATCGAGGCGGGGGCAAGACGTCGTCTCGTAACGACTGCGCAACAGCTTCGGCGAGCCCGGCGGGAGGCGGCTCCCCGGGTTACGCGCGTTACCTGGCGGGCTCTACCATGAGAAGGTCAGCAGGCCGTGCCGCTCAGCTCGAGGAGAGGGTGCATGACGCGACCCGCCAAGCGGATCACCAGCTCCGACGTGGCCCGGGCCGCCGGCGTCTCCCGCGCCACGGTCAGCTTCGTGCTCAACGACCGGCCCGGGCTGTCGATCACCCAAGAGACCAGGCGCCGCGTGCTGGAGGCCGCTCAGCGCCTGGACTACCGGCCGCACGCTTCGGCGCGCTCCCTCGCGGCAGGGCGCAGCGACGTCGTCCTACTGTCCATCCCCGACCTGCCCATCGGGGCAGGGATCAGCCGCTTCGTCGAAGAGCTCGCCACCGCACTCGCCGCCTACGGCCTGACGCTGGTCACCCACCTCGCCGGAGCACACGGGCGGCCTCTGCCGGACGTGTGCGCAAGCGTCGACGCCTCGGCGGTGATCGGGTTCGACCCCTTCGACCACGACACCATCCAAGCCCTCTACCGGGCGGGTGCCCGCGTCGTGATCCCAGCCGGCGCCGACATGCCCGCCTCGACCGGGCACATCGGGCGCGCACAGGCGGACCACCTGATCGGCCGCGGGCATCGGCGCCTAGGCTATGCCGCGCCCGGGCACGCTGGCTTCCGCGAGATGGCACGGGAACGCCTGCGCGGTGTTACCGACGCCTGCGCCGAAGCCGGCATCGACCCACCCGTCGTGCTGACCACGACACTGGAGATCGCTAGCGCGGCCCAGGCCGTGAGCCACTGGGCCGAGCGATCCGTCACCGGTGTATGCACCTTCAACGACGAGACCGCCATCGCCGTCCTGGCCGGCCTGCACCACCACGGCCTGTCGGCCCCCGCCGACCTGGCCGTCATCGGCGCCGACGACATCCCCACCGCGCGACTGACCGCCCCGCCGCTCACCACTGTCTGCTACGACCTGCACCAAGCCGGCAGGCAGCGCGCCGAAGCGGTCGTCGCCGGCCTGTCGGGCCATCAGCTCGACGTCGTCGCTCTCACCCCGGCCGTCCCGCAGGTCGTCCAGCGCTCCTCCACCTAGTGCCGCGTTCCGCGATCGGGTAAGCAGGTTCTCGCTGGTTCGTCGCTCTGGGCTGAGGCATCGTGCACGGTAGGAAGGGTTGGGCCAGCTGGTCGAGAGCTGATCGCAGTCGATCCCCGCGACACCTCCGGCACCTGCTCGCGATGCGGGCACTGCGCGAAGGACAACCGCCTCACCCAGGCCGAGTTCCGATATCCGGCGTGCGGGCACACCGCGCACGCCGACGTCAACGCGGCCAAGAACATTCTCAGGGCAGGGCTTGCCCTTCGCGACGCCGCGCAAGCGGTTTTAGTGGGCGGCTGGTCCCGGGTTAGGTGCCGCGCCAGGTGGGGGTGTTCTCGCCGGTGAGGCGGCGGGTCATGAGGTCGATCATGGCGATGTGGATCATGGCTTCGGAGCGGTCGGGGCGGGCTTCGTAGTCGCGGGCCAGGCGGCGGTGCAGCATCAGCCAGCCGAGGGTGCGCTCGGCCACCCATCGGCGCGGCAGCGGGGTAAAACTCCTGGTGGCTGGGTCCCGGCTGATGACTTCGACGTCGATGCCGAGCGCTGCGGCGCCGTCGATGACGGTGGTGCGGTAGGCGCTGTCGGCCCAGGCTTTGGTGAGGGTGGGCTGGGCTGTGGCGACCTGGGTCAGGAGCGGCAGGCCGGCGGCGCCGTCGGAGAGGCCGGCAGCGGTGACCAGCACCGCCAGGACGCCGAGGGTGTCGACCACGATGCTGTGCTTGCGGCCGGCGGTCTTCTTGCCGGCGTCGTAGCCCTGGCCGGCGGCGGGGACGTTGGGGGAGGTCTTGATGCTCTGGGCGTCGATCACGCATGCGGTGGGCTCGGGTCACGTCCGGCCGCGGTGCGCACGCTGCGGCGGAGCTGGCTGGTGAGCGGGCCAGGTGGCAGGGTCGGCCAGGGCGAACTCGCCGCCGTGCTTGGGCGGCCGACCGCCTTTGGGGTCATAGCGTCGCGGTGGGGCGGGCAGGCGCAGGACCCGGTCGGAACGGATGCGTCCGAGCAGTTCGACGGGCAGGTCGCGCAAGACGTAGGCCAGGCGGGTGATGTCGTAGCCGGGCGTCGGTCACGATGAGCATGTCCGGATCGCCGCTGCGCCATTGCCCGGCGGCGATCAGCCGCTCGACCACACCTCGCAGCCGGGCCGCGGTGACGGCGGTGGCGTCGTCGGCCGGCCCCAGCCGCACCACGTCCAGCGGCGCCGTCCACGACGTGCGGCCCATCTCCAACGCCGCGACAAACGAGTACGGCCAGCCCGGAATGAACTGCGAGGCGCTCTTGGCCCGACCGTAGACGTGGCAGAACAGCCGCTCAGCCGAGCAGGTGGCATTCGAGCGCAGCCACGGGGACACATCCACCGCCAGCACGATCCGCCCGTCCGGCCAGCGCGGTAACGGCAGCCTGGCCAGCACCTGCCGCAGTTGCTCCACGTCGATCCGGCCGTGGTTGAGCCCGCCGTACAGGGCGCCGTGCCCACGCTGGTACTCCGGCGACAAGGTCAGATCCACCGGCGAGTGCACCGGCCCCGGCTCGCACAACAGCGCGTCGGTCAGCTCGAACAACGCGTCCCCCCGCGCGCGAAGGCACGCGTAGACGTCGTTCCGGAACCGGGACAACACCATCGAGGACTCGACACAGGCAGCATCGTTCAGCACACTCACCCTCACGGCCTTGTAGTGATCGGCAGCGACTCAGCACCGCACATGATCACTTCAAGGCCGCCTCGTTGTCTGCGAAACGATCAAATCCCAGCTCAGCACAACGATCCGGAGGATAAAGAACAAGCTTAGAAGGTGTCTTTGAACCCCTCGGTATCCCCTTAGCGATCTTGGGTAAGAGGGGCCTGACCGACGCGGATCTGTGTGCCGCCTCCCTGGCTGACGCGGTGTGGAACGAGAGGACCAGTATCCCTCGGCCGTCTGGGCGGAACGGATGCGCGTGGCTCCGCCCGGCTGTCGGGTGGCCGATGGGAGGTCTAGTCGGAGGGGCCAGGCAGGGCGCTGCTCCGGGGTCGCTGACCTGGACTTGCCGGGCCCGACTCATGTGCGGAACGTGGGATGCCTTCTCATGAGTAGGAGCTGTTCATGCCTCTGCGGTGGGTGATCAGAAACAGTCTGCGCCCCTCGGGTTGAGCAGGTGGCCAGATACGGCCAAGCGGGGCCTCGGCTGCCTCAGCCCTCTTGCGCGTCCACCTGGGGCGGGCGCACTATCGGGCAGGCGAGACGGCCTTCGGGGAGGATCGGACCGGATTTTGGCGCTACCAGGGCGGCGGCCGAGTGCCGGCGGACTTGCGAGGTGGACAGGCTGGCCTCGTCCAGCAGGGTGCGCAGCAGCCGGAGCCAGACGCCGACGTGCACGGGTCGGCAGGGCAGGCTGACCGTGCCGGATGTCAGGCCCTGGAACGTGAGCCGATCCATAACCAGGATGTGCTCGGGCGCTGCACGGTCCGGCGCAGGCTGGCGCAGCGCCTCGGCGCGCCAGAATGCCTGCTCGGTTTCGAGGCGGCGCCCGTGCGTGGGGCAGCTGAGCATGAGCGGGATCCAGGGGGGTTTGAGCATCCGAACGAAAAAGTCGCGTCTAGCCGGGGCGGCTTACCGTGGCGGGGGTCTTCTCCCGAACGTGGTCACGTGACTCCGCGTAACCACCTTCGAATGGCGTGGTCCGCCGACTGGCGTTGCGCTGGCGGCAGGGGGCGTTGGCCCTACTGCTGGAAGATGTGGCAGGCGTGTCGATCCGCCTTACGACAAGAGCTTGGTGAGAAGTGTGCGAAGTTCCTGAGCGCCGTCCGGGCCGAGAATGTCGTCGAGGTCGTGCTCCATGCTGTCCAGGGCTTCACGCACTGCTGGGATGCGGGCGCGGCCGAGGTCGGTGAGTTGAAGGGCATAGCGGCGTCGGTCGTGGGGGTCCTGGCCGCGGGACACGATGCCGGCCTTCACCAGTTCCTCGATGAGTGATGCAGCCGCCGGTTCGGTCAGGTGCAGGTATCGCGCCAGTTGCTCTTGCGGGCAGGGGCCCAGCCGGTCCAGGGCGGGCAGCAAAGCGAAGTGGCGGGTGCGCAGGCCGTGCGCCGCGAGCCGATGATCGCCAAGACGGCGCAGCCGGTAGTGGGCTTGAGCTATCAGGTGCTCGATGCTGTGGATGGCGGATGGCCCGTCGTCGGCGACGACCTTGGTCAGCAGCGCGGTGAGGCGCTGCCGTTCGGGCTCGGTGAGCGCGCCGGTGAGCCGGGCGTCGCGGGCGGCGACGGCGTGGCGCATGCCGTCCAGGGCGCTGCGGCCCGCCTCGGTCAGCGACAGCACGTAGGTACGGCGGTTGGCCGGGTTGCGTGTGCGGACGACATAGCCCGTCTCCTGGAGCCGATCGAGCAGCCTGACCATGATCGTGCGGTTGATGCCGAGCCGGTGGGCGAGATCCTGCTGTGAGGGGGAGTCTTCGTCGGCGAGGATGTCGAGCACCACGAACTCGCGCGACTGTGGCCCGTCCTGCACGGCATGAGCGGTGACGGTGGTGAACACGCGGCGCATCAGGTGGCCGGTGGTCGCGTGCAGCGGTCCGGACTCGTCGTCGACGACGTTGCTCACCTGGTCGGGCACAAGCCTCACCTCCTGGCGCGATGCTAGCAGTCTGATCGTTCTGCCGGTGACGGTTGCCAGATAATTAGTTGGAACGTTGACAGTTGGGATGGTGCAGATCTAGAGTCCAGACACAATTCAGTGAAGGGCCTAATGATCATGAATACTGTCGCCGTCATCGACTCCTACCTCGCCTACACAGAGACCGGGCAGGGGGAATCGCCGGTGGTGTTCCTACACGGCAGCCCCACCTCGTCCCACATCTGGCGCAACGTCATCCCGCACGTCGCCGATCGCGCCAGGGTCTTGGCCCCGGACCTGATCGGGATGGGTGCCTCCGGAAAGCCCGACATCGGCTACCGCTTCGCCGACCACGCCCGCTACCTGGACGCGTGGTTCGAAGCCATGGGGCTGGAGGGGGCCGTCCTGGTCGGCCACGACTGGGGCGGCGCACTGGCCATGGACCGTGCCGCCCGCCACCCCGGCCAGGTGCGCGGCGTCGCCCTCCTGGAGACGTTCCTGCGGCCGCAGATGTGGGCCGAACTGCCGCAGGACGTGATCGACCACTCCAAGGCGCTGCGCACCCCCGGAATCGGCGAGCGGCTGCTGCTGGAGGAGAACGCCGCCATCGAGTACGCCCTGCCCCACCCCTTCGCCATCAAGACAGGCCTCAGCCCGCACGACCACAACGTCTACCGCGCGCCCTACCCCGACCCGTCGTCCCGTCGTCCGCTACTCCAGTGGCCGCGCGAGATTCCCTTCGACCGCGAACCGGCCGATGTGGCCGAACGCATGGACGCCTACGGCGAATGGCTCGCCACCAGCCCAGAGGTGCCCAAACTGCTCCTCACGGTTGAAGACGGCGTCGGTATCGCCTCCCCGCAGATCGTGGACTGGGCCCGCCAGAACATCGCCGCCCTCGAAATCGAAGGCATTGGACCCGCCGGCCATCAGGCCCCCGAGGACCAGCCGCACGCCATCGGCCAGGCCATCGCCAGCTGGCTGAACCGGCACCACCTCCTCTCGCCGGCGTCGTCATCCCTGGTGTAACCCCCAGCTGTACGTACCTCACGTGAACGATGTCGCCCTTCAATTCTCATAAATGAGGAGTTCTGACACGCCGCGCCGACCCGCCGGACGATGTCGATTCCCGTAGTCATGCTCACTGTCGACCTGGGGTTATGGGCTGATTGCAGAGGTCTTCGGGAACTTCTGATTTCTATAGTCCTGTGCACTACCGTCGATTCTTGTCTGTACTCGTGTTCACTGCACGGTGAGGTCGGCATGGTCGACGGCGTGGCGGAGCTGGGTGTCCTGACGGCTTCGGCGGAGGAGTGGGCGGTGGCTGTCCGGCGAGCCGAGGTGATCGGCCGGTTGGCGCGGGAGCCGCGGGTTCGGATCCCGGAAGCGGATGAGGCGGCGGCGGAGCTGGGGATATCGCGCCGTCAGGTGTATGGGTTGCTGAAGCGGTGGCGTGCGGGTTCGGGGGTGGCCTCTGATCTGTTTCCGCGCCGGTCGAGTGGCGGGCGGGGCCGGGGCCGTATTCCTGAGGAGGTCGAGGCGCTGCTGCTGGAGGTGATCCGTTCGCGGTATCTGACCAAGCAGCGTCGTACGGTCACGGCGGTCTACAAGGAGGTCGTCCGGCAGTGCCGGATCAGGGGGCTGCCGGCGCCGTCGCGGGGAACGCTTGAGCGGCGGATCGGGCAGCTTGATCCCGTGGCATCGGTGACCGCTCGGCAAGGCGCGGACGCGGCCCGGGCGTTGCGGTCGGCGGGTGGGGAGGCGCCGGTGATCGAGGGGCTGCTGGAGCAGGTGCAGATCGACCACACGGTGGTGGATCTGGAGATCGTGGATGAACGGCATCGGCTGCCGATCGGCCGCCCGTACGTCACAGCCGCGATCGACGTGGCGTCCCACAGTGTGGTGGGCCTGGTGGTGACGCTGGAGGCGCCGTCGGCGTTGTCGGTGGGGTTGTGCCTGGCGCACATGGTCACCGACAAGCGGCCGTGGCTGGAGCGGCTCGGGGTGAGCGGGGCCTGGCCGATGTCGGGTAGGCCGCGCGAGGTCTTCACCGACAACGCCGCCGAGTTCAAGAGCGAGGCGCTGCGGCGGGGCTGTGACCAGCACGGGATCAAGCAGTCCTACCGGCCGCTGGGTGCGCCGCATTTCGGCGGGATCATCGAGCGGCTCATCGGGACGATGATGAAGATGGTGCACGACTTGCCGGGCACCACCTTCTCCAATCCCGCCGAGCGCGGCGACTACGACAGCCAGGCGAGCGCGGTGCTGACGTTGGCCGAGCTGAACAAGTGGCTGGCGTTGGCGGTGATGGTCTACCACGGCGAGGTGCACGGCACGCTGAAGCAGACCCCGGCGGGGCGGTGGGAGCAGGGCGTCGCCGAGGCAGGTCGTCCGGTGACGGTCGCGAACGAGACGACGTTCCTGATCGACTTCCTGCCGGTGGAGCGGCGGACGCTAACCCGCACGGGCTTCACGCTTGATCACGTCCAGTACTTCTGCGACGGGCTCAAGCCGTGGATCGCCCGCCGCGGTGAGCTGGAGAAGTTCGTGCTGCGCCGCGACCCACGCGACATTTCGCGGATCTGGGTGATGGACCCCGACGGCACCTCCTATCTGCAGGTGCCCAACCGGACGTTGTCTCGGCCGCCGATCAGCCTGTGGGAGCAGAAGGCGGCCGTCGCCCGGCTGCGGGAGCTGAGCCGGGACCAGGTGGATGAGAACGCGCTGTTCGCGATGGTGGAGCAGATGCGGCAGATCACCGAGGACGCCGCAGGAAAGACCCGCGCCTCGCGCAAGTCCCGCCGTGCCGTGGAGCGCCGGTCGGCGATCCCGGTCCGACCGGTGCCGGCGACCCTCATGCCGCCGCCCGCTCACGACGGTGGGACCGTGGCGCCGGCGGTGCCGTTCGAGGTGATCGAGCAGTGGTGACGGTGGCGGAGGTCGCCGACCCCGAGGACCTGTCGCACCTGCACGAGGTCGCCCGTCGGGTGGCGCGGCTGCCGGCGGCCGAACGGCTGAGGTATGTGCGGGCGGACCGGTGGATCGGCTACACCCCCGCCTCTCAGGCCTTGGCCGAGCTAGAGGAGCTGTTCGCGTGGCCGGAGCGGCAGCGGATGCCGAACCTGCTGCTGATCGGGGCGACGAACAACGGTAAGTCAATGATCATCGAGAAGTTCCGGCGGTCCCATCCCGTCGTGTCCCATGTCGACCGGGAGGAGGTCCCGGTGCTGGTGGTCCAGATGCCGTCCGACCCGCAGGTCGCCCGCTTCTACACCGCGGTGCAGGCCGCCCTCGACACCGCCGGGCTCAATCATCCAGGCCGCTTCACCGTTCCGATCATCTTCCGGCGCTGCGAGAGCTGCGGCCAGCTCAACATCGTGAAAGACGACCACTACGTCTGCGCGATGTGTGACGAGCCGCTGCCAGCCTCCTGGAACGCGGACGCCTCCGGCCCGCCCGCACCCCGGCCGGAGAACGGGACGGCTGTCGGAGACACCGTCTCGGGCACAGTCGTCGCAGACGAACGGCCCTTCGGACCTCGCATCCAGCTCGACGGACATGCATCGAAGCCCGCGCACATCAGGGACTTCCCGTGGCAGGGCAAGCGTTCTGACGCGGTCAGGGTCGGGCAGCATGTCGCCGCCGAGGTCGTCTCCGTCGATAACGCGGCCGGGCGCATCTGGCTCTCCTTGGCTGCGACCGAGCATCCCGAGCTGTGGCAGTACTTGAAAGGCCTGCGTGGCGGCGACGTCCTCACCGGCACGGTCGCCGAAATTCAGAACTTCGGCGTCTTCATCGCCCTGGACCACGGGCCGCCCCACCCGTCCTATCCCGGCGTCGGATTCGTCACCGTCCCCGAGCTCACTTGGGAGCATTTCGACGAGGTGACCGACGTGGTACACGTCGGTCAGCGAGTCCAAGGAGAGGTCCTCCAGTTCGATACCACCAACGGCGAAGCACGTCTGTCCCTGCGAGCACAACGCCCCGATCCTTTCCAGATCTTCGCGGACAACGCTGCGGTGGGGCAGCACCTGACCGGCACCATCACCAAGGTGATCCCGTTCGGGGTGTTCGTCGAGGTCTCCCACGGTGTTCATGGCCTCATCCACAAGGACGACCTCGCCGATGTCCAGGTCGATACACCCGAACAGGCCGTCCAACTCGGCGAGAACGTTCAGGTCACCGTCATCGGCCTGGACCGCGATCGGCGCCGCCTGCACCTGTCCCGCATCAGCGGCCACGAACCGAGGCCGGCAGCGACCGAGCAGCCAGTTCAAGATGACCGATGACCAGTGCAGTTGACTTCGGGAATCAGTGAAGAGGACTCCGAAAATCGACACCCTCCAGCCGGTGGGCTTACTCACCCTGTCCCGAAAACCGTCCCGAAACACAACCCCTAGGACAAGATTTTTGGGACGGGTTTCGGGACGCTAACCGGAGAGACCGTGATCGTCTGACCTGGGCGAGTGCGAGAACGGCTCTACCGCCTCGGAACCGTCCCGCATACGACCGTTTCCGGGACGCCCCCTTTTCTTCGCCGGTCGGCACCACGCCAGCGGACCGGGGCGCGGTCGCGTGGCCTGGCGATCGCCTGAACTTGCGTCGACCCAACTACGGAACGCATTTTCTCAACCACAAATTGTCAGACCTGCCTGTCACTGTGCCGCCATGGACGGTTGCTTTCCCAAGGTTCGCGTCGTGGACGGCCGCGTGGTCATGCCACCGGGGGCGGCGCTGATCTGGCTCCCACGGAAAAAGGGGAAGGTCATCGCCAAGCTCCCGAAGAGGGAGAATGACCTCCCATGGCTGCGTCGCACCGTGGGCATCGGCCGTCTCCGCGTCGACGACCGGGAGTATTGGCATCTGCCGCGCAATTGCCTGAACAGGCTGGTGATGGCGGCCATCGACCGCTACGGCCACGTCGTGCTGTGCCGGGACATGTCCAAGCTGTCGCGGTGCAACCGGAGCTGCCAGGCGGCCGAAGGTCTCCAGTACGATTGCGTTTGCCTGGGAACGCACCACGGGGAGGAGGACTCCGGCGGATGGTTCGAGCTTGTCGGAGAGGTGCTCGTGGATCAGCGCGGAGAGTTCACCCGCACGTTCACCGTCTACGGCCCGAAAGGCAGTAGCGCGGACGCCGTGATCTACCGTGGCGAGCTGCGGGAGCGCCGCTACCTCGCGGACCGCGCCGGCCGCGAGGGCTGGCCTGCGGCCTCGCAGTTCATGTGTGCGAGCTGCATGACCGCGCGGGCCCGCGTATGGGATCACTGCCACACCCACGGATTCGTCCGGGCGCCGCTGTGCAACACCTACAACACCCGCTACTGGTCGGGCTGGCGCCCCAGCATGGCCGACCCACCCCGAGTCGCAATCTCGACACCAGCTACTACCGCCAGTGCCCTCGGTACGACCAGGAGCGGCAGCTACCGTGCAGTTCGTAACTAAACCTTCCGTCCCTCGCAGCGCGGTGGTGGTCAGGAGCGTGATGGCGGGTCGTCGCCGGCCTCAGTGACAGTGCCGATCCAGACGTTGCAGTGGGCGCACCAGTCGCGCGCGGTGGCCAGGTCGGGGAAGGTCCGGTACGGGCCCCAGATCTCCTTGGGCCAGCGCCGTTCGTGCTCGCCCGCGTGCTGGTCCGGAGCCTGGGTTTCGGCGATCGACTTGGTGTGGGCGTCCTGGGCCCGGTAGGTGGCGGCCTTCTGGCGCGCGGCGGCGGCGTGCTTCTTGGCGTCCCGCGAGGGGCGCGGGCCCGCTGCGAGATCTCTGCCAGGAGGTGCGGGGGCGGAGAGGCGAACTCGTCGAACAGCGGGCCGCTCGACAAACTCATCATCTCGACCAGGGGCGTCATCCGCGCCCGCCCGCCGGACACCGGACGCTCGCCAACGTCGCGGCCGTCGGCCTGGGCGTGCGCGAGCGCCCACTTGTCCAGGTAAGCGGCCGTCTCGTCTGGCGTGGCGGTTCCGGCGGGCATCCGGTTGTAGGTGCGCGTCTCCAGCCCGCCGCTGATCCCGTACATCTCATCGGTGACGATCGGGCGCTTGACCGCTTCCTCCCACTCCTCGGTGACCTTGAGGAACTTGGCGTGGGCGGACTGCCGGGTGATCTCCAGGGTGTCCCCGATGTCCTCCCACGAGGCGCCGCCGACCTTCTCCACGATCACCGCCCGGTCGAGCAGTTCCTGGGCCCGCCTGACGAACCGGGCCGCGTCCTCGACCGGACGCGGGTTGTAGTCCGACCAGACCGCCACGAAGCCGATCAGGAAGTCGGCCAGCTCTTGCGCGGTGGCGGCCAGGGCCAACTGGGCGAGGGACTGTTCGGTGTACGGGGCGTCCTCGTACGTCGGCTCGTCCCAGCAGTCGCCCCTGTCGTAGCGGTAGCCGAGCCAGTCGCCGGCCTCGGGGATGAGCGTGGACAGCGTCACCGCGGTTTCGTCGCGGGCGTTGTCGCCCGAGCTAGCGGCCCCGGACTTCGGCCATAGGGTGGCGGACGACCGAGACTCAACACATCGCCAGTAGCCACGCCGGCTCGTCTCCTCACGAAACTCGGGACTCGCTGTCATCCGGAACCGACCCTCCATCGCGTCAATGCCTATGACATCTTGAGGACGGAGTTCATGGATGGACGATGGTTTCGAAAGCTTCGTGGTGCATCGCTACGACCGGTTACGACATTCGGCCTTCCTGCTCACGGGAGACCTTGCGACCGCTGAAGATGTTGTGCAGACCGCACTGGCCAAAGCATGGGTGGCGTGGGGACGGATCAAGACCAACCCCGATTCCTACGTGTATCGGATCGTCGTGAACACCCACATCTCCTGGTGGCGCCGGAAATGGCGCAATGAGCTGCCCTCCGTGGACGCGCTCGACCATCCCGACCCCCACGACTTCACCTCCGAGGTGGAACGGCGGCAGGCGCTCCTGGCCGCCATCGGCGGGTTGTCGAAGAGGCAGCGGGCGATCGTCGTGCTGCACTACTTCGAACAATTGACGCTGACCCAGTGTGCCGAGGTGCTCGGATGCTCGCTCGGAACGGTCAAGACGCAGCTCGGCCGCGCACTGAAACGGCTCCGCGTCGATCCGGAAATCCAGCCAGCGGAGGTGGAACGATGAGCTACACCGAAGAGCAATTGCGCGCGGCTCTGGTCGAGCGAGTGGCCTCGGGCTCTCCTGACGTGCAGCAGATTGTCCGACGGGGCCGCCGCACCAAACGGCGCAGGAGGGCAGGTTTCACGCTCGCAGGCCTCGGCGCGGCCGCCACCGTCTTCTTGGGGGTTCAGGGCGTCTGGGTGGGTACGGCCCATGTGGCGGAACAGCCGCTGGCGAGGGTAACGGCATCGGCGGCGCCTAGTCTGCCGCCCGAAGACACGCGAGCCGTGCCCCCCGCTCCATTGATCGCGAGCCGGTCGTCCGCCACCATGCCCGCCGGCAAGACCGTGAAGTTCCGGCCGTTAAGTTTCTTCACCTCGTACACGATCGTCTGCACCGACCCAAAGGCGTGGGTGATCATCCGGCGGGAAGGCGGTGCTGGCGGAGGCGCGAGACGGTGTGGCCAGAAGGGCGCGAGCAGTCACTCGAGCAAGGAGTCGGTGTCGTCCGGATGGTTGGAGCGCACGCAACAGATCGAGGTCTGGGTCCTGCCCGCCGACACCGACAGCAAATACCTGCAGATTCCCCTGAGACGACAGCCCGGTGCCCTGAAGAAGCTGGTCGAGGAGACCAGATCGCGTCCGGGGGCATGGGCGGTCGGCGTCTACGACCGAGCGGACGCGACCGACCCCATCCCAACGGCGACCACCACCGTCACCCTGAAGCCCACAGGTTGAGATCGTCGCGTTGAAGCGGTTAGGGTCGCGCCCTGCAACCACAGCGGGGTTGGGAGGTTGATGACCATCGTGTCAATAGCGACATGTGCTTCGGCGCCGCTGCCCGCGCGGTTCTGACCAGGGATAGCGCTCCGCACCGTGGCGGCCGCGGAGGCCTCGCTGGCGCCGAGCTCGGCGCCGTGGTGTTGGCGTTGAGCTGGGGTGACGCTTATTGACACCTCACGGGGTTTCCGTACATGGGAACCAGGACGATGTGCCGTGGATGGAGCGGCTGGACTCGTCCTGGTCCCAGCCGGTCACCGTGCGGCCGGTCAGTTCCTCGACGGCGGTCGCGGCGGCGGCCTTGGCGCCGGTCACATTCCGGGCGGTGATGGTGCCGAGGAAGCCGAATCCGTACACCTCGATCACGCCGTCGGGGCCTTGCAGGCTCCATTCTCCGTCCTCGCGCCATAGGCACAGATCGCTGTCGTCCCAGCCCCGCCCCACGGGCCCAGGGACGTCTTGAGAGGCGTCCTGGACGTCCTGGGGGACGTCCAGGCCCTCGCCTGCGTCGAGGGCCTGGCGGTCGCGAGCGACGGCCTGCAGCAGGCGGGCGTGACGGCGCTGGGCGGCGCGGCGGTCGCCGACCCGTAGCACCGGGGCGAGGGCCTCCCAGGTGACGCCGGCGTCGCGGGCGGCGGCGACACCCAAGGAGGCACGACCCTGGTCACGGTCGAGGGCACGAGCGGCCGCGCTGTACGCCTCGCCGGTCGCGGCCTGGCGGGCGCGGATCTCCTTCTTGGGGTGCCGTTAACCGATGTGTCATGGGCCGCTAAACCTCGAAGATCCCCAGCCTGACCTTCTGTAATGCCGAAGGGCCCACTGCGGATCTATGGGCATGGAACGTCCGCCGCTTGGCAAGGATGAACTCATCGAGCACTGGACGGTGCTGACCGATGAGGTCGACCTGGTCAATGCAAAGCAGGAAGGCACCCGTCTGGCCTTCGCGCTGTTGCTGAAGTGACTTCACCCAGCACGGGCGGTTCCCGCGCGGGCGAGCCGAGTTCCCTGACGAGGTGGTTGACTACGTCGCGAAGCAGACCAAGACGTCGGCCAGCAGCCTGGGCCTGTACGACTGGTCAGGCCGGACGATCGAGCGTCATCGCGGCGAGATCCGCGACCATCTCGGCTTTCGGGAGTGCAGTCGACCTGCTGCGCATGCGCACACGCGAAGGCATGCCCATCGTCCGCGCCAAGGGCAGGCTCCGCGGGAAGCAGCCCAAGTTGTCCCCTCGCCAGCAAGCCGAGCTCGTGCGCATGCACGGCACTGGCGAGTACACCATCGCTGAGCTGATGGAGGTCTTCTCCGTCGGCCGCGCCACGGTCTACCGCGTCCTCGAACGCGCGGCCAAGAGTCCCTGAAGATCCTCGGCTTCCGCTGACCCGGTCCACCCGCATCCCCCATCCTGGATGAGTGTCTCCGTCTCGAGCTCTCACCTGCCTTGCCCTGCCTCTGTTAGTACTGATCTCGTCGTGCACCCAAGAGGTGAACCGAGCCCGGCCCACACCCACACCAACCCCTCAGGTGCCAACGCACGAGGTAGAGGCCGAGCACGAAGAGACAGATCCGCCGTCTTATGTGGAGGTCTGTGTCGACCGGAGGACCACGGTCCGGGTGTCGTACCGCTCCTGTGACGACGCTCTCCCCGGGTTCGCGCTGCGCTACTTCCCCATGGGCGCCCTGAGCGTCCACATCCCCGCGGCGGGTGAGAAGACCGAGGACGCCTTGACGAAGATGCCTGACGACTACTACTACCGCTATCGAGCACCCGAGAAGGGCGGCCAGGGCCGCTATGAGATGACCGAGGTCGACTACGACCCCCGGGTCGAGATCTGTGTCCGCAAGGCGACCCGGATCCGCGTCCCGGACTCCCGGTGCACCGATAAGGATCCTGGTCACGCTTGGTATTACCTCCGACTCAGCAGCCACGTCCCCGCGGTCGGCAGGCGCGCCGCGGGCGGCTCCTTCATGGTCCCGAACGGCGACTCCTATCGGGCTCGGCGGAACGGCGGTGACGGCGTGGACGCCGCCATCAGCTACAAGGGCCCCCGAGGATAACCCCCACGCACCCGGCACTGTAAGCGGTCCGCCAAGCCGTACTCCGCGGCGAAGGCCACCAGCCGCGCACCTTCTCCATGTGGATGGCCACCACAAGCTCGTCCGCGACCAGCGCCAGGCGGCAAGGTTTCGATGTTGCCGGCCGCGTATCGGGAGCTGCTGGCCGATGCCGATGGCGCGATGCGGGCGGGCAAGATCTCGGCGGCGTTGGGGCCCGATGACCGTCCACCGTCACCCCGGCGGAAGGATCGACCACCAGAAACGTGACTGTTCCACCAGCATCAGATAGCGGTCAGGCACTTTGTGCAGGCGAGTGCGGACATCCGTGCAGCCGACTTCGGAAATCGACAGACGATGTCCGGTTTGTCTGGGCCTGTCGGTCTCATTACCTCTGAGGGGCCACGGTGATTCCGGACAGCCGTGTTATGAGTGCAGCCTATGCGGCCGCTGGGGTTGAAAGGGCCTCGTTGAGAACCTCCAGGGGTGGCCGGTAGCCGAGCGCCGAGTGCAGGCGCCGACGGTTGTAGAACCCTTCGATATAGCGGATGACCTGGCTTCTCGCCTTGGCCCGGGTGGTGAAGACGAAGCGGTGCAGCCATTCGTTCTTGATCACGCTGAAGAACGACTCGGCCATCGCGTTGTCCCAGCAGACGCCGGTGCGGCCGACCGAGCGGCGGATGTCCAGGCCGGTCAGGAACCGGCCGAACTCGTCGCTGGTGTAGTTCGAGCCGCGGTCGCTGTGGAACACGGCGCCGCTCTGGAGCAGGCCGGTGCCGGCGGCCATCCGGATCGCGTCGGCGATCAGCTCGGTGCGGTAGTGGTCGGCCATCGCCCAGCCCAGCACCGCC
>NZ_VCKX01000007.1 GCF_005889725.1 Nonomuraea zeae
TTATTTCTTAAAGGAAAGTGAGTACTACATGATCTTGTCCGGTGCAGTGGGCCTTAGAAAATTTATTTTTTTTTTAGCAAAAGACAAGATGCCAGACGTCTTGTCGTCGGGTCGCGTGGGCGAGGAGATTTAAATAAGAGACAGGTCCCTGGGCACCTCCTGGGGGCGCTTGGGGCTCTGGCCGAGGCTGCGGGCCGGCGCGTACGGGACGGCCCTGCGGATCCGCGGGTTCCACGGCTCCTCGTCCTCGTCCTCGGGCTCCAGGTCCAGCGGATGCGACACCCGCCCGCGCCCCCCGGGCTCCGGACGGTCCTCGTCCTGGCGTCCCCAGCGCGGCGGCGGCGACGGCTCCGGGGGGCCGCCCCCGTCCGGTTCGAGCAGGCTCCTGCCGGGTTCGGAAGCGCGCTCCCGCGCCGGCTCCCGGGAGCGTTCCCGGTCTCGTTCGTACGGGCTCACGCGGTCGCGCCGCGCCCGCCGTGGCTCCTCGTCACGGCGCGCGCCCGACGCGGCCTCCGTGTCTTCTGGAGAGGTACGGCGATGCCTGGGCGGCCCCGGCTGAGGCGGCCAGACACGGTGATCACCCTCCATGACACCTCCCTGCCCGCTGTCCTATCACTCCTCGCCACGAGGATCCGGCGAACCGTGATCGCTGTGACAGGAGGGACGGAAATCAGCGCGTGCGCCCGGCCAGGAGTGTGGCGCACGCGCCGATGACGGCCATCAGCAGGGAGATGACGACGAACCCGGTGGCGATCTCGGAATGCCCGATCAGGTTGACCAGCGCGCCGCCCACCCCGATCGCCAGCGCCGACCCGAGCATGTCCGTCACCGAGAGCGCGGCGGAGTTCGCCCCCTGCTCGTGCAGCGGCGACTGCTTCAACGCCGTCACGCTGACCGTGGTCATGCCGAAGCCCATCCCGAACCCGGCCACGATCCACGCGGGCACCGCGATCCACCCGGTGACCCCGGGCAGGACGGACAGCAGGCAGATCAGGATCCCGGCGGTCACGCACCCGGCGCCCAGCCGGATCCTCCGGTAGGCCGCCCCGTCCTGCCGGCTCTGCAGGTACGACCCCGTGGACCAGCCGAGCGCCCCGGTCGTCAGCGCGATCCCCGCGGTCTTCGCGTCGAACGACTTCACCGACTGCAGCGCCAGCGGGATGAAGGAGTTGACCCCGAAGAAGGCGGCCGAGAACAGGCCGCGCATCAGCACGGTCGTGGGCAGCCCGCGCCCTAACCGCAGCGCCCCCGGCGGCAGCAGCCGGTAGAGACCGTAGAGCAGGAACGCCAGCCCGGCCGCCGTCTCGACGGCCCCCGACGCCAGATGCTGGTGCAGCCGGTCCACACCGTGCAGCAGCACCCCGGCCCCTCCCGCGGCGGCCGCGGCGGCCAGCGTCATCGCCACCGGCCTGGACCGCGGCCCACGCGAGGGCTGGGCCTCCGGACCGGAGTGGTGGCCGGCGCCCATCCGCAGCGCGGGCAGGAGCATGGCCAGCGCGGGCACCACGAGCGGGATGATCCCGTAGAAGACGTAGCGCCAGCCGAACTGGGTGCCCACGAACCCGGCCACCGCCGGGCCCACCATCGCGGGCACCACCCAGGCGGCGGAGACGGCCGCGAACGCCTTGGGCCGCACGTCCTCCGGATAGACCCGCGCGATCATCACCAGCAGCGCCACGATGGACGCGCCCGCGCCCAGGCCCTGCACGGCTCGCGCCACGAGGAACAGCGCCGAGGTGGTGGCCGCGCCCGCGAGCGCCATCCCGGCCACGAAGAGCAGCACCCCGGACAGGAACGGCACCGGGTAACCGCGCCGGTCGGACCAGAGCCCGGCCACCACGTTCGCGAACAGGCTGGCGATCAGGAAGGCGGAGAAGCTGATCCCGTAGAGGTCGAGCGCGTCCAGGTCCTTGGCGACGTCCGGCATGACGACGCCGACGGACATGCCCTCGAACGCGATCAGCGTGATTACCAGCAGGATCCCGACCGTAGCCGTGCGGTATTCGGGGCCGAGGATCCGCTGGGGTGTGTGGGGAGTGTCGAGTGCCTTTGGTCCTGTCACTCACACATCGTAGATTCTCGGGACATTCAGGCAGCCGGGGGCTGCCGGTAGGCCGCCCACATCGCGTGCATCCGGTCCGCCTGTCCCTTCGTGAACTCCGACATGCACCGGTCGTGTGCGTAGTCCATGAAGTTGTGCATGGGGTCGGCCCCGGCCAGCGTGCAGGTGTCCTTGTCCGCCGGGCACGCCTCGGTCGGCCGCGCCTCCGCCGGTGTGTCGTCGATGCCGTCGCCGGGCTGCTTGCAGCCGTTCTCGAACGTGTGGAACAGCCCGAGCCAGTGCCCGATCTCGTGTACGCCGGTGAAGCCGCGGTTGTAGTTGGTCAGCGCGCCGCCGGGCAGGCTGCGCCAGTCGATCACCACGCCGTCGAGCTCGGGCGCGCCCTCGTACCAGTAGGGGTAGCTGGCGAAGCCCAGCATGAGCTCGCTGAGCTGGGCGACGTAGAGGTTGAGCGTGTCGGCCCCGCCCTGGTGCAGGGCCTTCTTCATGGCCGCCTCGTTGCGGATCGGGTCGGCGAACCAGGCGGCGTTCTCCTTGACCGAGATGCCGTCGAGCTCGAAGCGCACGCCGGTGTCCACGCCGCCGAAGCCGCCGCCGTACGCGGTGTTGAGCGTGTCGATCTGGGCCTGGACCGCCTGGTCGGTGACCTTGCGCTCGCCCCGGGTGAGGAGATGCACCCGGGTGGGCACGATGACGTGGGCCGGCGGCGTGACCCCGGCGAGCCGCCTGCCGAGCTCGGCCATGACCTTGCCCACGTCGTCGGGCCTGGGCGACCGCGGCCCCGGCCCTCGCGGGACGGTGGCGGCCCTGGCGCACCCGGCCACCTCCCCGGCCTCCCCGGCCTGCGTCGTCGAGGCGGAAAGGCCGGGGGCAACGCGAAGGCCGGTCGAGGCGGTAAGGCTGGTCGAAGCGGAATGGCCGGTCAAGGCAGGGAGGCTGGTCGAGGCGGTGGCCGCCGGGTGGAGCGGCGGCGTCAGCCCGGCCGCGAGCAGGCATGCCAAAGAGACGGCGGTCGCGCGCCGGGCCATTCAGTCCCCCATGACGATATGAGCTGGTCTGGCTACCGACCGTAGCTCTACGCGGAGGAATTACCGCTCAGCAACACTCACTGCTTGTTGTTGTCGCCACCCTCGCCGCCGCCCGAGGGAAGGCCCTCGTAGATCTCCTTGCACTCCGGGCAGACCGGGTATTTCTTGGGGTCGCGGCTGGGCACCCAGACCTTGCCGCACAGGGCGCGGATGGGCGTGCCGGTCACCATGCTCTCAGTGATCTTGTGCTTGTCCGCGTAGTGGGCGAACCGCTCATGATCGCCGTCGCCGTGCGACGTCCGTGGCGTGGTCTCCTGCTCAGGGAGGATCTTCGTGCTCACCCCATTGAGTTTATGCCCGCCGGCGACCGCCTCCCCACCGCGCCGCGTAACCCCCGCCAGGGGCGCCCGGGAAAGCCGTACGGCCCCCGCCGCAGGTGGCGGGGGCCGTACGTGGGAGGAAAAGCTCAGCCCATGTGGACGGGCGCACCCTCGCTCTTCCGGCCGGCTTTGACGAACAGCGTCAGGAGGGCCGTCAGCACCGCGATGCCGGTGCTCACCAGGAAGGCCACGTGCATGCCGTCCATGAAGGCGTGGTGCACGGCGTCACCGATCTGCTGCGGCAGGCCGGGAGGAGCCGCGCCGAACGCGGCGGCCTTCTCCAGCCCCTCCATCTGCGCCGGCGGGATCGCCTGGGCCGCGGGGCCGAGGTAGCCGGGCAGCTTGCTGGAGATCTCGGAGGCCATCACGGCGCCCAGGATCGCGGTGCCGAGCGCGCCGCCGACCTGCATGGCCGACTGCTGCAGACCACCGGCGACACCGCTCAGCTCGACCGGCGCGTTGCCCACGATGATCTCCGTGGCGCCCACGAAGACCGGCGACAGGCCGAAGGCCAGCAGCAGGAACGGGATGCCGCTCTCGATGAACGAGGCGTCGATGCTGAGCTGGGACATGAGGAACATCGAGAACGCGGTGATCAGCAGACCGGCCGCCATCGTGATCTTCGGTCCGAGCTTGCCGATCGCCATGCCCGCCAGCGGCGAGGCGACGATCATGCCGGCGCTCATCGGCAGCATGCGCAGGCCGGCGTCCAGCGGGGACAGGCCGTGCACGCCCTGGAAGAAGAAGCCGAGGAAGAACATCGCACCGAACATCGCGAACGCGACCATCATCATCAGCACGGTGCCGATGGAGATCGAGGCGTTCCTGAACAGCGACAGCGGCACCAGCGGCTGCTTGGCCCTGCTCTGCCAGAGGATGAACGCGGCGATGAGCACCACGAACGCGGCCACGAAGGTCAGCGTCGTCGAGTCGCCCCAGCCCCACTCGGGCGCCTTGATGATCGTCCAGACGAGCGAGAACATCGCGCCGGACAGCAGCACCACGCCGAGCCAGTCGATCCTGGCCAGCGTCTTCGAGCGGCTGTCCTTGATCAGGAAGATGCCCATGACGAGCGCGATGACGCCGACGGGGGCGTTGATGAAGAAGACGGACTCCCAGCTCACGTTCTCGACCAGCACGCCGCCCACGATGGGCCCCGCGGCGCTGGACAGGCCGATGATCGCGCCCCAGGCCCCCATCGCCTGGTTGAGCTTCTCACCGGGGAACGCGCTGCGCAGCAGGGCCAGCGCGGCCGGCTGGAGCAACGCACCGAAGAGGCCCTGCAGCACCCGCAGGCCGATCAGGGCGCCGACCGGCGAGACGCCGGGAATGATGTCGGCCAGGTTCGCGCTGAGTCCGATGCCCACAGAGGAGATCGCGAACCCCGCCACGCCGATCAGGAAGATCCGCTTGTGGCCGAACAGGTCGCCGAGCTTGCCCGCGGTGATCAGGAACACCGCCAGCGCCAGCAGGTAACCGCTGGTCACCCACTGCAGGTCGGACAGAGAGGCTTTCAGGTCGGTCTGGATCACCGGGTTCGCGATGCCCACGACCGTGCCGTCGAGCATCACCATGATGACGCCCAGGCTGACCGCCAGCAGCACGAGCCATGGATTGCCCCCGGTCCCCGTCTTCGCCGGGCCGGGCGATGACGGCGCGTCGACCGCCTTCGCGTGAGCCATGAAGTCCCCCTAAGTACACGTACAGCCCCACACCGGGGCATAGATCTCCGTAAGCCTCAGGTAATCTATGACAGCTGGTGACTTATGACAAACGGGTTTTATTCGTCCGGCTATGACTTATGGCACACTGTGACAGAAAGGTTTCGAGGGAGTGACCGCTGTGGGTCTACGGGAACGCAAGAAGGAGAAGACGCGCCTCGCGCTTCTTGACGCGGCGCTCAGCCTGTTCCTCGAACAAGGATACGAGTCGACCACCGTCGAGCAGATCGCGGGGGTCGTCGACGTCTCCCCCCGCACCTTCTTCCGCTACTTCACCAGCAAGGACCACCTCGTGCTGTGGTTCCACGACCACGCGGAGGAGATCCTGCTCGAAACCCTGGAGTCCAGGCCACCCGAGGAGTCGCCGTTCACCGCGATGATGCACGCCATCCGCGCCGTGATCGACGACCTGGAAGGCGCAACACCTGAAGAGTCGGATAGATTCCAGAAACTGCGCCGATTGATGGACGAACATCCACACCTCGTCGGCCAGTCGGTGGCCAGAGGCGCGCACACCGAGCGCCGCCTGGCCGAGATGGTCGCCGCCCGCCGGGGCACCGAGCCCGACGCCGACCAGCTCTCCTACCTCATCGTCGCGTTCGCCATGTCCACGATGCGGGTGGGCTTCGAGTGCCCGCGCCGCGACGGCACGCTGGAGGAGGTCATGAACCGCATGAGCGAGACCATCGACCTGGCCGAGCGCTCGCTCCGGCCCGGGTGGGACCTCCAGAGCTCCTCCAGAGCCCGCTGAAGCTCCGGCCGGGTGGAGGCGCTGGACGGGTCAGTTCATCGTGGGGTCGTCGGGGCATGTCGCCACGAAGGCCAGCTCGCCGGGCTGCCGCCGCAGCACGTGCCGCCAGAGCGAGCCCGGGTCGCCGTGGAAGGTGTCGCCGACCTCGGAGTCGACGACGTACCAGGCGCCCTCGGCGATCTCGCTCTCCAGCTGTCCCGACGTCCACCCCGCGTAGCCGGCGAAGATGCGCATCTGCGCGATCTCCCCCTGCAGGATCTCGGGCGGCGCGTCCAGGTCGACGGTGCCCAGGCGGGAGACGGCCGGGGTGCCCGCGTGCAATCGGCGCCAGCCGAGCGGCTCCTCACCGCTCGGGACCGCCGCCAGCGCCAGCGCGCTGTCCGTTTGCACGGGCCCGCCCTCGAAGAGCACGGAAGGCCCGGTCACCAGCGGATCCCACACGGGCAGGACCTGCGTCACCGAGATGTCGCTCGGCCTGTTGAGCACCACACCCAGAGTGCCGCCGTCGAGGTCGTGTTCGAGAATCAGCACGACGCTACGCCGGAAGTTGGGGTCGTCGAGAAGCGGCGTCGCCACCAACAAACCGCCGACGTAGATCGCTTCCGCCATACATCCATCATGAAGGGTAATCCGGGGCGCGCGCTCCCCCCGCCCGTTCATGTTACTTTCCGTGTCCGCTTGGGCACCTTAAGTAGCAAAGATCACGCATTGGGAGGAGCGCATGCGCATCGGAACCCGTCTCGCCCTGGCCATATTGCCGATGGGCGCGGCGCTGCTCCTTCCCTCCGCCCCCGCGTGGGCGTGGCCGTGGCCGCAGCCCGACTCCGGCGACCCCTTCACGATGAAGGTGGACGACGTGGGCTGCCGCTCGGGACGGGCGGCCGTCACGCTGCACAACCAGACCCGCCAGATCGTCCGCTTCGACCTCCAGGCCGACGCGGTGAGCGTGGCCACCGGCTCGATCCCGGCGCGCAAGACGATCGTCCGCCAGGTGCCGGTGGGCAAGGGCAGCAGGGCCGAGATCGAGGCGTACTCGGTCACCGAGCACCACCCTGACACGCTCATCGACTCCACCCACGTCGAGAACGACTGCCCGTGGGGCCATCGGCGCCACGGGCACCTCCCGTTCACGGGGCCGCCCGCCGACCTGATGGGCAAGCTGGCCACGGCCGGCGGGCTCGTCGTCATGGGCGGGATCCTCTGGTGGTACGGCTCCATCTGGCCACGCTCGACCCCCTGAGACCCCCACCCGTACGGCCCTGCCGTACGGGTGCGTGCGTGCTCAGGCGTCGTCGCCGGGGATGACGAACGCCCCGGCCTTCGCGGCGGCGAGTGCGCGGGCGGCCGAGCGTTCGGCCGCCTCGCGGGTCACCGGCTCCCTCGTGACCACCAGCCGGTAGTACAGCGGGGCCGAGACCGCCCGGATCACCTCCGTGCCGTCCGTCCCCTCGGGCAGCTCACCCCGCTTGACCGCGAGGTCCACCACGTGCGCCCATTCCCCGATGCGGCGGGAGTAGAAGGTGCGCAGCGCCTGCGCGGCCTCCTCGTCGCACGTGGCGGCGGCGATCACCGCCTGGAACGTGGCCCCGAGCCGCCCGTCGGTGAGCGCCCCCAGGACCGACAGGGCGTTGGCCCGCAGATCCCCCTCGATGCCACCCGTGTCCGCGTGCGGCGACGACTGGTTGGCCAGCTCGGTCATGAGGTCGGCCACCAGACCCGCCGTACTCCCCCACCGCCGGTAGACGGTGGTCTTGCCGACGCCGGCCCTGGCCGCCACCTGGTCCATGGTCAGGCCGTGGAAGCCGTGCTCGACCAGCTCGTCCTGCGTGGCGTCCAGCACGGACGCGCGCACCCGCGCGGTGCGGCCCCCCGGCCGCACGGTTCCCGCCGAGCGGGAAGGTTGTTCCATCTAGTCTCCTCGTCAGAGCTGCCGTCCCGGACATAGTGACGGAACTCCCGCTCCAGCCGTGAATTCAGCACCCGTTCGGCAATACCGAACCAATCTGCGTTATGGTTTCGGGCGTGGGAGAGACGATTCAATCGGTCGAGCGCGCCGCCGCGATCCTGCGGCTGCTCGCCTCCGGTCCGCGCCAGCTCGGGGTCGCCGAGCTGGCCAGGGCACTGGGCCTGCCGAAGGGAACGCTGCACGGCATCCTGCGCACGCTGGTCCACGTCGGGTTCGTCGAGCAGGACCAGGCGAGCGGGAAATACCGCCTCGGGGCCACGCTGCTCCACCTCGGCAGCAGCTACCTCGACGTCAACGAGCTGCGTACGCGCTCCATCAACTGGGCCGACGCGCTGGCCGGCCGCAGCAGGGAGAGCGCCTGGATCGGCACCCTGCACGAGGGCCACGTGCTGGTGATCCACCACGTGTTCCGGCCCGACGACAGCATGCAGACCCTCCAGGTCGGCACCTACCTGCCGCCGCACGCCAGCGCCCTGGGCAAGGTGCTGCTCGCGCACGACCCGTACGGCGAGACGTCCGTCCCCCCGCTGGAGCCGTTCACCAAACGCACGATCGTCGACCCCGACGCGCTCGAAGCGGAGCTCGACCTGGTCAGGACGCGTGGCTGGGCGGCCGAGACCGAGGAGCTGACGGAGGGCGAGGTGGCCATCGCCGCGCCCATCAAGGACTCGCGCGGCATCGTGGTCGGCGCGATCGGCATCCGGGGCGCGGTCGAACGGCTGGCCACCGACGGCGCCCTGCACATGGAATACGTCTCCTACGTGCGCGACGCGGCCAGGGCCATAACGCGCGACCTGGCCCGATGACTTGTACACCACCTAGGCCACCGAATAGCATTCGTTCGGCATTGCCGAACCTGAACGAAGCGAGGAACCAAGTGCCTCGACCGGAATACGTCGCAGCCATCGACCAGGGCACCACGTCCAGCAGGTGCATCGTCTTCGACCAGGCCGGCAACATCATCTCCGTCGCCCAGCGCGAGCACCGCCAGATCTTCCCCAAGCCCGGCTGGGTCGAGCACGACGCCGAGGAGATCTGGCAGGCCGTGCAGAGCGTGCTGGACGAGGCCGTCAGCGGCGCCGGCATCGAGGACGGCCAGATCGCCGCGCTGGGCATCACCAACCAGCGCGAGACGACCGTGCTGTGGGACCGCGAGACCGGCCGGCCCGTGTGCCCGGCCATCGTCTGGCAGGACACCCGCACCGACCCGCTGACCCGCGCGCTGGCCGAGCACGAGCAGCTGTTCAAGGAGAAGGCCGGGCTGCCGCTGGCGACCTACTTCTCCGGGCCGAAGATCCGCTGGCTGCTGGACGAGACCCCCGGGCTGCGCGAGCGGGCCGAGCGCGGCGAGGTGCTGTTCGGCACCATGGACAGCTGGCTGCTGTGGAACCTGACCGGCCGCCACCTCACCGACGTGACCAACGCCAGCCGCACGATGCTGATGAACATCCACACGCTGGCCTGGGACGACGAGCTGCTCGCCGCGATGGGCGTGCCCCGGGCGATGCTGCCGGAGATCCGCCCGTCCGCCGAGGTCTACGGGCGCACGCGCGGCGGCGTCCCGGTCGCCTCGGCGCTCGGCGACCAGCAGGCGGCGCTGTTCGGCCAGACCTGCTTCGCCCCCGGCGAGACCAAGAGCACCTACGGCTCGGGCAGCTTCCTGCTGATGAACACCGGCCAGGAGCCGGTCGTCTCCAAGCACGGCCTGCTGACCACGGTCGGCTACCAGATCGGCGACGGCCCGGCCACCTACGCGCTCGAAGGCGCGATCGCGGTCACCGGCTCCCTGGTGCAGTGGCTGCGCGACAACCTGGGGCTGATCTCCAGCGCCGCCGAGATCGAGACGCTGGCCAAGACGGTCGACGACAACGGCGGCTGCTACTTCGTACCGGCCTTCTCGGGGCTGTTCGCGCCGCACTGGCGCTCGGACGCGCGCGGGGTGATCGCGGGGCTGACCGGGTTCGTCAACAAGGGGCACATCGCGCGGGCGGTGCTGGAGGCGACCGCCTGGCAGACCCGCGAGGTGGTGGACGCCATGAACGCCGACTCGGGCCTCGACCTCACCACGCTGCGCGCCGACGGCGGCATGACCGCCGACAACCTGCTCATGCAGACGCTGGCCGACGTGCTCGCGGTGCCGGTGATCCGGCCGATGGTGGCGGAGACCACCGCGCTGGGCGCCGCCTACGCGGCGGGGCTGGCGACCGGCTACTGGCCCGACATCGACAGCCTGCGCGCCAACTGGCACAAGGCCGCCGAATGGCGTCCGGCGATCGACGAGTCCGTACGCGGACGCGAATACCGCAACTGGAAGAAGGCCGTGGCCCGAACCCTCGGCTGGGTAGAGCAGTAGGGGACTGGAGCAAGCATGACGATCACGATCGGGACCGACAGGGCTGAGATCCGGGCGGAGCTTTCGAGCACCACCTACGACCTGCTCGTGATCGGCGGCGGCATCCTCGGCACCTCGGTGACCTGGATGGCCGCTCAGGCGGGGCTGCGGGTGGCCATGGTCGACGCGGGCGACTTCGCCGGCGCCACCTCGAGCGCCTCCTCCAAGCTCGTCCACGGTGGCCTGCGTTACCTGCAGACAGGCAACGTCAAGCTGGTCGCCGAGAACCACCGCGAGCGGCGCGCCCTCGCCGCCGACATCGCGCCGCACCTGGTCAAGCCGCTCACGTTCGTGGTGCCGATCTACAAGGGCGGTCCGCACGGGGCCGCCAAGCTCGGCGCGGGCGTGTTCCTGTACTCGGCGCTGTCGGTGTTCGGCGACGGGATGGGCAAGGTGATCACGCCGCACCAGGCCCTGGCCAAGGTGCCCGCGCTGCGTACCGAGGGCCTGCGCGCCGCCGCCGTCTACGGCGACCACCAGATGAACGACAGCCGGGTCGCGGTCATGACCGTGCGCGCCGCCGTGGACGCGGGCGCGGTCGTGCTCAACCACGCCGAGGTCGTCGGGCTGCGCAAGACGAACGGCAGCGTGACCGGGGCCGACCTGCGCGACCGGCTCGACGGCGCCGAGTTCGGCGTCACGGCCAGGCTCGTGCTGAACGCGACCGGGCCCTGGGTGGACCACCTGCGGCGGATGGAGGACCCGGGCGCCGCGCCGAGCATCCGGCTGTCCAAGGGCGCCCACCTGGTCATGCGCCGCCACGAGCCGTGGAAGGCCGCGCTGACCACGCCGATCGACAAGTACCGCGTGTCGTTCGCCATCCCGTGGGAGGACCACCTCCTGCTCGGCACCACCGACGAGGCGTACGAGGGCGACCCCGCCGACGTGCGCGCCACCGACGCCGACATCGCGCAGATCCTCGACGAGGCCGGGCACGCGGTACGCGACTCCCAGCTCAGGCGCGATGACATCACCTACGCCTTCGCCGGCCTGCGGGTGCTGCCCGGCGGGCCCGGCCAGGTGACGTCGGCCAAGCGGGAGACCGTGGTCACGCGGGGCACGGGCGGCATGCTGTCGGTGGCGGGCGGCAAGTGGACGACCTACCGGCACATCGGCCGGCACGTCCTCGACACGCTCGCCCACCTGCCGGGCCGGCCCCTGGGCGACGACCTGGCCGCCATCCTGCCCGCCGTGCCGCTGCCCGGCCTGGCCAGCCCCGACGCGGTGGCCATGCGGCTGTGGACCGAGCGGGACCCGGGCACGCGCATGGACCCGCTGGTGGCCAGGAATCTGGCCACGCACTACGGGACGATCGCGTTCGACGTCGCCCGGCTCATCCGTGAGGACCCGGCGCTGGGCGAGCGCATCCATCCCGACGGCCCGGACATCTGGGCCCAGGCCGTCTACGCCCGCGACCACGAGTGGGCGGCCACGGTGGACGACGTCGTACGCCGCCGCACGACCCTCACCGTGCGCGGCCTCGACACGCCTGACGTCAGGACCCGCATCGCATCCCTGCTGGCCTGAGGCTCATCTCCCTTTTCGGGGGAATGTGACAGGCATGAGCACTGCGATGAACGAAGCCCTGATCCGTCACTGCCGCGACCTGCGTGACGGCACCCACGGCCAGGCCGTCTCGCGGGAGGACAAGGAACGCCTGTTCGTCACGGCGGTCGAGCTCCTGGACCCGGTGGCCCGGACGGCTCTCGGCGAGCTGGACGCCGACCTGCTGCTGGGCACCGGGGAGGTGGTGGCCAGCGGGGTCACCAGGTCGCAGGAGGGCGGGCTCAACGCGATGTGGTCGCTGACGTGGCCGGAGCAGCGCGCGAGCCGGATCCAGCCGATCGCCGTCGTCGCCCACTACGGCACCGGCTTCCACCATCCGCACCTGCGGGGCAACACGGTCGGGGACTGGCCGCTCAACGTCTTCGACGCGGCGGACGCGGCGGCGCAGCTGGACACGCTGCGGGTGATCGCGGCGGGGGACGCCCACAACCTGGTCTTCCAGGAGAGCTATCGCCTGATGCCCGCCATCACGGCCTCCACCGGCGACCACCCCGCCTAGCCACGGCCAGGGCCAGGGCCACCCCGCCTAGCCACACCCACACCCACGGCCACGGCCGTCCACCGGCCTCCCGGTCAGCCCGCGCAGGGCACCGTCCAGACGGCCCGGGGATGCGGCGTCGCCCGCCGGAGGCCACCGGCCCTGTACGGCGGTCCCGCCGTACAGGGGGTGGAGGAATCTACGCCTCGGTGAAGCCGCGCGCCCGGCCACCGGCCGACTCGCGGACGGCGGCGGCGACGGCGGTCGCCACGTCGGGGTGGAAGACGCTGGGGACGATGTAGTTGGGGCCGAGCTCCTCCGGCGTGACCACGGCGGCCAGCGCACCGGCCGCGGCCAGCAGCATCTCCTGCGTCACCCCGCCCGCCTGCGCGTCCAGCAGCCCGCGGAAGACCCCGGGGAAGGCCAGCACGTTGTTGATCTGGTTGGGGTAGTCGGAACGCCCGGTCGCCACCACGGCGGCGTGCTCGCGGGCGTCGTCGGGCGACACCTCCGGCTCCGGGTTGGCCAGCGCGAACACCACCGCGTCCTTGGCCATCGTCGCGATGTCGTCACCGGTCAGGATCCCCGGCGCGGACACCCCCACGAACACGTCGGCGCCCTTGACCGCCCCGCGCAGGTCGCCCGCGTAGCCCTCGGCGTTGGTGTGCTCGGCGATCCAGCGCAGCGACTCGTCGAGGTCGTCGCGCTTCTGGTGCACGGCGCCGAGGTAGTCGCACACGATCACGTTGCGCGCGCCGGCCGCCATCAGCAGCCGCAGCACGGCGTTGCCCGCCGCGCCCGCGCCCGCCATGGTGATCTTGACGTTTTCGATGCTCTTGTTCACGACCCGCAGCGCGTTGGTCAGCGCCGCCAGCACGCAGATCGCGGTGCCGTGCTGGTCGTCGTGGAAGACGGGGATGTCGAGCAGCTCGCGCAGCCGCCGCTCCACCTCGAAGCAGCGCGGCGCGCCGATGTCCTCCAGATTGATCCCGCCGAACCCCGGCGCGATCACCTGCACGGTGCGGACGATCTCGTCGACGTCCTGGGTGTCCAGGCAGATCGGCCAGGCGTCGATGCCCGCGAACCGTTTGAACAGCGCCGCCTTGCCCTCCATGACCGGCAGCGCCGCCTCCGGCCCGATGTTGCCCAGCCCCAGCACCGCCGAGCCGTCGGTGACCACGGCCACCGTGTTGCGCTTGATGGTCAGGCGCCGCGCGTCTTCCTTGTTGCGGGCGATCGCCATGGACACCCGCGCCACGCCCGGCGTGTAGGCCATGGACAGCTCGTCACGGTTGCGCAGCGGCACCTTCGACTTCATCTCGATCTTGCCACCGAGGTGCATGAGGAACGTGCGGTCGGACACCTTGTGGATGACGACGCCCTCGACGGCCTCAAGCTGGTCGACGATGGCCTGGGCGTGGTCGGTGTCACGGGCCGCGCAGGTGACGTCGATGCGGAGCTTCTCGTGACCCGCGTTGGTGACGTCGAGTGCGGTCACGACGCCCCCGGCCGACTCTACGGCGTGGGTGAGCTGGCTGACGGCCTTGCCGCCGGCAGGCACCTCGAGCCGCACAGTGATGGAATACGACACACTCGGGACGGTGGCCACGTCAATCGCTCCTTCGGGACTGACCAAGAATCCATCCCATGTTAGGGGGCGTTCGGTCAATCCAGTGCCTCGGCCGCGGTGACGATCAGCTCGACGCAGGCGGGAACGGGAATCGTGGTGCTGTCGACGACCAGATGGTATTGGCAGGGATCGGAGGGATCCGTCCGGTAGAAGTGGCGGACGTAGGCCATCCGGGCGCGGTCGTTGTCCTCGATGATGCGCCGCGCCTCGCGCTCGCTCAGCTCCGCCAGCGTGGCCGTCTGCCTGATCCTGCGCTTGACCGGGGCGTCGAGGCGGACGTGCAGCGCGCCGGGGTGGTCGGCCAGCACCATGGCCCCGGCCCGGCCCAGGAAGACGCCGCCCTGGTTGGCGGCCATCTCCTTCATCATGCGCTCGGTACGGCGCACGAACTCCTCGGGCGGCAGCGGCATCGCGCCGGCGACGTACATGTCCACCCCGCCGAAGGTGACCGTCGGCAGCCGCATCGCCCCCGCGAGCAGCCTGCCGAGGCCGTGCTCGGCCCGGTCGTCATGGGCCAGCGCCTCCTCGACGCTGCAGCCCAGCTCCTCGGCGACGGCGCTGGGGATAGCCCGGTCGACGAAGGGCACGCCAAGACGCTCGGCCACGGCCGGGCCGATCTGGCTGCCGGCCGTGCCGTACGTCGCCGAGATGGTGACGACCCGCATAACCTCAGGTTAGAACAGTGCGCTCGCCAAAGCTCTACGTGCTTTGGCCAAAGATGGGTCGTCTGCCGGCAATGCTTCGAACAGGCCGAGCAAATGACGCCTGGCCTGGTCGCGCTCGTCGCCCGAGGTGCGCTTGACCACGGCGATGATCCGGTCGAAGGCCTCGTCGACCGAGCCCGACAGCATCTCCAGGTCGGCCGCGAGCAGCTGCGCGGCCACGTCGGCCGGGTCCTGCAGGCGCCGCTGCACCTCGGCGGGGTCGACGTCGGCGGTCCGCTTGATCAGGCTGACGCCGGCGAGCCCCATCTTGGCGTCCTCATTGCCGGGGGCGCGGGCCAGCAGCCGCTGGTAGGCCTCCGCCGCCGCGTCCATGTCGCCGCTGTCGATGGCCTGCTCGGCCGCCAGCAGGTCGGGGTCCACGGGGGGCGCCGCAGCGGCCGCATCCTGCTCGCCCTCGGCCGCGGGGGGCCGGGCGTCGGGGTTGGCTTCGTAGAACTGCTCCACCGCGCCCATCAGCTCGTCGAGCCAGCGGCGCACCTCCTGCTCGGGCAGGACCTGCTGGAAACCGGTCACGGCCTGCCCCTGGAAGATGGCCAGCACCGTGGGCACCGCCTGGACCCGCAGCGCCTGGGCGATCTGCGGGCTGGCGTCCACGTTGACCTTGGCCAGCACGGCTCGGCCGCCCAGGTCGCCGACCACCTTCTCCAGCACCGGGCTAAGCTGCGCGCTGCCCGGCGCCCGCGGCGACCAGAGATCGAGGATGACCGGCACGGTCATCGACCGGTCGATGACGTCGGTCGTGAACGTCTCCTCGGTGACGTCGAGGACCGTGGCCGCGTTGGCCGCCTGGGGACCCGCAGTCTCCCGCCGGGCCTGCGCGTCGAGTGCCTGCTTGCGCGCGCCCAGGTCCACCGCACCATAGAGTGACCCGGGTCTAGAGAAGTCCGCCATGCTCTTCATCTTGCCGCATGGACGGGCCGGTGAAGTCACCCGCCGCCACCCGCAGCGTGCGCAACTGGTCGAACATCTGGTGAAGTTCGTCCTCGGCGTACATCGTCAGGCCGAACTCGGCCGCCATCAGATCGCCCGTGGCCTGCCGTACGACGTCCCGGCCCGAGTCGGTGATCTCGGCGAGCACGCCGCGGCCGTCGCGGGGGTTGGGCAGGCGGCGGACGAATCCGGACTTCTCCAGCCTGTCGACCGTGTTCGTGACACTTGTGGGGTGGACCATGAGCCGTTCGCCGATCTTTGACAATGGGAGCGCGCCCGTCTTGCTGAAGGTCAGCAGCACCAGCGCCTCGTATCTGGCGAAGGTCAAGTCATATGGCTTCAGGAGCGAGTCAAGTTGCGACAGCAGGATCTGGTGCGCTCTCATGATCGAGGTCACCGCGGCCATGGCGGCGGAGGCCCCGAAGTGGGCGCGCCAGCTCTCCGCGGCGCGGTCGATCGGGTCGAACGGCAGGTTGAGCGGCTTCGGCTGCGACACAGCGCTACGGTAGCGCGGCCCTCGTCCCGGTTCGTCTGATTACTCTGTGCGACAGGCATCCTCGCTTGACCAAGAATCCGGACATCAATCATCACGCTCAGTTATGGTTCTCGTACGAATGGTGACGGTGAAGCCAAGTCCGCAGCCGTGGGGACCGGCCAGGACTGATCGCTTCCACCTCGCCGAGTGGGCACGGGGGGTGCTTGATGAACGTCAACGGGGAAAAGGGTGCGTGAGCACGCGGGCGTTTCACGAGAGGAGCTGAAGCAGAGCGCGGCGGTCACTGTGGCCGTGCTCCTGGCTCTCGGCCTGGTCGCGGCGTGGAACGTCCTGATACCTGGCGTGGACGCGTGGGAGAACATCGTGGCCGCGGTCATAGGCTCGCTCCGGCTGACCGGGCCCGTGGCCGCGGCCTTCGCGGCCTGGGTGGCGCTGCGCAAGCGCAAGGCGCTGCGCGGCCGCTCGCTCACGACGTGGCGGGCGCTGAAGGCGCCGCTGGCGATCGTGGTGGTGGTGCTGGGCTCGTTCGGTGCGACGGTGCTGGTCCTGGCGGTCAAGACGGTGCTCACCGACCAGGCGGGCCGGCTGAGCCTGTCCGGCCTGGGCATGGGCATGGCGGGGCTGGCACTCTACTCGGTGATCGGGTGGGTGGCCGGCTGGGTGCTGCCCAGGGCCTACACCCCGCCGCTCGCGGGGCTGGCCTGCTACGGGCTGTTCTCGTGGCTGGCCGACGACCGCGGCTGGGCCGACAAGCTGGCGCCGGGCACCGGCGAGCCGTACGACCTGTTCCAGGGGCTGAACGGGGCGCCGTTCTTCGACCAGACCATCTGGCTGCTCGGCATCACGGCGGCGCTGCTGCTCGGCTGGGCGGCGCTGGTGACCAGGCAGGCCCTGGTCCTGGCGTGCGCGCTGCTGGCGGTGCTGACGGCGGGCATGGGCGTGTCCAGGGTGCTGGCGCAGCCGAAGCCGGCCGCCGCCGAGGACATCGCCTACAGCTGCCAGGAGTGGCCGATCACGGTGTGCGTGCACCCCGGGATGCGGGCGGGGCTCACCGAGCTGGGGGCGGCGTTCACGCAGATCGCCTCCAGGCTGGCCGGGACGCCGGCCGCGTTCACCCGGGTGGAGCAGCGTCCGCTGGACGACGGGCTGAAGCCGTCCAGCGGGCTGGCACCGGTGCACGTGCCCGACCTCTCCGCCGGGTTCGCGGAGGAGGCCGCGTACGAGTACATCGAGTCGCTGGCCGCCCGGTGCCCCGGCACGGTCGCGGACGGCTACCGGGAGATCGTGATGGCCTGGCTGCGCGGCGAGCCGCTGCCCGGCGGGCCGATGCCGGAGCACCAGTACGCCGCGTCGTGGTTCTCCGGGCTGAGCGAGCACCAGCGGCGGGAGTGGCTGCGCATGTTCTACAGCGACTTCCAGCGCTGCTCCCTGGCCAGCACGCACTTCGGCGGCGGCCCCGCGCGGGTCCAGCTGGCGCCGTCCGCGCGCCCGACGCCGGAGTCGAGCCACGTCTACCCGGTCTATCCCGACCCCGCCGCCACGCCTTCGGCGAACTCGGCCCCTGGCACGCCGGGCGCCGGTTCAACCCCCGGGCGGGCCCCGGTCAGCATGGCGCCGGAGACTCCCACCAGGGAACTGCCTGGTGGGGAGGCGCCCGGCACCGGGTGGACGCCGGCGGCGCTCGCCGCGAATTGGGCGGCTGAAACACCCGAGACCGGCTGGGGACCGGAGATGTCACCAAACAGCTGGCACTGATGATCGACGAGCGGGTAGTCATGCTCGCATGACGACATCCCAGACGACGCTGCCCGACCTGGCTCCCGGGCGACGGCGCAGGTGGCGATATGTGGCGGGGTTCCTGGTCCTGGTGGTCCTGCTCGTGGTGGGGGGCCGCCTGGCCTGGCCCTGGCTCAACCCGATGGGCGAGCAGACCATCGACCGCAGCCAGCCCGTGCTCCTGCAGTCCATCAAGGACCTGAGCAGATTCGAGGCCGCGACAGGGAACTTCCAGGTGGTCGTGGACCTGGAGAAGGACGCGAACTTCCTGCCCGACGCGATCAAGGGCACCCGCACGCTGTTCGTCGGGGCCGGCGGGGTGGACGCGTACGTGGACTTCTCCGCCATGGCGACGGACGCGCTGACCGTCTCGGAGGACCGCAAGGAGGCGACCGTCCGCCTGCCGCGCGCCCAGCTGGAGAAACCGAACCTGGACAACAGCCGCTCGTACGTGTTCGCGCAGCAGCGCGGCCTGTTCGACCGGGTGTCGGACTTCCTGTCGGGCTCGCCGGGTGACCAGCGGGAGCTGTACCTGCTGGCCGAGAAGAAGATCACCGAGGCGGCCGTCGCGAGCGATCTGCGGGCCAGGGCCGACGCCAACACCAAGGCGATGCTGTCGGGCATGCTCAAGTCGCTCGGCTTCGCGAAGGTCACGGTGAAGTTCACCGACGAGCCCTGAGAGCCGCCAGAGCCGCCGGCCCTCACCGCGTCCGGGAAACGCAGGACGCCCGGCGCCGAGCGCGGTGCGGCGGCCGGGCGCGGTGCGGCGGCCGGGCGCGGTGCGGCGGCCGGGCGCGGTGCGGCGGCCGGGCGCGTACGGCCATCTCCGGGTGGTCCCGTGCTGGTCCGTCACGCCCCGGTGGGGGCGCGGGCCTGATCGCGCCGGGATGTGGCCCGCGGCGCCGGGGCGATCGACCGCGGGAAGGTCACCGTGAGGGTCAGGCCGCCCTCGGCCCTGGGGGTGGCGGTGACTGAGGCGTCGTGCGCGGTCGCGATGGCCTGGACGATCGACAGGCCGAGCCCCAGTCCATCGCCGTGCCGGGTGCGGTCGGCCCCGAGCCGCCGGAACGGCTCGAAGAGGTCCCGGGCGGTGTCCGGAGCGACGACGGGGCCGGTGTTGGTGACGGTGAGGACGGCGTGGCCGTTCTCGGTCCGGGTGGTGACCTCCACCCAGCCCCCGGGCGCGTTGTACCGGATCGCGTTGTCCACGAGGTTGACCACGAGGCGCTCGGCGAGTGGCCGGTGGCCCGTCGTCGGAGCGGCGGAGAGCGACTGCCTGATCTCCACGCTCCGGCGGCGGGCCTGCGATCGACGCGCTTCGGCGACCTCGCCGGCGAGCCGGGCGAGATCGACCGGGTGGCGGACCTCGATGCCGGCGTGGCTGCGGGCCAGGGTCAGGAGCGCTTCGATGAGCCGTTCCTGCTGGGCGCCGGTGACCAGGATGCGCTCGTGGGCCAGTTTGAGCGATTCGACGGTCATGTCCGGGTCGGACAGGGCGATCTGCCCAAGTGCCCGCTGGCGGGTCAGGGGCGTGCGCAGCTCGTGGGAGGCGTTCGCGACGAACTGGCGCTGGGCCTGGAAGGAGGCTTCGAGCCGGGCGAGGAGGCCGTCGATGGTGTCGCCCAGCTCCTTGAGCTCGTCCGCCGGGCCGTCGAGCGCCAGCCGCCGATGCAGGTCGGTCGCGGAGATCTCCCGGGCGGCCGCGGTGATCGTCCGCAGCCGGCCCAGGACGCGACCCGCGACCACCCAGCCCAGCGCCATCGAGAGCACCGACGTGAGGGCGAACGCGATTGCGGAGTTGACGAGGAGCTGCCGCATGGCGTCGGCCTTCTGCTGCTCCATCGCCGCCTGTATCCGGGGCGAGAGAATCTGCAGCAGGTGCTCCTGGGCGACCGGCGGCACGCCGGCCCCGCCGGGCGCCGGGATGAAGCTCTTGACGGGCTGGGCGGCGACGGCGTGGCGGACCAGGAAGTAGGTGGTCGCCAGCAGGATGACGCCGGAGAGCAGGAACAACCCTCCGTACAACAGGGTCAGCCGCAACCGGACGGTACGGCGCGGACGGGCGCCGGCCGGCGGGGCCGCCATCAGATCCGGTACCCGCTCTTGGCCACGGTCTCGATGATCGGCGGATCTCCGAGCTTGGCCCGCAGCCGGCTGATCGTGATCTTCACGGCACTGGTGAACGGGTCAGCGGCCTCGTCCCAGACTCTTTCCCGCAGCTCCTCGGCCGACACGACCCGGCCACCGGAGGCCAGCAGCAGCTCCAGCACCCCGAACTCCTTGGGCGCCAGCTCCAGCGGCCGGCCCGCCCGCCCCGCGGTGCGCCGGGCCGTGTCCACCACGAGGTCGCCGAGGCGCAGCACCGGCGGCACAGCCGGATGGGAGCGGCGGGCCAGCGCGCCGATCCGCGCGACCAGGACGGGGAAATCAAAGGGTTTGGGCAGATAGTCGTCGGCGCCCAGGCCCAGCCCGTCGACCAGGTCCTCCGTCGTTCCCGCGGCGGTCAGCATCAGCACCCGGCTCCGGCACCCGGCCGCGATCAGCTCTGCGCAGACGACGTCGCCGTGCAGGCCCGGCAGGTCCCGGTCGAGCACGATCACGTCGTAGTCGTTGCAGAGCGCGCGTTCCAGGCCGCCGTCGCCGTCGGTCGCCACGTCCACGGCCATCTGGGCCCTGCGCAGGCCGATGGCCACCGTCTGCGCCGTCTCCTCGTCGTCCTCCACCACCAGCACGCGCATCGCGCCGCCCCCTTGATCGACCTGGACCGTCCTGTCCAGGATGCGTCACCTGACGTTCGCCCTCCGCCGTCACTTGATCAGCGTGAGCGCCTTGGCCAGGCCGGGATCCTTACCGGTGGAGACGTCCTCGGCGGTCAGCGGGACGTAGTGGTCGGGTGCCACGCCGATGTCGTTGACCACCTCGCGGCCGGGCCCCCGGTGGTGCAGGGCCGGCAGCAGCAGGACGCTGTTGTCGTCGAGCAGGTACGGGATCGCCACCCCGGAGACGACGCCGGAGGTGCGGGTGCCGACGACGGGCGCGATCTCGAGGTCCTTGACGGCGGCGACGAAGTGGTCGCAGGCCGAGGCGCAGTCGCGGTCGGCGAGCACCACCAGGGGCAGGTTCAGCAGGGTGACCTGGTCGTCGGTGCGCCCGGCGGTGCAGGAGTCGTCGATGTCGCACTGGTAGGCGGTGACCTTGCCGTGGGCGAACGCGCTCAGCAGCCGGTCGGACTCGCCGGGCATGCCGCCGGTGTTGCCCCGCACGTCGATGACGACTCCCGACAGCTTCTTCGTCGCACCGAGATCGGAGATCGCCTTGAGCGCGGTGTCCGCCCGGCCGCGGCCGAAGTCGGGGACGCGTACGTAGGCGACGTCGCCCTTGAGCTGCGAGGTCACCTGAGGCGCGGTCTCCGGGTCCGGCTTGAACGAGGCGGGCGTCAGGGTCACCGTCCAGGTGCGGCCGGTGGCGGGGCGGGTCAGCCGCAGCCGGACCGGGGCGTGGTCCGGGTAGCTCTGGAAGAGCGGGTGCACCGCGCCGAGGGAGAGGATGCCGCCGGGGAACGGCGGCGCCCCGTTGATCGACCGGATGACGTCGCCCGGCCGCAGCCCCGCCTTGGCGGCCGGGCCGCCCCACAGGGTGGTGACGTACAGCGGCCCCGTGGTCTGGTGCGGCGCGCTGAGCAGCGGTCCTTTGAAGGGAGACGTGTCGAATCCGAGCCCGTACACGGTGCCCGCGGCGCCGGTCGGCGGCTCGCTGCGGTCCCATCTGACGTGGTTCTCGTGCAGGCCGGCCGCCATGCCGTTGATCGCGGCCGCGCCGGCCGCCTGGCGCAGTGCGGCGTCGGGGAGCAGGTCGATCACGCGCTCGTAGACGGCGGCGAAGGCGGCCCAGTCCTTCTGCCGGTCGCCGGTCAGGGCGGGCATCGTGGCCTCGGCCACGTCGCGTCCCCGCCGGTGCAGCTCGTGGGCGAGCCTGGAGAAGGCCGCCGCCAGCAGCAGGCGGTGGTCGAGCCTCTTGCCGCCGTAGGACTTGTCGAGAATGCAGTTGTACGCCTGCTCGACGGTGCTGACCGTGGTGGCCTTGAGCGCCTGCGGCGGCCCCGCGGGTTCGGCACACGACACGGCGGCACCCTGCACCGCCAAAACGTGCCGATCCGGCACGGCGTGCGCCTTCGTGCTCCCCGCGAAGCCCATGATCGTGCCTAAGCACACCGCCACGCCCAGGATCAGCTGCTTCCTGGCCTTCGGGAGGCGAGGCAGGCGGTAAACGCGATGGCTGAGTTCCACTCTGTCGTCCATGGTCGCCTGTTGTATCGGCAGGACGGTTTCGGGACCGTATCGCCGATTCACCAGGCCGGCGGACCCGGAAGATCGTTTCAGCTGCCTTCAGCTCGGCTTCAGGTTCGGCTGACGAAGCTCTGCGATCAAGAGCTCCGCCCCCCTCGGCATCGTCGAGGTGCGGGACGAGTCTCCGGACGGCCGCATGCGCATCGCATGGGACGACGCCGTCAAGCCGCATCGCTCCGCCTGAGCCGGAGCCACCGGGGCGCTTCCCGAGCCGTCGCCTCATCTCTCCTGTCAGAAAAGAAAGGTCTCATCATGCTGCTCAACGCCCTGCTGGCGGTCGCCGTGACCGTCTCCCCCGCCACCCCCTCCCCCGAGTACGAGCTCGCCTACTCCCATGCGGTGCAGCTGCAACAGGTGCAGGCCTCGTGCATGAAGGCGGCCGGCCTCCAGTACGCGCCGGACACCATCGTCAAGAGCGTCAGGACCGAGACCGAGCGCAAGGCGCTCAACGGCGACGTCAAGGCCATGCGCGACCAGCGGGGCGAGGACGGTTTCGGCGTCTGGTCCGAGGTAGGCGAAAGCGGGCCGAAGGAGCACCCGAACGACAAGATCGTCAACAGCCTTCCCGAGCCGAAGCGGAAGGTCTACCAGGCCGCCCAGGACCAGTGCTTCGTCAAGGCGGTCAAGACCGTCCTCGGCAAGGACGTCATCTCGAAGGAGGACTACGAGAACCAGCTCGACACCGCACTCACGAAGTCGGCGGGCGAGCTGGACAAGGACGTGAATCTGGCCCGCCTGAGCAAGTCCTACGCCTCCTGCATCAAGGTCAAGGGGAGCGACAAGCCGACAGAGGTGGCGCAGGCGCGACGTAAGGAGATCATCGAAGCGCGCACGGAGATGGCCCGCGAGCAGGGCGTGGCCACCACGGACGAGGAGCGGCTGCTGATCCCCAAGGCGACCGCGGCGCAGGTCAAGTCGCGCCTGAAGAAGGAGATCAAGGCCGCGCTCGACGACCTCGAGTGCGGTGCGGACTTCTACGCCGCCTACGAGCCCAGGCTGTGGAAGATCAAGCAGAAGGTCTACGCCGAGTTCGGCGTGCCGTTCGCCTGGTGAACCGAGGTGCGGGCCGCCCCGGCGAGGGGTGGCCCGTGCCTGCCGCGACGGGTTCGGCGGCCGTCCGCGAGCCGACCTAGGTGCCCTAGGGGTGCCCTCACCTGCGCCTTAGTCGCCCTGTGCACTCGCCTAGGTACCTCCCTAGCTGCCCATACGTCAGTAGATAAGGCATACGCCCGATGTGGCGAGGAGGGCCTTAGGAGGAGTCTTAAGAGTGCAAGGAGCAGGAAACACCAAAACAAGGGGCACTCGGATGAACGCCGAACTCGAATACACCATGATGCAGCACCACGCCTCCGAGCTTCGCCAGGCCGCCGCCGAGCAGCGGCGCGTTCGCGAGGCGCTGAAGGACCGGAAGGGCGAGCGCCGTCACCGCTCGGTCTTCGCCAAGTTCCTCGCGTCATGACCGTCCACAAGCAGCCCGGCCGCATCCTCCCTCGCGGCCGGGCTGAATCGCCTCCTTAGGGAGGCACGTTCCGGGCCACATTCCTGGTCGGCCCCGAGCGCAGCGTCACGGAGCCCCGGTCCATATTCCTGGTTGGACCGGGGCATCGCGCTGTCCGCGTACCGTCAAGTCGCCACCCGATCCCGCGACGCCTGAAGGCCCTGGTCGCTGGGCGCCGGGGCCGCGCTGACGAGCCCGGGCGGGAGGCCGGTGTTCCTTGGGACCCTCGGCACGGCCCTCGCGCCGGGATCGAGATAGCGGCGGTTGCCGACATGCCAGGCGATGTTCCCGCACATCCAGTCGCGGAGCCCCTCGACGTACGCCGCCACCTCGGCCCCGCGGGCCAGGTCGTCGCGCACGATGCGCTCGAAGCTCCGCACGCAGGCCGTGAGCTGGTCGTTGACGATGTCCACGGCCGTCTGCAGGTCGCAGCCCAGGAAGCTGCCGACGGTCAGGACCCCGTTGTTGGGCTGCCGTTCGACCTCGGTCTCCAGGCGGTAGGACACGATGTCGTTGACCAGGCCGATGTGGTCGGCCCAGGCGCGGCGCAGCTCCCGCATGGAGTCGCTGTCGAGCAACTCGTCGGGCAGCTCCAGTCGCTGGATCACCAGCAGCAGCCGCGCGCCGAGCCCGCCCGCCCCCTTCGCCGCGCGTGAGGTCTCGATGTAGTCGATGGGGTCGGGGATCCGGCGCCGCACGCTGTTGCCCAGCTGCCACAGGTTGCCGGCGCAGCACGCCAGCACCTCGTCCCTGAGGCCGGAGCGCCGCCCGGGCGGCAGGTGCGGGGCCGTCCTGGCCCACAGGTCCGCCAGCCCGCGCTCGACGCAGCCGCCGGGCTCGGGCGTGGCGCCGCCGTCGAGCGGCATGAACAGGGGCAGGCGGCCGGCGAAGAGCCGGGCCGCCACCAGGTCCGCGCGGGCGTGGTGCTCGGCGACGAAGTGGTCGCCGAGCGCCAGCACCCAGGTGAACCACAGCGCCATCAGCTCCAGCAGCTCGGCGGGGGCGCCGGGGTTGGTCATCGCGCACCACCTGGCGAACTCCATCGCCTCGAACCTGTCGCCCGACCACAGACCGCCGGTCGCGCCGACCATCCCCATCTCGTCGGCCCACGCCCGGCTGGCACGGTGGGCGGCGGCGTGATGCGGGTTCAGGCGCACTGTCCACGGCATGTGGAAATCGGGCAGGAGGAAGGGAAACCCGGGCGTCACCACGGCGCCCGGGATCGGCTGCGGCGCATCCCCCGGAGCCCACAGCAGCGCGGGCCCCTGGGCCCGCGACGGCGTGGCAGCACCGGGAGCCTGCGCCGGCACCGCACCCTGAGCCTGCGCCGGCACGGTGCCGGGCACGGCGGTTACGGCGGGCACGGCGGTTACGGCGACTGCGGCGGGCGGGACGGTCGCAGTCGGGGCGGTCGCGGACGGGACGGTCGCGGACGGGACGGTCGCGGACGGGACGGTCGCGGACGGGACGGTCGCGGACGGGACGGTCGCGGACGGGGCCGGGCGGGGCGGCTCGGTGCGACGGCCGCAGCGCTCGTGCCACTCGCGGCAACCGGCCTGGTACTCCCGCAGCCCCCGGACGAACCGGACGACCCGCATCCGCTGCTCCGCGTCGAGCCCGTGCTCCTCCATCAGCGCGGGTAGCTCGGTGAGCGCCGTGTTCTCGAACCGCCGCAACCGGGAGGTACGCAGGTCGTTCACCCGGTCGGCGGCCGTCTGCGGGTCGCAGCCGAGGAACCGCTCCAGCACCACCACCCCGTTGCCCGGCGCGCCCTCCCCCCGATAGGAGTAGAGGTCGCCGCACAGGTGCACGGCGTCGGCGAACGCGTCGAGCAGCATTCCGATCGGCCGCGTGCCGGCGATCTCGGCGGGCAGCTCGGCCGCCAGCGCGTGCTCGATCAGTCCGGCCGCCCAGGAGGCGGTGCCGGAGCCCCGGCGCAGGGCGACGTACTCGATGGGGTTGGGCACCCGCCCGCCCGCCAGCAGGTCGCGCTCGCGCAGCAGGCCCCGGACGAGGACCCGCGTCCCCGCGGCGAACCGGCGCCGCCAGCCCGGCGAGGTGCCGGGGACCGTACGCGCCCAGAGCTCGGCCAGGGCGCGCTCTCCCGGGTCCGCGGGGGCCGGGACGCGGGCCGATCCCTCGGGGGTGAACCGGGCGAGCCCGTCGAGATAGGCCCTCGCCGGCCGCTCCGGCACCAGGCGGACGTGGTCGGCGAGCCAGAGCCTCCAGGCGTGCCAGCCGGTGAGCAGATCGAGCTCCTCCGGGGAGGTGTCCGGATGGCAGTAGGCCGCCAGGAGCGCGATCCTCATGGACTCGAACGCCGGCTCGTCCCAGATCCGCGTGCCCCGGCGGTCGAGGAGGCCCATCTCCGTCGCCCAGCTCCTGGAGCGTTCGCGGGCCGTGGCGGCGTGCGGGCTCAGGCGGGCGAAGTCGGGCTGGAAGAGAAGGGGGAGTTCGTACGGGTGCGCCGCCATCGAGCCCTGCCTTTGCGACGAGTTGCTGGAGCTTATGAAGTTGTGGCGGCCTCTTGGGACGCAAGCGCCCCTTGAGTACGCTGAGTCACCATTATGCACACGGAGCGTAACGAGATCGCAACCCTACGAATACGGGCATCTCGTAGTCAGACCCCGGACGAGAGGTGATGATGACCGGTATGAGCAAGCGCGCGCTCGTGTGGACAGGGGCCGTCGTCGCGGTGGCGGCCCTGGTCGGATTGGGCGTCTACTTCGCGCGGGTGGGGCTGGCGGACGCCGACCAGCTCGCCAGCGTGATCGGGGTGTTCGTCGCCCTGGCCGGGCTGGGCGTCTCGGTGTACGGACTGATCACCGCCCGCCCGCCCGCACAGCCGGAACCGCCGGAACCGCCGGAACCGCAGACCCCACCGCAGGACCGGCGGCCCCAGCGACCGGCGCCACCGGACCAGACCCCGGCCAGGCCGGATGTGTCGGCCTCCGGGCCGCGCTCGATCGCCATCGGGGGCGACAACACCGGCATCGCCTCCACCGGAGACGATGCCGTGCACCTTCACCTGCCCCCAGAAGAGGGCGGCGAGAAGACCTAGGGAACGCGGATGAGAAGGGCGTCGCCCTGCCCGCCGCCGCCGCACAGTCCGGCCGCGCCCAGGCCGCCGCCCCTGCGCTTCAGCTCGTACGCCAGCGACAGCACGATCCGCGCCCCCGACGCCCCGATCGGGTGGCCGAGGGCGATGCCGCCCCCGTTGACGTTGACCTTGTCCAGCGGGACGCCGAGCTCCTTGGCCGACTGCAGGACGACGCTGGCGAACGCCTCGTTGATCTCCACCAGGTCGAGCTCCCCGGCCGTGACGCCCTGCTTGGCCATCGCCTGCTTGATCGCGTTCGCCGGCTGCGACTGCAGCGAAGCGTCGGGGCCGGCCACGTTGCCGTGCCGGCCGATCTCCGCCAGCCACGGCAGGCCCAGCTCCTCGGCCTTGGCCTTGGACATGACCACGACGGCGCAGGCGCCGTCGGAGATCTGCGAGGCGGAGCCGGCCGTGATCGTGCCGTCAGCCGCGAAGGCCGGGCGCAGCTTGGCCAGCGTCTCCACGGTCGTGTCGCCGCGGATGCCCTCGTCCTCCTTGACCACCACCGGCTCGCCCTTGCGCTGCGGGATCTCCACGGGGACGATCTCGTCCTCGAAGACGCCGTTCTTGGTGGCGGCGGCGGCGAGCTGGTGGGAGCGGGCCGACAGGGAGTCCTGCTCCTCACGGCCGATCCCGAGCCTGGCGTTGTAGCGCTCGGTCGACTCCCCCATCGCGCACTGGTCGAACGCGCAGAACAGGCCGTCGTGGGCCATCGAGTCGAGCACCTCGGACGAGCCGTACTTGACGCCCTTGCGCAGGCCGGGCAGCAGGTGGGGGGCGTTGGTCATGGACTCCATGCCGCCGGCCACCACGATGTCGAACTCGCCGGCCCTGATGAGCTGGTCGGCCAGGGCGATGGCGTCCAGTCCCGACAGGCAGACCTTGTTGATGGTGATGGAGGGGACGGTCATCGGGATGCCGGCCTTGACGGCGGCCTGGCGGGAGGGGATCTGGCCGGCCCCCGCCTGGAGGACCTGGCCCATGATGACGTACTCGACGGCCTCCGGGGCCACCCCCGCGCGCTCCAGGGCGGCCTTGATCGCGATGCCGCCCAGATCCACGGCCTGCAGGCCGGACAGAGCGCCGAGCAGCCGGCCGATGGGGGTGCGAGCTCCGGCAACGATGACGGAACTGGACATGACAACGGCCTCCTGTGCTCGCGTCGGGTTCTTTGACACCATACCCACGAGTAGTACGCGGCTCGCTATGGAGGTAGGCCACACATGTTCATGCGGATCGACCACATCGGCATCGCCTGCAGGGACCTTGAGGAGAAGATCGCCTTCTTCTCCGAGACGTTCGAGCTGACCGTCGTGGCCCGCGAGGTGAACGAGGAGCAGGGCGTGAAGGAGGCCATGCTGCACATCGCCGACGGCGAAGGCGGGGGCTCCTACATTCAGCTCCTGGAGCCTCTCTCCGAGGACTCGCCTGTGGGAAAATTCCTGGCTAAGCGTGGCGAAGGCGTCCATCATGTTGCATTCGGTGTACGCGACGTCACGGAAACCATGGCTAAGATCAACGAGAAGGGCGTGCGGCTGCTGGACCAACACCCCCGGCACGGGTCCATGGGCTCGGAGATCGCGTTCCTGCATCCCAAGGATGTCGGAGGAATGCTGACGGAGTTGGTCCAGGCGGCCAAGCGCTGAAACCACGCAAAATCGGTCATATGTAACTAGTCACGCAGAAAGTTGGACGGGGCTTCTCAGGCGGCACCAGCGGAGTACGCTTGACCTTCCACCGGACAAGGAGCCTGCCGAGAGGCACAGGCTTCTGGCTCGGATGCCCCGAACCCCCCGTCCGGCCCGTGTAGCCGTCTCGACAACCCAGGATCGAGCCTCCATGCAGTCCGACATCGACGCCCAGCTCAACAATTTCTTCGAAGACGCCCCAGCGCGCGAGTTCGACGTGGTGCTTCGCGGTTACGACCGGCATCAGGTCCACGATCACCTGAAGCAGCTCGACGGAGAGCTACGTCAGGCTCGCGAGCAGGCCGCCGGCCTGCAGCGCGATCTGTCCGACTCCCAGCGCCAGCTACAGGAGCAGGAGCGTCCCACCTACTCCGGTCTCGGCGCGCGCATCGAGCAGCTGCTGCGCCTGGCCGAGGAGCAGGCCACGGAGCTCGTGCAGGCCGCCAGGTCCGAGGCCAACGAGATCAAGGCCGCGGCCAAGGTCGAGGCGGCCGACCTGCGTGCGGCAGCCGAGGCTGAGGCGGCCGACAAGCGCGCCCAGGCCACGCGCGAGAGCGACGACATGCGCTCGACCGCGGAGCGGGAGGCCGAGGAGATCCGCTCGACCGCCCGTCGCGAGGCCGACGAGCTGACCAACACCACCGAGCGCGAGGCCGCGAAGCTGCGGGCCACGGCCGACCACGAGGTCGCGGAGAAGCGGGCCGACGCCGAGCGGGAGATCGCCAAGCTGCGCACCACCACCGAGCGCGAGGTCGCCCAGCTCAGGGCGTCGACCAAGCGCGAGCGTGACGAGGTGCTGACCACCGCCAAGCGGCAGGCCGACGAGATGCGCGCGCAGGCTCAGCGGGTGCTGGAGGAGTCGGAGGCCAAGCGGGCGCAGGACGAGGCCGAGTTCGAGATCCAGCTCGCCTCCCGCCGCGAGGACGCCGAGCGCCAGGAGGCCGAGCGGCACGCCACCGCCCAGGCCGCCACACAGAAGCTGGTCGCCGAGGCCGAGCAGCGCGCCGCCACGGCCGAGTCGAGGGCCACGAAGGCGACGCAGCAGGCCGACCAGACCCGCCGCGAGGCCGATCTGCACGCCAAGCAGCTCGTCGCGAACGCCCGTAAGAGCTCCGAGACGATCGTTTCCGAGGCCAAGTCGAGCGCCGAGACCATCGTCACCGAGGCGAAGAACGAAGCCGAGCGCACGCGCACGGCGATGCAGCGCCAGGTCGACGAGCTCACGCGCCAGCGCGACAGCATCACCAGCCACCTCGCTCAGCTCCGCCAGCTCCTCGGCGGCGCCGCCCTTCCGGGTCTCGAGCCGGAGCCCGCGGTCACCGCGGCCCCGCCGAAGCCCGCGATCGCCGCGCCCGTGATCGAGGCCCCGGCGGCCCCGGCCACGACGCCCGCGCCCAAGGTGCAGGCCAAGTCCGAGGACGACGCCGAGTGGTGGCAGGAGTAACGGCCGCGCACGAGCAGCGCGTACACGGGGCATGTGCGCGCTCGGGGGCAGGCACGGGGGCTGACTGACGGCTGTTTGACGGCTGGAGAGAGCCTGGCGATCTGATGGTCGCTAGGCTCTCTCTTTGTTGTCGGGCTCGTACGAGCCCGGCGTGGTTTGTCGCCGACCGTGGGAGCCCCCCTTGTCCGCAGACGTCGAGCCCCCGAAGGCAGCGTCCTCGAAGACAGCATCCTCAAAGGCAGCGTCATCGAAGGCCGGATCCCCGGAAGCAGAGGCCCCGGAAGCAGAGACCCCGGAAGCCGGGCCCGCCACGGATGCCCCGCGCAAGGACGGCACCGGCGGCGACGACACCGGCCAGCCCTTCGGCCTGCCGGGCAAGCCGCTCGCCCGGGGCCCGTTCCTGTTCGGGCTGGTCGGTGGCCTGGGCGTGCTGACGGCGATCGCGATCGCCCAGATGGTGGTCAACTCCCTGAGCACGATCATCCTGGTCGTCGTGGCGATGTTCCTGGCCGTCGGGCTCAACCCGGCCGTCGAGGCGTTACAGCGGCGCGGCCTGGCCAGGCGGGGCGCGATCTCGATCGTGTTCGCCGGGGTCATCGTGGCGTTCGTGCTGTTCGGGCTGGCCGTGGTGCCGCCGGTGAGCAAGCAGCTCTCGGAGTTCGTCGCGGCGGTGCCCGGCTACATCACCGACCTGAGCAACCACCCGACGTTGCGCCAGCTCGACGCCGACTATCAGATCCTTCCGCAGCTGCGGACGTTCGTGACCAACACCCTCGGACCATCGCTGGCCACCGGAATCATGGGCGCGGGCCTGGTCGTGCTCAACGGCGTGTTCACCACGGTGACGCTGCTGGTGCTCATGCTCTACTTCCTCGGCTCGCTGCACACGATCAAGGCGTACCTGCTCAAGCTCGTGCCGGCCTCCCGCAGGTCGCGGACGAGCGCGCTCAGCGAGCAGATCCTCAGCGGCATCGGCGGGTACGTGGCCGGCAACGTGCTCATCTCGGTCATCGCCGGCCTGCTGACGTGGATCTTCCTGTCGATCGTGGGCGTCAGGTACGCGCTCGCGCTCGCCCTCGTCGTGGCACTGACGGACCTGATCCCGCTGGTGGGCGCCACGATCGGCGCGGTGCTCGTGTCCGGTGTCGCGCTGCTGCAGTCCGTGCCCGCCGGGATCGCCTGCGCGATCTTCTTCATCGTCTACCAGCAGGTCGAGAACTACTTCATCTACCCGAGGGTGATGAAACGCTCGGTGGACGTGACGCCCGCCGTGACGGTCATCGCCGCGCTGTTCGGCGGCGCGCTGCTCGGCATCGTCGGCGCCCTGCTGGCCATCCCGGTGGCCGCCGCCATCGCACTGATCATCCGCGAGGTCGTGCTGCCCCGCCAAGATCAGTCTTGAGGAACTCGGTCACGGCGGCGTTGAACGCCTCGGGCTGCTCGACCGCGCTCAGGTGGCCTGCCTTGGGGATGATCTCCAGCCGGCCCTCAGGCACGGCCCTGACCATGGCCTCGGCGTCGGCGGGCGGGGACAGCTCGTCCTCCTCCCCCACGACGACCAGGAGCGGGACCTTGAGCGCGGCCAGCGTCTCGAACGAGTCGGGCCGCGCGGCCATCGCCCGCTGCGCCCAGGCGACGGCGCCCGGCGGCGCGGACTGCACCAGCCCCTTGACCCGCCCGAACACCATGGCCCGCCGCTCCTTGGTCGTGGGGCCGATGAGCGCCGGGAGCACCTCGCTGACCAGCACCTCGCTGCCGTCCGACAGCACGGCCTGCGCGATCCGCTCGCGGTTCTCCCTGGCCGCGGGCGGATCGGGGCCGGCCTTGGTGTCGGCCAGCACCACGCCCAGCATCCGGTCCGGATGCCGGCGGCAGAACGCCATGGTCACGTAGCCGCCCATCGACAGGCCGCCGACCACGGCCCGGTCTATGCCCTCCTCGTCCAGCAGCCTGGCGACGTCGTCGGCCATCAGATCGAGTGACGGCTCGTCCTCGCCCAGCCGCGAACCGCCGAAGCCGCGCAGGTCAGGCGTGATGACCCGGCAGGCCCTGGCCAGCCCTTCCCGCTGGGCCAGCCACATGGCCGACGACAGGGGGAACGCGTGAAGCAGTACAACCGGGAGCCCGGTCCCGGCCGATCTCGTGTAGAGCTGCACGGACACACGTTAGCCCGGTTGGCGGCGACAATCACTCAATGGCGTATCCCGATATCCCCCGATAAACCTGACCACTTCTCTTCTGGCTCAATAAAGTGCGCAATTAGCCGTTCGCGCACAGAAATCGGATATTGTCCGGCAGATCCCGCTCGCGCACACTCAAAGAGACAGTCCGCTCGCTACGAGGTGACGCGATGGCCGGTACCCGTCCCGCACTGCCCGACGCCACCAACGCCGGTTTCCTGGCCGAGGCGCTGGCCGAGGTGAACGCCTACCGCGCCAAGCACCACGCGCCGCCGCTCGCCATGGACCCGCTCCTGGTCGAGTACGCCAGGTCGCGCGCCGCCTCCCGCTCCGAGCACGAGCAGTTGGAGGCCGGGCACGACGGCCTGCGCGCGGGCACCGGCGAGAGCCTCTTCTGGGGCGCGGGCCCCGAGATGAGCGGCGCCGGGGAGGCGGTCGCCGGCTGGTACGCCGAGATCGCGGCCTACGACTGGGCCGCCCCGCCCGGCGACGGCGCGAGCGGCCACTTCGCCCAGCTCGTCTGGAAGGGCAGCACGAGGATGGGCGCGGGACGCGTGGCCGGTCAGGGCTCGGAGCACTTCGAGACCTACATCGTCCTGGTCTTCGAGCCCCCGGGCAACGTCGGCGGCGCGTACGCCGAGAACGTCCAGCCGGCCTGATCGGCCACCTGGTCAGATCGCGGTGGCCCCGCCGTCCACGAACAGCACCTGACCCGTCATGTACGCCGCCGCCTGGCTGGCCAGGAACACGGCGGGCGCGGCCATCTCGGCCACGGTCCCCCAGCGCCGCATGGGCACGGTGGCGACCGTGGCGGCGCCGGACGTCTCGTCCTCCCAGAGGTTGCGGTTGAGGTCGGTGGCCGTCCAGCCGGGGCACAGGGCGTTGACCCGCACCCCCGCCGCGGCCCACTCGACGGCCAGGGTCTTGGTGAGCGCCACCAGGCCGGCCTTGGCGGCCGCGTAGGGCGCGAGGAAGGGCGCGCCCAGGGCGGCGACCGAGGCCACGTTGATGACCGTGCCGCCGCCCCGGGCCAGCAGGTGCGGGGCGACCGCGTGGCAGACGATCATGGCGGAGTCGAGGTTGAGCCGCATCAGCTTGTCCCACCCGGACAGCCGCAGATCCTTGAACTCGACGAGGAAGTTCGACCCGCCGGCGTTGTTGACCACGATGTCGAGGTGGCCGAGCCCGTCGATCGCCGCGGCCACGGAGGCCGCGGCGGCCTCGCGGTCGGTGAGGTCGGCGGGGATGACCACGGCCCGCCTGCCCAGCGCCTCGATCTCCTTGGCGACCTCGGCCAGGGCGTCGGCCGACCTGGACACCAGCGCCACGTCGGCCCCGGCCTCGGCGTACGCGAGCGCGATGGCCCGTCCGATCCCCTTCGACGCCCCGGTGACCAGAGCCTGCTTGCCACTGAGATCGAACGCGCTCACGCCGCCTCCTCTTGTCGAAACCGAACAAGATTCTATGGATCCGCGGACGGGAGCGCCACTGTTCGCGAAACCCTACGTACCGGCGAATGCCGCCCCACCGCGCGGGGCCGGACACGCCACCGGCGCGGGGCCACGAGGGCCCCGCGCCGGTTTCGCGGGTCAACGCAGGGAGATCGTCAGCCGCCCAATCCCCAGATGATGATGTCTATCGCGTCACCCAATCCACTCTTGTCGATCCAGCCGGTGACCCTTCCGCCGGCCTCGGCGATCGTGCCGGTCCTCGTGTTCTCCGGCTCGACTCTCTCGGGCCGGTAGATCTGCCGCTCGCCCTGACCGGAGCCACCGGGCCGGGCCGCCGGCGGCGGACCGTCGGGGTAGGTCCGGCCGTTGCGGTAGACGGTGTAGGACTGGGTCGGCTGCGTGGTGCCGTCGTTGCGGTAGATCTGACTCGGCCTTGGCTGCATCGGCTGCCGGCTGTCCCTGGGCGGGGACTGCCGCTGCTGCGCCCGATGGCTCGTCGGCCGCTGCGCCGGACGCTGCCGGGCCCGCGCGATCCCGCTCGGGACCCGCCCTGCCCGCCTGTTGCGCGCCCTTGCCGCCGCCGAGGCCCGCCTGGCCGCCGCCGCGTCCTTGGCCTTCCTCTTCGCCTCTCTTCTCGCTGCCGCCGCGGCCCGCCGCTGCGCCCGCGCCGTCGCCGCCTTCCTCGCTCGTTCGGCCGCCTTCTTCTTGGCCTGCTCCTGGAGCTTCTTCCTGGCCGCCGCCGCGGCCCGCTTCTTCGCCGCCTCGGCGGCCCGCTTCTTGGCCTCCGCCGCGGCCTTCCTCCTGGCCGCCGCGAGTGCCCGGCGACGTGCCGCCGCGAGAGCGGCCCGCCTGGCCGCCGCCCGTGCCGCCGCGATCGCCGCGCGCCTGGCCGCCGCGATCGCCAGCCTCCTGGCGATGATCTGCGCCGCGACCCGGACCGCGATGGCGGCGACGAACCAGAACAGCTGCCCGTCGGGGTCGCTCATGGTGACGGGGCTGTTGTTGGCGTAGGCGTAGGCGTTGAGCTGCTGCGGGTTCTGCTCCTCCATCACGGGGTCGACCGAGATGAACCGGCCGTTCTTGGGGTCGTACTCGCGGGCGCCGAGGTGGACGAGCCCGGTCGTGGGATCCTGCGTGCCGCCCACGAACGCGCGCTGCCCTGGCCAGAACGATGGTGGCGCGCCCCGGTTCTCGCCGAACGGGGTCAGCCTCCGCACGGCCAGCTCACCGGTCGTGGCGTTCACCGCGGCCTGCGAGGTGCCCTGGTGGTCGTTGGCCAGGAAGTGGACCTGGTTGTCCGGCGTGCGCACCGCGATGGGCTCGCCGCCGATGGTGTAGTAGCGGGTCTGCTCGACCGCGTCCTTGGCGAAGTCGAAACGCAGCTCCATGTCGTCGATGTAGAGCGTGGAGTCGGTCGAGGTCTTGCGGATCAGCCGGTCGCCGTCCGCGTCGTAGACGAAGGACGTCGTCTTGCCCGCCTCGGTCACCGACTCCAGGTTGCCCTCGGCGTCCCAGACCAGTGCCTGGTCGGAGGTGCCGACCTTGCGCCGGGTGGTGTTGCCCGCCGCGTCGTACTCGAACAGGTCGGAGCCGACGGTCTGGAGCGCGTGCGGCTGCTTGCCGCCGGCCGCCGGGTAGGTGGAGGTGCGGACCGTCTCAGCGGCGCCGCCCCAGGCGTGCTTGGTCTCCTTGGTCCGGTTTCCGACGGAGTCGTAGGTGTAGCTGACCGCGTACGGGGCCACACCGCCGATCTTGCCCGCCGTCGGGGTGCCGCTGGCGCAGTCGTCGGTGGCCGTCCACGCCGAGGTCATCCGGCGCAGGTGGTCGTACTTGAAGCACTGCGTGTCCTGGCCGCCGGCCTTGTCGGCGATCTTGGTGATGTTGCCGACCGCGTCGTAGGTGTAGTTGATGTCGAGGTCGGTGGCCGCGGCGCCTTCCCGGTCCAGCCGCATGCTGGTCAGCCTGCGGGTGGCCTCGTCGTGGGTGTAGGTGAGCCAGGCCTTCTTGCTGCCGCTGCCCAGCTCGTACTGGAGGGTCTCGCCCATCTTGGAGTAGCGGGTCGCGCTCACGTACGCCGACAGGCCGGTGACCTTGGTCGGCTGGCTGAGCTCGTCGTAGGAGTAGACGACCGACTCCTCGGCGAGCCCGCCGCCGGCCGGGAAGCTGACGGACTGGACCTGGTCGTCGAGCGTGTAGCGGGTGTTGAGCACGTACGAGCCGGCCAGCTTGCCCTCCCGCTCGGGGACGGTGACGGTCTGGCGCAGCGCGCGGTAGTCGGTGTCGATGGCGTTGATCTCGGCCTTGTACGCCTGCCCGCCCACGTAGCGGATGCTGGCGTTCATGTGACCCTTGGCCAGCGCGTCGTACTTCCACTCGGCGAGCAGCGTGCCGGTCGCGGAGCCGTCACGCAGCTCCTTCTTGCGGCCGAGCTCGTCGTAGACGTAGTACAGCGTCTTGCCGCGAGAGTCGGTGCTGCTGACCAGCTCGTCGGCGTCGTTGTACGTCATCGTGGTGACGCCCTTGTCGGGGTCCTCCAGCTTGATCTCCCGGCCACGCAGGTCGTAGTGGTGGCGCCACACGTTGCCCGCGTTGTCGGTCACCGTGGACAGGCGGCCGGCGTGGTCGTAGGTGTACTTGGTGGACTCGTACTCGCCTGTCGGGGTGGCCCCCTTGTACTGGCGCAGCTCGATGAGCCGGTCCTCGGCGTCGCCGATGCGGGTCGTCGCGGTGCCGCCGGGCGGTGGCGTCACGTGCATCCTGTCGCCCTGCTGCGTGGTGCTGACCCGGAACTTCTCCGCGCCCTTCGCCTTCAGGATCTGGGCGTTGACGTCCCCGGTGCCGTCGAAGGTCGCCACGATCTGGTTGGGCACGTCGGTGTCGGCCACCGCCAGCAGGTCGGTGGCGGGCGTCCCGGTGGCGAAGTAGCCGGTGTTCGACTTGTACTGCTCGCCGAGCGAGTTGTAGAAGGTGTCGGTGATCGTGCGCCCGTCACGCAGCGCGGGGTCCTGCGTCTGGTCGTCGCGCGGCGCGGGCTCCTGCGTCTGGCGCTCGCGCATCAGGCCGTCGTACAGCTCGTGGCTGGAGCTGTAGGCGCCGTCCGCGCCCAGCGTCTTCGTGGTGACGTAGCTGGGGCCGTCGGTCCGCATCGTGTAGGCGTACTCGGTGCTGGGCGACTGTCCCGCCGACTTGCTGCGGTCGGGCTGCCAGACCTTGGTCAGGCGGCCGAGCGCGTCGTACTCCATGTCGATGCGGCGGTTGTTCGCGTCGATCTCGGCGTACGGCTCGCCCCAGGCCGGTTCGAGCAGGGTGCGCTCGACGTGCCCGAGCTGGTTGGTCTCCTTGATCTCGGTCGCGGGGGCGCCGGCCGCCGGGGTGTAGATGGTGGTGGACTTGGTGCCGACCGCGTCGGTCTCGCTGGTCTCGCGGCCGTAGGCGTCGTAGGTGTGGGTGCTCTCGGTGATCGTCGCGCCGTCCCCGGAAACGGTGTGCTGGACCAGGGTCACGTCACCCTTGCTCGGTGCCTGGCCGTACGCCTTGCCGTCGTACTGGACCTTCTCCTCGGAGATCAGCTCACCGGCGGCCAGCGTGGACACGGCGGTGCCGCAACCCGCGGCGACCTTCTGGATGCTGCTGGTGTAGTCGAGCATCCAGGTCGTGTCGTTGCGGGCGTAGGTGTAGCGGGTGCACTGGTCGTCGTCGGTCGTCGCCAGGTCGCCCTTCTCCTCGACCTGGGTGAGCAGGCCCTTGGCGTCGTACGCGCGCTCCTCGCCGGTACGCCGCCACTTGCCGCCGTCCAGCGCCTGGCGGGTGACCATGCTCTTGGGCTCGACCACGTACGCGGCCTTGGTGACGCCGCCCTGCGTGGACTCCGCGGTCTTCAGCGACCACGGCTCCTCGACGGTCGCGGTCAGGAGGGTCCCGCCGTCCCCGTCGTAGAGGATCTCCTCACGCTCGACGCCCGCGAGCTGGTCGAGGTCGTCCAGCTTGACGCCCTCGGTGTCCTCCACCTGCACGCTGCGCTTCGTGCCGTCGGCCAGCTTGTCACCGTGCATGCCGCGGAAGTACCTGAACTCCGTGAGCGTGCGCTTGGTGTCCTGGCCGTCGCCCTGGCGCACCCGGACCCTGCCGAACCCGCGGAAGTCCGCCCAGGTCCGGTGCTCGGCCTTGATCAGCGCGTTGTCGGCGTAGTGCCAGGCCGCGCCGTCCAGGTACTCGTAGTCGGTGACGACGTTCGGCGAGCCGGCGACGCGGTCCACCTCGATCGTCTGGGTGACCACGTACTTGTGGAACCAGTCGGTGACCTCGGCCTCGTTGGGCGGCGCCCAGCGCTGCGGGAAGCAGCGCCTGGTGTTCTTGTCCGCCGTGGGCACGTCGCCCGGCTTGCAGTCGGCGGCCGCGTAGTTGACGCGCAGCTCGCCGCCGCTCTCGTTGTTCACGGCCTGCACGCGCCACTTCACCAGCGGGGCGCGGCCTTCGTTGGCGTCCACCCGGTTGGCCAGCTGGACACCGATGAACGTGGTCTTGGGCAGCGTGATCGTGCCGCCCACGTGCCCGGTCTGCTGGACCGAGGCCAGCCACAGCGACGGGCTCATGCCGTCACCCGAGGCGGGGAACTGGTGCGTCAGCGTCCAGGAGTCCACCGCGCAGTACTGCGCACCCGAGCACTTGGTGGTGTCGGTGTTGAGGATCTGCGTGGTGATCTTGGCCAGGCGCTTGCGCGTGAAGAACGTCGGCGACAGGCGGTCGGTGCACTTCACGCCGGAGTCGCAGATCTGGTCGAACGGGACGTCCGGCCAGCTGCTGGCGGTCTCCTTCTTGAGCTCGCTCGCGGCACAGGTGATCGTGCCGCTGGGCAGGCAGCGCTCGGCCACGTCGAAGACGACGCGGGCGGCGGGGGCCTTGGTGAACAGCTCGCCCTGCAGGTAGCCGTAGTCGATGCGGTTGAGGTAGCCGGCGCGGTCGTACACGGTGCCCAGCTCGGGCTTCATGTTCCGGCCGTAGTAGTTCTTCTCCTGGGTGTACCAGTACGTGGTGGCGTTGCCGTGGGGGTCCACCGCGTAGTCGAGGTTCCACCGGTAGGCCTGCTGGCACCAGGCGTTGGCCGGGGTGCTGTTGTAGCAGGGCTCGCCGCTGTTGTTGCCGAACACCGGCGCGGTCTGCACCGACTTGGTCTCCGGCTTGCCGGTGGCCCAGCCGGGCAGGCGGTTCAGGCCGAAGGTGTACTGGGAGCCCTCGGCGGAGGTGACCCGCCAGTACTCGCCGTTGTTGTCACCGTTGGTGGCACCGGTGAGGTATTCGATCCGGGTGCCGTCGTCGCGCTTGGGCCGCCACTGCTTGGTCGTCGCGTCCTTGATCAGCTCGACGGCGGAGTTGCCGAGCGACAGGGTGACGTTCTCGCCGTCCCAGCACAGGTCGCCGGTCTTCTTGCCGTCGATCATGCAGGACTTGTAGCGGCGCTCGACGTAGCCGCTGGGGTTCAGCTCGAAGCCCTCACCGGCCCAGGACGGCTGGTTGTTGGTGGAGGCGGTGCGGCCGTCCACGCTCTGCGAGGAGTAGTCGAGCGAGATCTCCGGCTCGTCGCCGCCCAGCGCCGGGGGCGTGCGCATGCCGTAGCCCCAGTTGAAGTCGCCGGACTGGGCGCCGACGCTCCAGCTCGCCGACGGGGCCAGCGAGGTGGCCGAGTGGTCGCCCGACGGGCCGGAGGCCGCGGCGGTCACCGCGTACAGGCCGGTGGTCTCGACCTCGGCGGTCAGGGTGCCCGCCGTGGCGTTGTTGTCGCCCTTCACCGGCTGCGGCGGCGGGCAGTTGGTGGCGGCGGCGTCGAGCGCGCACTCTTCCAGCTTCACCATGCGCAGCCGCGAGCCGTAGTCGCCGCCGTAGGCGTAGCGGAAGGCGGAGTAGTCGACCTCCAGCCGGGTCTTGCCCGAGCCGGCCTTCTGGTCCGCGCCGGCGGTGGCCGCCGCGGCCTGTCCGGGCGACACTCGCATCGCCAGGCCGAGCCGGCCGGACTTGGCCGTGTCGAGCAGTTCGACGCGGACCGGGTCCTGCGCCGCCGCCTTGGCGGCCACGCCCTGCTGCGGAGCCAGCCGGACGGGGAATCCGGCGGCCAGGGTCGTGGCCGCGGCAGCGGTGCCTCCCAGCTCAGCGGTCTGGGGTTTCGGCCAGGCCGTCCCCGGCGGCGCTTTCCACGCCTGTTTCTGTACCGGGTCGGCCATCGGGGGAAGTACGGGGACTTTTCCGCCCTTGACCGGGGTCTCCTTCTGCGTGATAGGAGCCGGGCGGGCGGCGGCGGACGCAGGCATCGCGTACGCCATGGGGATCATCAGGACGACGGACAGAACGGTGGCCAGCCGCCGGGGCCAAGGGGACTCGGGCTTGAATTCCTGGAAGCGATTCCAGCGAGAATCTGGAATGTCCGGTTCGTCGGGTTGCTGAAAACGGTTCCAGCGGGATTCGGGCAGGTCTAACTCACTCGGCAGGTCCATGACCTCTCCCAGTCGGGGGTGCTAACGGGACGGTTACTGGGACACTTTGCGGGGGTTATTGAGCGGCTAGTTGGGCGATCTGCTCGGCACTCAGGACGCCGTCATAGGTGCGGACGTCGTCCACGCTTCCCGGCCAGTAGCCGGTGAAGGCTCCGGCCGTCTTGGTCCGGCCCAGTTGCAGCGGGCCGGTGGCGTTCCACGCGCTGACGTGGTCGGTGATGGTGGTGGTGGACAGCTGGCCGTTGACGTAGATGCGGAGCTCTCCGGCCAGCGGGTCGTACACGCCCGCCACGTGCGTCCACTCCAGCGGCGCGGGAATCGCGTCGGACCGGGTGCGGACGAGGGCGGCGGCATCGGTGTCGGCGGCGGCCATCCCCAGGGCCCACCGCCCTTGTGTCTTGTCGTAGCCGAGCTGGAATCCGGCTGCCCGGCTGCCCGGCTGGGCCACGACGGCGGTGTCCGCGGTGGGCAGGTAGTCGAGCTGGGTCCAGGCGCTCACGGTGAAGCCGGACCGGGTGTCGATCGCCGGCGCGGTGGTCTGGGCGTAGCCGTTGACGCCGTCGAGCGCGAGCGCGCCGTCCAGCCAGCCTGACGTCCACGAGGCGGCTCCGGACAGCGTCGCGGCGGTCGCCCGGCCCGAGGATTCGGCGGCCGACAAGCCGGACTCCTCATCCAGCTTCCAGTGGCCGACCAGCGTGGCAGCGCTGTTGACCAGATCGGCCACCTCGTCGGCGAACATGGCGCGGCCGTAGACCCGCACCTCGTCGACATCCCCGGGCCAGTAGTCCGAAGCCGCCCCGTTGACCTTTCCGCGGCCGATCGTCAGGGGGCCTGTGGCATTCCACGGTGGTGTGACGGCGGCCGTCCCCTCCAGCTTGCCGTTCACGTAGAGCGAGATCTGGCCGGCCGCCGAGTCGTAGACGCCGGTCAGATGGGTCCATTCGTTCAGCCTCGGCGCCGCCGCGGACAGGGCGCGCACGGCCGGCGCGCCGTCCGTGTCCGAGCCCGTCACGGCCAGCGCCCAGCGGCCGTCGGTCTTGGAGTACTGCAGGGAGAAGGCTCCGTTGCGGCTTCCTTCCTGGGTGACCGCGGTGGCGGAGGCGGCGGTGCCGGTCAGCCTGGCCCAGGTGGTGACGGTGAAGTTGCGGCTGGTGTCGACGGCCGGTGCGGCGGTCTGCGCGTAGCTGTTGGCCAGGCGCAGGGCCATGCCGGTCTTGCCGTTCGTCCAGGTCGCCCCGTACAGGGTGGCGGGGTGGGCGCCGGCGCTGTCGGCGCCGACCGTGCCCTGGCCCTCGTCCAGCGCCCAGTGGCCGGCGGCCGGGCGGCCCGAGTTGACGTTGAAGACGTAGGTGCGGATCGGGCCGAGCTGGCCCGCGCGGTCCTTGCTGCGCACCGACAGGACGTTGGGTCCGTCGTGGCGCGGGGTGAGCTGGATCGTGGCCGTGCCGTTCGAGCTGGGGGCGACCTCGGTCTTGGGCGTGGTGTCGAGCCCGTAGACGTAGGCGGCCACGTCGGTGATGCCGTTGGGGTCGAAGGTGAACGAGCCCGTCAGGCCGACGCCGTCGCTCCAGCCGTTCTCGGTGAACTGGGGCGAGGTGACGATCGGTTCGCGGCCGGGGGCGGTGGCGTCCACGGTGGCCTCGCACCAGGGGCTCCACGCGCTGTTGGCCTTGCCGTCCTCGCCGCGGACGCGCCAGCGGACCAGTGAGCCGTCGGCGTAGAGGCTCTGCGGGATCGTCGCGTAGAAGGCGGTGCCCGTCGAGCCGAGTGCGGTGACGTACTCGCCGGTCTTGGTGCCGGCCTCGTTGTACCACTCGAAGCGGCCCTTGACCGAGTTGTCGGCGTCCTTCAGCTTGGCCCACAGCTTCGGCGTGGCGGTGCTGATGACCGGCCGGCCGTCACCGGAGACGCAGGGGCCGCCCGGGTCCGACCAGGCGTCGGCGGCCACGGGGTCGGCGGGCAGCGAGTTGTACTCGATGACCAGGCTCGGGTTGTTCTTGAACTTCTTCCAGGCGTACACGTCGGTCTCGCTCGTGGCCCGGATGCCGATGGTGATGTTGGCCCACTTGTTGGCGGCGGCGTTCACGACCTGCGGGGTGACGTCGAACTCGACGCCGCCGGGCAGGCAGGCCGAGCCCCAGCCCTTGGCCACGTTGACCGTGGACAGCTTCGTGACCCAGGCGGGCTGCTTGTTCCAGGTCGTGGCCTTGCTGATCGTGTTGGTCGCCCACGCCTCGACCTTGCGGGCGCTGCACGAGTACGACCACGTCTCGTACATGCGCAGCGTGCCCTTGATGATCTGCTTGCCGTGGATGGTCGCGCCGGTGTTCATCTGGAAGAACGAGCGGTTGGTCTGCGAGTTGACGTGGCCGGCCCTGGCGACGTCGCTGGAGTTGAGGTAGTTGGAGTTGGGCCAGTTGCTCCAGACGGCCGTCCACGCGCCGCGCGCGGCCGAGAAGTACGGGTCCAGGTAGACGGGGAAGCGCGTCTTCGGGTCGGACAGCATCTTCCGGTCCGGCCGCAGGCGCATCTTCCTGCCGCTCAGCTCCACGCCCATCTGGGCCTGACGGGCCTCCGGCGCGCGGCCTTCCTTGACCGCCTGCCGGCTCGGGGCGCCCTCGGAGTCCCACATCGTCGGGGTCGGCGCGATGAAGATCGTGCCGCCGTTGTCGTCGACGGCCTCCAGGTTGCCCGCCTTGTCCGCCTCCAGCGACAGGCCGCTGGCGGACAGCGGGAACGTCAGCTCGGTCAGCGCGCTGCTGAGCGCGGCGTCCCGCGTCTTGACCACCAGGAGGTGGGAGAAGCCGTCCACGTCCGCGGTGACCTGGAGGTCCACGCCGGGCAGGACCTCGGGGTAGGTGGCGGTGTCGCCGTTCAGCGTGGGCTTGGGCAGCGTGCCCTGCCAGCCGAGCTCGAGTGTCTTGCTGCCGCGCGCCAGGCGGGCCAGCGGGGCGTTGCCGCCGCCGGAGAAGGTCAGGCCGACCGCCGCGGCGACGGGCTCGATGGCGCCGTCGGGGCGCAGGCGGAGGGTGGTGTCCACGGGGACCCAGCGGTCGCCCTGGCGCACCCGCACCGGCCGGACGTGTTGTTCGAGGGTCATCGTGCCGTCGGGCTTGGCGAAGACCTGACGGGTCTCGCTGCGCAGCGACTCCACTTCGACGGGCTTGCCCGCTCGGCGGGCCTGCGCGATCGCGCTCTCTTCCGGCGGGCCCGGTACGGGCTCCACCGCCGGTGTCACCGGCTCCGGCTCGGCGGTGGCCGGAAGAGGCACCGCCAAGGCCGATAATGCCAACACTGCCGCAACCAACCCACGCACTACCCGCATCGATCCTCGCCCATGGTGAGCAGGGGTTACGCGCGGGACAACAGTCGCCCGGCGTCTCCACGATCTTCGGTTGACGATCGGATTCTCACCCGCGTCAGTGCATGCGTCCAGGTTTTGGTCATTCTGCTCAAAGTTTCTTTCAAAACTTCGACATGTCCAAAAATATCCGTCAGATCAGCAGGCCGTCTCCGTTTCACACCTCGGTCGGCAGCGGATGCGCGGCCGGGTTGACCCGCTTGACGATCTCGTCGAGCGCGATGCGCACGTACGGCTCGCCCACCCACAGGTGTTTGGCCCCGTCCACCCCGATGACCTCGGCCTGCGGCACCCGGGCGAAGCGCGCGCGGGCCTCCTCCGGCCGCAGGTAGTCGTCGAACTCGGGCACCAGCGCCACCAGCGGCCGCCCGAACCGCGCCCAGGCGTCCAGGTCCGCGTCGGTGGCCCGGTGCAACGGCGGCGAGAGCAGGATCGCTCCTTCGACCAGCGGATCGTGGGCCCACTTGAGCGTCAGCTCGGTGCCGAACGACCAGCCGACGACCCACACATGCGGCAGGTCGTGATATTCGGCGTATTCGAGCGCCGCGGCGACGTCGAACCGCTCACCCTCTCCCCCGTCGAAGGCGCCCTCCGAGGTGCCGCGCTCCGAGGAGGTACCGCGGGTGTTGAAGCGCAGCACGGCCAGGTCGGCCAGCGCGGGCAGGCGGTTGGCCGCCTTCTTGTAGACGTGGCTGTCCATGAAGCCGCCGTGGGTGGGCAGCGGGTGCAGAGTCACCAGCGTCGCCACGGGGGGCCGGTCGGCGGGCAGTGCCAGCTCGCCGACGAGGGTCAGGCCGTCGCCCGTGTGCAGCTCGATCGGCTCCCGCCGGGCGGGCAGCACCGTGGCCGCGCGAATCTCCACCATGGATCCCTTCAGATTGCGGCTGCGGCCCGGGCCGCGGCCTTCAGTAGCGGCTGCGGCCCTGGCTACGGCCTTCGGTAACGGCTGGAGCATGGGCCACGGCCTTCAGTAGCGGCTGCGGCCCGGGCCGCGGTCGAGTCTCTTACGCCAGCAGGCCGTGTGCCAGTGGCGGCGCTCATCGTCCCCGCCCGTCCAGTTGGGCCAGGCGACGAGATGCGGCTGGCCGCCGCGGATCTCCTGGTCGCAGCCCGGGCAACGGTAGTTCTTCGTCGAGGAGGCGCCGCTGAGCATGCGTACTTTCCACTCGCCGTCCGGCCATTCCTCCACCTTGTCCAGGCCGGTGGGGAAGCCGAAAGGGCGGGAGGACTCCCTCCGGCGGGCGCGACGGGGGCTCATCGACGGGGGAAACCGCTCACACCGGCCGTGACGAGCTGATCCAGCAGGGGCACTGGCGCGTAGGAGGGCTCTCGATGCTCGGCGTAGAGTGCGCGCAGGCCTTCTCTGACCCGGGCCAGGCCCAGTGACTCCAGCATCTCGAATGGGCCCGACGGGTAGCCGCAGCCCAGGCGCATGGCCACGTCGATGTCGTCGATCGAGGCGTAGCCCGACTCGTACATCCTGACGGCGTCGTTGAGGTAGGGGTAGAGCAGCGCGTCCACCACGAAGCCCGCCCTGTCCTTGCACGGGACCGGCGTCAGGCCGGCGACCCGCATCAGGTCGCGGGCGGCCCGGGCGGCCGCGTCCGAGGTCAGCGCGGTGGCGGCCAGCTCGGCCACCCGGTCGCCGACGAGGTGGACGCCGACCATCGTCGAGGGGTCCTGGAGGCGTACGGCGTGCTCGATCACCGGCCGGTCGGCCGGGCGCAGCACGACGGCGGGGTCGCCGGACGGCTTGAACCCCGCGGCCAGCAGCCGATCGGTGAGCTCCTCCGCGCCGGGGCCCACGACGTCGAACGTGGCGGACTCGGCGCGTGGCCCCTGCTCCTCCCGCGGCTCCCCGTCGTAGAAGCCGCGCCCGGACTTGCGGCCGAGCAGCCCGGCGGTGACCAGCTCGCGCAGCAGCGGCGCGGGCGCGTGCCGCCGGTCGCGCGTCTCGTCGAACAGCACCCCCATGACCTCGTACGCGGTGTCCAGCCCGATCAGGTCGAGCAGCGCGAACGGCCCCATCGGCAGCCCCACGCCCAGCCGCATCGCGGCGTCGATGCCGTCGCGCCCGGCCACGCCCTGGTCGGCCAGGACGGCGGCGTGGTTGAGATAGGGCAGCAGCAGCCGGTTGACCACGAAGCCCGCCCGGTCGCCCACGGCCACGGCCGTCTTCCCCAGGCGGCCCGCCAGCTCGGAGATCTCCTGGAGCACGCCCGGCGCCGTCACCACCGTCCCGACTACCTCGACCAGCTTCATCACCGGCGCGGGGTTGAAGAAGTGCATTCCGACCACCCGCCCGGGACGCCCGGTGGCGGCGGCGATGGCGGTGATCGACAGCGAGGAGGTGTTGGTCGCCAGCACCGTCTCCGGCTTGCAGATCCGGTCGAGCTCCTCGAACAGCGAGACCTTGTAGCGCAGGACCTCCGGGATCGCCTCGATCACCAGGTCGGCGTCGCGCAGGTCGGCACGCGAGGTGGTCAGCGTGACCCGGCCGAGGATCTCGGCCTGCCGCTCGCGGGTCAGCCGGCCCTTGTCGACCGCCCGGGCCGTGGAGCGCTCAAGATGCCCGCGCCCCCTGGCCAGCGCCTCGGCATCGGCCTCGACCCCGATCACGCGCAGCCCGGCCCGCGCGAAGACCTCGGCGATGCCGGCACCCATCGTGCCCAGCCCGACCACTCCCACCCGTTCAAACGCCATGCGTCCAGTTTTCCAGAGCCGCTAAGGTTGGGCGTCATGCGGCTGGTCATCGCGCGGTGCAGCGTGGATTACATCGGACGGCTCACGGCGCACCTGCCGATGGCGCCGAGGCTTGTTCTGATCAAGGCGGACGGCAGCGTGAGCATTCACGCCGACGACCGCGCCTTCAAGCCGCTCAACTGGATGAACCCGCCGTGCAAGCTCAAAGAGGACGGCGAGACCTGGACGGTCACCCACGGCAAGACCGGCGAGAAGCTGGTCCTGACGATGGCGGAGATCATCCATGACTCCAGCCACGAGCTGGGCGTCGATCCCGGGCTGATCAAGGACGGGGTGGAGGCCCACCTTCAGGAGCTGCTCGCCGAGCACATCACGACGCTGGGCGACGGCTATTCGCTGATCCGCCGCGAATACATGACGGCGATCGGGCCGGTCGACATCCTGTGCCGCGACAAGGTCGGGGCGACCGTGGCGGTGGAGATCAAGCGCCGCGGCGAGATCGACGGGGTGGAGCAGCTCACGCGCTATCTGGAGCTGCTCAACCGCGACCCGCTGCTGTCGCCGGTGCGCGGCGTCTTCGCGGCGCAGGAGATCAAGCCGCAGGCCCGCGTGCTGGCCGCCGACCGCGGCATCGACTGCGTCACCCTCGACTACGACGCCCTGCGCGGCATCGAGCCCGAAAACCCGACCCTCTTCTGAGCGCCTGGCCACCCGGCCTCTGGCTCTTCATGCCCCGACGTTCCAATGTTGACAGGTCTATAGTGAACGTTCTAGTTTTGACCTATCACGATTGGAGCCCGTTTTCTCATGACTCTTCCCGACTACCTCACCGGCCCGCTGGCTCCCGTTCCCGACGAGGTCGACGCCCACGACCTTCCCGTCACCGGTGCGCTGCCGCCCGAGCTGACCGGGCGCTACGTCCGCAACGGGCCCAACCCGCGGCCCGGCGAGGACCCCGGCCACTGGTTCGGCGGCCACGGGATGCTGCACGGCGTGCGGCTGCGCGACGGCCGGGCCGAGTGGTACCGGAACCGGTGGGTGCGCACCAGCAAGTTCACCGAGGGAGCGCCGTTCGTCGGCGAGACCGGGGTGGACCGGGCCGCCGTCTCCGCCAACACGCACGTGATCCGGCACTCCGGGCGCATACTCGCGCTGGTCGAGAACGGCTTCCCCTACGAGGTGACGCCCGAGCTGGAGACCGTGGGCCCGTGCGACTTCGGCGGGCGGCTGGCCACCGCCATGACCGCGCACCCGAAGCAGGACCCGCTCACCGGCGACCTGCACTTCTTCGGCTACGGGTTCTTCCCTCCCTACCTCACCTACCACCGGCTGTCGGCGGGCGGCGAGCTGGTCGAGAGCAGGGAGATCGAGGTGCCGGGCTCGACGATGATGCACGACTTCGCCGTCACCGAGCACCACCTGGTCTGGCTCGACCTGCCCGTCGTGTTCGACCTGGGGCGCGGCGGCATGCCGTACGACTGGGAGGACGGCTACGGCGCGCGGATCGGCGTGACGCCCAGGGCCGGCGGGCGGACCCGGTGGTTCGACATCGACCCCTGCTACGTCTTCCACGTCGGGAACGCCTGGGAGGACGCTCACGGGCGCATCGTACTCAACGCGGCCCGGTATACCCCCGGGGCCTTCACCTCGCTCTGGGGCCGGATCAGCGGCTCCCCGGACCCCGCCAGGCAGGCGGCCGCCGCCGGTGAGGCGGTGCTGCACCGGTGGACGATCGACCCGGAGACCGGGGCCGTCAAGGAGGAGCCGCTGGACGACCGCGGCGTCGAGTTCCCCACGTTCAACGAGGACCTGCTGGGGCGCGAGAGCCGCTACCTCTACACCGTGGGCCACGACGCGGTGGTCAAGTACGACCAGCGCGACGGAGCCGCGCGGACGAGGAGGACGGGAGGCGACACCGGGGAGGCGGTCTTCGTGCCCGCGGAAGGGGGCACGGGCGAGGACGAGGGCTGGCTGCTGTCCGTCGTGACCTCGGGCGACTCGTCCGAGCTGCTCGTGCTCGACGCGCGCGACCTGTCGGACGTGGCCTCCGTCCGGCTGCCCCGGCGCGTCCCCGCGGGCTTCCACGGATCGTGGCTCGCGGAGGAGTGAGCGAGGGCCGCTTGAGGGGGTCCTGACCCTAGTAAGCGATGGCTTACCGGTTTATCGTGACGCCATGACGACGCTGACGTTCGACTCACTCAACCCGGCTACCGGCGACGTCGTCGGCAGTCACCCCAAGCACACACCGGACGCCGTCCACGAGGCCGTGGGCCGGGCCGAGCAGGGCGCCGCCTGGTGGGCCGCGCTCGCCCCCGCCGAGCGCAGGACGCGCCTGCTCGACTACAAGGCCGTACTGACCCAGCACCTCAGAGAGCTGGCCGGCCTGGTCCACGAGGAGACCGGCAAGCCCACCGGTGACGCCACGCTGGAGATCGTGCTGGCCATCAGCCACCTCGACTGGGCCGCGCGCAACGCGGCGAAGGTCCTCGGCCGCCGCCGCGTCTCCGGCGGCATGATCGGCCTCAACCTCGCCGCCACCCTCGAATACCTCCCGCTCGGCGTCGTCGGCGTCATCGGCCCGTGGAACTATCCGATCTTCACCCCCATGGGCTCCATCGCCTACGCGCTGGCCGCGGGCAACGCCGTCGTGTTCAAGCCGAGCGAGCTCACCCCTGGCGTCGGCGTGCGGCTGGCCGAGCTGTTCAAGGAGTCGGTGCCCGAGCACCCGGTGTTCCAGACCGTGACCGGGCTCGGCGAGACGGGCGCAGCGCTGGCGGCCGACCCGCGCGTGGGAAAGGTGGCGTTCACCGGCTCGACCGCCACTGCCAAGCGCGTCATGGCGGCCTGCGCCGAGAACCTCACCCCGATCGTGGCCGAGTGCGGCGGCAAGGACGCGTTCATCGTGGACGCCGACGCCGACCTGCGGGCCGCCGCCGACGCCTGCCTCTGGGGCGCGATGTCCAACGCCGGCCAGACGTGCGTGGGCGTCGAACGCGTCTACGTGGTCGACGCCGTCTATGAAACTTTCATGCGCGAGCTGTCCGAGCGGGTGACGAAAGTGAAGGCGGGCGAGGACTACGGCCCGATCACGATGCCCGGCCAGGTGGACATCATCAAGCGGCACATCGACGACGCCACCAAGTCGGGCCGGGCGGTGACCGGCGGGCCCGATTCCGTGCGGGGGTCGTACGTGGATCCGGTGATCGTCGAGGACGTGCCCGAGGACTCCCCCTCGGTGCGCGAGGAGACGTTCGGGCCGACCATCACCGTCCGGCGCACCCGCGACAGCCAGGAGGCACTGGACCTGGCCAACGCCTCCGCGTACGGGCTGGGCGGCACGATCTTCTCGCGCGACCGGCGCAAGGCCGTCGAGCTGGCCCGCAAGATGCGTACCGGGATGACCGCCATCAACTCGGTCATTTCCTTCGCCGGAGTTCCGGCTCTGCCGTTCGGCGGAGTGGGCGATTCGGGGTTCGGCCGCATTCACGGGGCCGACGGTCTGCGCGAGTTCGCCAGGCCCAAGGCCATCTCGCGACAGCGCTTCGCGATGCCGGGGATGAACCTGACTTCGTTCACCCGGGGCCCCGGAGAGCTTGAGCGGCTGATCAGACTTGTCACGTTCTTGCATGGGCGACGTAAGAGATAATCTTCGCGCCCTTTCCCAAAACCGATCATCCGTCCATAATTGTGTGCTCTGGGGGCCACGATCATGTTGGACGGGTGGAATGTGAACCGGTCTTACCGGGGAATGTCGGCTGAGCAAAGGCTGGCAGACAGACGCGAGCGGCTGATGACAGCCGCGTACACGCTATACGCGAAGCCGGGTTTCACGGCGACGACCATCGAAAGGCTGTGCTCGGAGGCCAGGATCTCCAACCGCGCCTTCTACGAATGTTTCGGCGGCCGCGAGGAGCTCCTTCAGGCGCTGCACGAGCGCTGTGTGGAGGAAAGCCTCGCGGTCGTGGCCAAAGCGTTACAGGAGGCGCCGAACTCGCTCGACGGCAGGGTCAAGGCGGGGATTCGCGCCTATATCGAGTTCACCACGGCGGACTGGCGCCGGGCACGCATCATGCACGTGGAGGTCCGCAGATCGGGCGACGTACTCACGCTGTCCCGCCAGCGGGCGGTGGACGCGTTCGCCCGGCTCGTCGAGGACGCGTCGGCGGATTTCCCGCAGGCCGCCCGGTTGAATCGGCGGCTGGTAGCACTCGGTGTAATTGGTGCGCTACAAGAACTGCTCATCGAATGGCTCCTCTCCGACGATCAGCCGGAGATCGACCAACTCGTGGACGTCGCCGTGCACATCTTCATCAGGAGCCTCGGCACGACCTGAGCACCGGATAATCACCGCCATTCGCCGACAGTTTTCCCTACTCCACGGGACAACCGAAATCTACATTTTGTCTAAGTCGGGAAAGAGCGGGCTACGGCTGATCGTCGCCCGCTCCGATATGTCATCAGGCCACCGCGGCTGCCGGCGCCTCTACGTGCAGGACCCGATTCAGCCGGGTCACCGCGAGAATCCGCATGATCCGTGGTGGCACCCCCCGAAGAACGAGGCGGCGTTGCTCGCTGATCGCGCGCCGATGCGAGCCCACGAGCACCCCGAGACCGGTGGCGTCGATCATCTCCAGCTTGGAGAGATCCAGGATCAGGTCGCCTTCGCCTGAGTCGAGAGCCTTGTGCAGCCGCTCACGCACTCCGGCGGAGGTCCCGGCGTCCAGCCGGGCACCTATCCGCACCACCTGGGCTCTCGGATTGCCCCGGACGCGCATGCCACCTCCTCAGTTACGCACACAGCGTAGTCAAACCCCTGCGCAAAGCGCTGACCGCGGGTAAACCCCCGGCATGACTCCCCTACCCACCAATCGGGAGTGACACGACTGCGCTGAGCACGAACTGCCCGTCCGCTGTCGGACGGGCCTCCACCTCGCCTCCTACGGCGGCCAGCCGCTCTCGCATGCCGGCCAGGCCGGTGCCGAGATCGGCGGCCTGCCGCCGGGCCGCGCCGTCGTTGACGACGCGCAGCTCCGCCTGCCGGTCGGTGAAACGGAGCGTGATGTCGCAGAACGTCGCTTCGCTGTGCTTGAGCACGTTGGTGACCGCCTCGCGCACCGCGTAGGCGAACACCGGCGCGGCCTCCCCGGGCAGGTCGCGATAGGGCAGATGCACCGCGCAACGGACGCCGGCCGCTTCGAGCACTCCCTTTACGCTATTCAGCTCGGCCGTCAAGTCAAGCTCGCGGTAGCCGCGCACGGCCTGCCGCAGCTCGCGCAGGGCCTTCCTGGTGAGGGCGTTGACCTCGGACATCTCCGACTTGGCCGCCTTCGCGTCCACGTCCGACATCCGTACCGCCAGCTCGGTCTTGACGGCGATGGCGGAGAGCTGGTGTCCCACGAGGTCGTGCAGGTCCCTGGCGAACCTCAGCCGCTCCTCGGCCACCGCCAGCCGGGTGTGCGCCTCACGTCCCTCATGAGCCTGTACGGCCAGCACCCACATCCAGGCCCACAGCCGGTTGGTCAGCGGGAGCGTCACGCAGAAGATCCCGTACACCACGGCCTGCGCCAGCAGCGACAGACTGAAGATCAGACCCATCTCGCTGAATACGGCGCCTCCCGCGGCCAGCCCCAGCGCGCCCAGCCCGACGCAGCCGGCGAACGCCGCGACCGACAGCAGCACGGCGGTGCGCCGCGTGGTGCCGACCACCGCGATGGACAGCCAGGTCACAGGCACGAGGCCCCAGCCGATGGGATCGCCCCCGCCCGCGGCCGCCGAGAGGAAGGCCAGAGCGCCGGCCCACACCATCTCCCTGGTGGGGTACCGGCGCTCGATCACGGCGTTCACGATGCGCACGTAGAGCCAGGTGAAGCAGACGGCCGCGATCAGGGCCAGCGAGGTGAGCCAGTACGCCGCCCCCTCACCGGCCGAGACCGCGAGCCTGGTGGCCACCAGGGACCACATCACCACCAGCGCCAGGTTCAGCAGCGCACGGGTGAGGAGCCGAGCCCGCTTGACCGGGTCCATCTACTTCGAACGGAGCACGTCGCCGAGCTTGAGCCGGGCGCCCGTCCGCAGCACGGCCCGCTCGTAGACCTTGGAGCCGAACGCCAGCACCACGAGCACGGCGACGACCATCGCCGCCATCGACACGCCGACCTGCCACATCGGCACCTCGGTCGCCGCCATCCTGACCGGCATGACCATCGAGGAGAACGGCGGGATGTAGGACATGATCGTGGCCAGCGTGCCCGTGGCGTCGTTGGTGGCGTAGAAGGCCACGAAGTAGGTGATCATGATGAGCATGGTCAGCGGCGTCATCACGCTGCCGACCTCCTCCTGGCGCGAGACCAGCGAGCCGAAGGCCGCCGACAGCGCGGCGAAGAAGGCGTACCCGAGCACGAACCACACCAGCACCGCCGCCACCAGCCCGGGGATGCCGGGAGGGAAGTCGGCGGCGACCCCCGAGGCCGTGGCCGAGAACAGGCCGACCACCAGGATCGTGACCAGGTTGATCAGGCCGAGCGCGCCCAGCCCGAGGATCTTGCCGCCCAGGAGCTGCCACGGCCGCAGCGTCGAGAGCAGGATCTCCACGATCCGGCTGCCCTTCTCCTCGACCACGCCCATGGCGACCATCATGACCTGGCCCATGAGCAGCATGAAGAGCACGAGGACGAGCACCACGGCGATCCCGGTGCGCGCCGCCTCGTAACGCGTGTCCGCGCCGACGGACTCCATCTGCAGCGGCGGGATCGTCACGCCGGCGGCGCCCAGCTTCGCCTCCCGGTTGACGCTCTGCAGCAGGACGCCGAGCTGGCCGTCGATCTCCCCGTCCGTGAGCACCTTGGCGCCGTTGACCAGCACCGCGTCCACGTCCCCCGCCAGCACCGCCTTCTTGGCGGCGGCCTCGTCGGGGAAGCTGCGCCACTCGAACTCGGCCTCCGGCGCCGCCGCCTGCAGCGGCAGCTGCTGGGAGTTGACGGTGCCCATCGTGTACGAGTCCGGCCCCGCCATGAGCCGGGCCGCGAAGGGCACCACCGCCACCAGCACGGCCGTGATGGCGAGACCGATCAGGAACGCCTTCGTCCGCACCTGCGTCGCGACCTCGCGCCGGGCGACCAGCATCAGTCCGTTCACGCCACGGCCTCCTTGAAGATCTCGGTGAGGGTCGGCTGCTCGACCCCGAAGTGCTCGACGCGCCCCGCCTTCACGGCGCGGCGCAGGATCTCCTGGTCGTCGCCGTCGGTGCTGCGCAGGACATGCCGGTCGCCGGAGACGGTGACCGTGCCGGGCAGGCCGTCGGCCCAGCCGGGAGCCGGGTCGCGTACCACCACCCGCAGCGTGTTGCCCTCGGCCGCCCGCAGGTCGGCCACCGTGCCGGTGGCGACCATCCGCCCGGCCGAGACGATGCCGACCGAGTCGCACAGCCGCTCGACCAGCTCCAGCTGGTGACTGGAGAAGATGACCGGCACGCCGCCCCTGCACCGCTCCTCCAGCGCCGCGGCCAGCGCGTCCACCGCGATCGGGTCGAGCCCGGAGAACGGCTCGTCCAGGACCAGCACCTCGGGATCGTGCACCAGCGCCACGGCCAGCTGCACGCGCTGCTGGTTGCCCAGCGACAGCGCCTGCACCGCGTCACCCCTGCGCTCGGTCAGCCCGAGCCGCTGCAGCAGGTCGTCCGTGGCCTTCTTCGCCGCCGGCGCGCTCAGCCCGTGCAGGCGCCCGAAATACTCGATCTGCTCGGCGACCCGCATCTTCTGGTACAGCCCGCGCTCCTCCGGCATGTAGCCGAACCGCCGCCGGTCCTCGAAGCCGAGCGGCCGGTCCTGCCAGGTCACCGAGCCCGAGTCGGCCTGGAGCACGCCCATGACGATGCGCATCGTGGTCGTCTTCCCCGCGCCGTTCGCGCCGACGAACCCGAACATCTCGCCAGGACGCACGGCGAAGCTGACCCCGTCCAGTGCGACCTTTCCGGCCGGGGCGTCGGGGCCGCCCGCGAAGCGCTTGCGCAGCTCGCTGATCTCGAGCATCAGGTCCTCTCCTTCATCATGAGGTCAATAGTGTCGTTTGCCGCGTTCGTCCAGCCAGTCGCCGAAATCATGGGCCGCATATGGATCCCGCGTCCGATCCAGATGACATTTGTCATTACGCTCCGGCATTACCCTGATTTCATGACGCGCGCCGACAAGGACAAGCCGGTCGTCCTCTCCCGCATCTACACCCGCACGGGCGACGACGGCACCACAGCGCTGAGCGACATGAGCCGCGCCTCGAAGACCGATCCCCGGCTGGCGGCCTACGCCGACGTGGAGGAGGCCAACGCCCACCTGGGCGTCGCGCTCTCCCACGGGACTCTGTCCGCCGACCTCGTGGCGGTCCTCGTACGCGTCCAGAACGAGCTCTTCGACCTCGGGGCCGACCTGGCCACCCCTGTGGTGGCGGAGCCGGAGTTCCCGCCGCTGCGCGTCGAGCAGTCCTACATCGACTGGCTCGAAGAGCAGTGCGACCTGTTCAACGCCGAGCTCAAGCCCCTGCGCAGCTTCATCCTGCCCGGCGGCGACCCCGCCACGGCGGCGCTCCACGTCGCCCGGGTCGTGGTCCGGCGCGCCGAGCGGACGACCTGGTCGGCCCTGCACGCCCACGACGACATGAACGATCTGACGGCGAAATATCTCAACCGCCTGTCGGACCTGCTCTTCATCCTCTGCCGGGTCGCCCACGCCGGCCAGGAGATCCTCTGGAAGCCCGGCGGCACCCGCTAGCCCAGCGGGCCTGAGCGGTGGTCGCCCGCCGCCCGCTCAGGCGACGTCCAGGTAGGCGCTGGGCGGCGCCGACTCCAGCCAGGCCAGGAAGCCCGTGAGCGCGTCGGCGCTCATGGCGAGCGACAGCCCGCGCGTCGTGCCGCCGCAGTCCACCGCGTAGAGCCCGCCGTCGATCTCGCGACGGGCGGAAACGACGAGGCCGCGCCTCGCGATCGCGTGGCGCGGCCTCAGTCGGACGCCCAGGAGCGGAATCCAGTGGAGCTCCCCGTCGGCATAGCGGGCTACCCCGCTCTGCCAGCCGCGCTCCCCCACCCGCAACCGGCATGGCACGCTCCCCCGCGAGCGAGCCAGTGTGACGCCGCGCAAGACTATGAGGGCGGCAAGTAGCAATATGAGAACCACAATCGTCGCCACCATGCCGCCCCCCAGAGCCTGTATGTACTTTATTAAACCTCTTCGCCTGCCGCGCGCAGCCGAGCCCTGGCACGTTTGGCCTCGATTGCCGCGTCAGAGTCCTCCTGATTGGCCTCGATCGAGGCCTGGGCCCGGTCGAGAGCGTCACGGGCAGCCGCCACATCGACCTCGGAACCGAGCTCGGCGACCTCGGCGAGCACGGACACCTCATCATCGGCCACGGAGATGAACCCTCCGTGAACGGCCGCGACGAGCTCGGGCTCCCCGTCCCGCTTCACGCGCAGCACGCCGCCCTCGACGAGCACGCCGAGCACAGGTGCGTGTTGCGGCATAATACCGATCTCGCCGTCCACGGTCTTGGCAATCACCATGTCGGCCTCGCCCGACCAGATCTCACGCTCGGGTGAGACAACCCCTACGCGTAGCTTGGCCACTTGTGTAGGTTCCTTTCCGATCAAGTGGTGGTACGACCGTGAAGCCGTACCACCACCATAGGTCCGGGCTCGCAGAGCTCGCCCATTGGGCTGGCGACTTAGCGGCGCTGGAGTTCCTCGGCCTTGGCCACGGCCTGCTCGATGCCACCGACCATGAAGAACGCCTGCTCGGGCAGGTGGTCGTATTCACCCGCGCAGAGGCCCTTGAAGGAGGCGATGGTCTCGTCCAGCGGCACGTTCTCGCCGGGCTGACCGGTGAACGCCTCGGCGGCGTACATCGGGTGCGACAGGAACCGCTCGATGCGGCGGGCCCGCTGCACGGTGACCTTGTCCTCTTCGGACAGCTCGTCGATACCGAGGATCGCGATGATGTCCTGGAGCTCGCGGTACTTCTGCAGGATCCGCTTGGTCTCCTGGGCCACCCGGTAGTGCTCCTCGCCCACGATCTGCGGGTCGAGGATCCGGGAGGAGGAGTCGAGCGGGTCCACCGCGGGGTAGATGCCCTTCTCCGAGATCGGCCGCGAGAGCACGGTCTGCGCGTCGAGGTGCGCGAACGCGTTGTGCGGCGCCGGGTCGGTGATGTCGTCGGCGGGCACGTAGATCGCCTGCATGGAGGTGATCGAGTGACCACGCGTCGAGGTGATGCGCTCCTGGAGCACACCCATCTCGTCGGCCAGCGTCGGCTGGTAACCCACGGCGGACGGCATGCGGCCGAGGAGGGTAGAGACCTCCGAACCGGCCTGCGTGAAGCGGAAGATGTTGTCGATGAACAACAACACGTCCTGCTTCTGCACGTCACGGAAGTATTCGGCCATGGTCAGCGCCGACAGGGCGACCCGCAGACGGGTGCCCGGCGGCTCGTCCATCTGACCGAAGACGAGCGCGGTGTCCTTGAGGACGTCCGCCTCCTCCATCTCCAGCCAGAGGTCGTTACCCTCACGGGTGCGCTCGCCGACGCCGGCGAACACCGAGGTGCCACCGAAGTTGCGGGCGACCCGGCGGATCATCTCCTGGATGAGGACCGTCTTGCCCACGCCGGCGCCGCCGAACAGGCCGATCTTCCCACCCTGCACGTACGGGGTGAGCAGGTCGATGACCTTGATGCCCGTGACGAGCATCTCGGTACGGGACTCGAGCTGGTCGAACGGCGGGGACGGCCGGTGGATGCCCCACTTCTCAGTGATCTTGAGAGAAGCGGTCGGCACGTCCAGCGCCTGGCCCAGCGTGTTCCACACGTGGCCCTTGACGACGTCGCCGACCGGCACCGAGATCGGCGCCCCCGTGTCGGTGACCGCCGCACCGCGGACCAGGCCGTCGGTGGGCTGCATGGAGATGGCCCTGACCAGGTTGTCACCCAGGTGCTGGGCGACCTCGGCGGTCAGGATCTTGGTCTCGTCGCCGAGGGTGACCTCGACGGTGAGCGCGTTGTAGATGTCGGGCATCGCCTCGACGGGGAACTCCACGTCGACGACGGGCCCTGTGACGCGAGCCACGCGGCCGGTGCCGGCCGACGGGGTCTCAACAGTCTCAACAGCCTCTGCAGTCATTTCACTCTTTCCCCGCTGCGGCGTCAGCGAGCGCGTTGGCGCCACCGACGATCTCGCTGATTTCCTGGGTGATCTCGGCCTGGCGAGCCTGGTTCATCTGCATGGTGAACACGCGGATCAGCTCGTTGGCGTTGTCCGTAGCGGACTTCATGGCGCGGCGCCTGGCCGCCTCCTCCGAGGCGGCCGACTGCAGCAGCGCCGTGAAGATGCGGGACTCCACGTAGCGCGGCAGCAGCGACTCGAGCACATCGCCCGCGGTCGGCTCGAACTCGAAGTAGGGAGGAATCGCGGTGGACTCCGTCGCCTCGGTCTCCTCGACCTCCAGCGGCAGGACGCGCTTGACCACGACGTTCTGGGTCAGCATCGAGACGAACTCGGTCGAGACGATGTGGATCTCGTCGATCCCGTCCTCTTCCTTGAACGAGTCGATCAGCGTCTGCGCGATCTCCTTGGCGTCGGCGTAGGCCGGCTTCCTGGAGAACCCGACCCACTGGCCGCCCATCGACCGCTGGCGGAAGGTGTGCCAGGTGACACCCTTGCGCCCGGTGACGAACGGCAGCACGGTCAGGCCACGGCTCTCCAGCAGCCCGCGCAGGGCCTCGGCCTCACGCAGCACGTTGGCGTTGAAGCCGCCGCAGAACCCGCTGTCGCTGGTGACGATGAGGACGCCCGCCTTGGTGGGGTTCTCCTTCTCCACCGTCAGCGGGTGGTCGACGCTGGCCGCGTTGCTGACGACGCCCGTGACGGCCCGAGTGATCTCGCGCTCGTACGGCAACGCCGCCTGCATCCGCTGCTGCGCCCGCACGATGCGCGAGGAAGCGATGAGCTCCTGGGCGCGCGTGATCTTGGCGGTCGACTTGACCGACCTGATCCGCCGCCGCAGCAGCCTTAGCTGGGCACCCATCGGCTACTTCTTCTCCGCCGGCCGGACGACCTTCTTGATCTTCTCCTGGCCGACCTCGTCGGCCTCCAGCGGAGCGACCGGCTCGTCCTTCACCAGGAGCTCGCCCGAGGACGTGGTGAAGCCCTTCTTGAACTCCGTGATGGCGTCCTTGAGCGTGGTGACCGTGTCGTCGGACATGTCATTCGTCTCACGGATGCTGTCGAGGACGCCCTTGTGCCCGCTCTGCAGGAAGTCGAGGAACTCCTGCTCGAAGCGGCGGATGTCCTCCACCGGGACCTCGTCGAGCTCGCCCGTGGTGCCGGCCCAGACCGACACGACCTGCCGCTCCACCGAGAACGGCGCGTACTGCGGCTGGATGAGCAGCTCGGTCAGGCGCTGACCGCGGTCGAGCTGGGCGCGGGAGGCCGCGTCCAGGTCGGAGGCGAAGGCCGCGAAGGCCTCCAGGTCGCGGTACTGCGACAGCGACAGACGCAGCGTGCCGGCGACCTTGCGCATGGCCTTGACCTGCGCGGAGCCACCGACTCGGGAGACCGAGATACCGACGTTGATCGCCGGGCGGATGCCGGCGTTGAAGTAGTCGGTCTCCAGGAAGCACTGGCCGTCGGTGATGGAGATGACGTTGGTCGGGATGAACGCCGACACGTCGTTGCCCTTGGTCTCGATGATCGGCAGGCCGGTCATCGAGCCGCCGCCCATGTCGTTGGAGAGCTTGGCGCAGCGCTCCAGGAGGCGGGAGTGCAAGTAGAAGACGTCACCGGGGAACGCCTCGCGGCCCGGCGGGCGGCGAAGCAGCAGCGAGACGGCGCGGTAGGCGTCGGCCTGCTTGGTGAGGTCGTCGAAGATGATCAGGACGTGCTTGCCCTGGTACATCCAGTGCTGGCCGATGGCCGAACCGGTGTAGGGGGCGATGTACTTGTAACCGGCGGGGTCGGACGCCGGAGCGGCGACGATCGTGGTGTACTCCAGGGCGCCGGCCTCCTCGAGGCGGGAACGCACCTGCGCGATCGTCGAGCCCTTCTGGCCGACCGCGACGTAGACGCAGCGCACCTGCTTCTCGGGGTCACCCGAGGCCCAGTTCTCGCGCTGGTTGAGGATGGTGTCCACGGCGATCGCGGTCTTGCCGGTGCCACGGTCACCGATGATCAGCTGGCGCTGGCCACGGCCGATCGGCGTCATGGCGTCGATCGCCTTGATGCCGGTCTGCAGCGGCTGCTTCACCGGCTGCCTCTGGACGACCGAGGGGGCCTGGAGCTCAAGGGCGCGCAGGCCCTCGGACTCGATGGCGCCCTTGCCGTCGAGCGGGTTACCCAGGGGGTCGACCACGCGGCCGAGGAAGTTGTCGCCGACGGGCACGGACAGGACCTCGCCCGTCCTGCGGACCGTCTGGCCCTCCTCGATACCGCTGAAGTCGCCCAGGACCACGACACCGATCTCGCGGGTGTCGAGGTTAAGTGCCAGGCCGCGCGTGCCGTTCTCGAACTCGAGCAGCTCGTTCGCCATCGCCGAGGGAAGGCCGGAGACATGGGCAATGCCGTCGCCGGCGTCGACGACGGTCCCGATCTCCTCGCGCGCGGCGCCTTCCGGTTCGTACGCCTGGACGAAGCGCTCAAGCGCGTCCCGGATCTCGTCCGGCCGGATCGTAAGCTCCGCCATCTCTACTCTGTCTCCCTATTCGCCTAGCCGGCCAACCGGCGGCGGACTTCTTCGATTCGTCCCACAATGGTGGTGTCGATGATCTCGTCGCCGATGCGGACCGAGAACCCACCGAGCACTCGCTTGTCCACCTCGACGTTCAGGTGCACGTCACGGCCGTAGGAGGAGCGCAGCCACGCCGTCAGGCGCTGCCGCTGCGCTTCGGTCAGCTCGACCGCACTGCGCACCACCGCCACGAGGCGCTGGCGCTGCTGGGCCACGAGCTGGCCGACCTCTTCCAGGCCCTTCTCCAGGCTACGCCCGCGCGGGTGAACCACCAGCTGCGTGATCAGGCGCAGGCTCGTCGGAGCCACCTTGCCGCCGAGCAGGTCGCTCAGCAGCTGCCGCTTACCCGCCTCGGGAGCGCCCGGGTCGACCAGGGCGCGACGCAGCTCGGCGTTGCCGGCCACGATGCGGCCGAAGCGGAAGAGCTCGTCCTCCACCTCGTCGAGCCTGGACTGGCTCTCCGCCTCCGCGGAAGCGGAGACGACGCCGAGCCGTTCGAGCACGTCGGCCAGGTCACCGGCGCGCGACCACTTGGCCGCCACCGCTGCCTCGGAGGTGGCGATCGCCGCCTCGCTGACCTTGCCGTCGAGCAGGGAGCGCGCGGTGCGCGCCTTCTGCTCACCGGACCTGGCCGGGTCGGACAGGGCACGGCGCAGGCCGTGCTCGCGGTCGAGCAGATCCGCGACCGCGAACAACTCGTCGGAGAGCGTGCCGAGGTCGGCAGTGGCGGCGACCGCGTTGAACCGCTCTTCGACCCCGGCCAGCGACGTCCTGCTCAGACCGCGCATCAGCGCACCGCCTGCGCGTTCGAGCCCTCAAGCTCGTCGAGGAAGCGGTCCACGATGCGGCTCTGCCTGGCCTCGTCCTCAAGGGACTCGCCGACGATGCGGCCGGCCAGGTCGGTCGACAGGCGACCGATCTCCGTGCGGAGCTGGGCGAAGGCCGCCTGGCGGTCGGCCTCGATCTGGGCGTGCGCCGCCTCGACGAGACGGCGGGCCTCGGCCTGCGCCTCCTCGCGGAGCTCGGCCTTGATCTGCGCGGCCTGCTCGCGAGCCTCCTCGCGCAGCCTGGCGGCGTCGCGACGGGCCTCTTCGAGCTGCTCGGAGTAGCGCCGCTGCAGAGCCTGCGCCTCGGCCTGGGCCTCCTCGGCCCTCTTGATGCCGCCTTCGATCGCGTCGGTCCGCTCAGCCAGAGTCTTCTGGATGCGCGGTACGAGAATCCTGCCGACGACGACGAGGACGACGAGGAACGAGAAGATACCGACGACGAGCTCGAAAGTGTGCGGAAGGAGCGGGTTCGCACCCTCCTCCGCCGCGAGGAGCGTAGCTGCCTTGATCATGGTTGCAGCCTTTCGTCAGGGAAGTCTTCTGGTCTTAGAGGGCCTGGAAGATGAACGGCGCGACCAGACCGAGCAGGGCAAGGGCCTCGGTGAGAACGAAGCCGAGGAGCATGTTCTGGCGGATCAGGGGGTAAGCCTCCGGCTGACGCGCGATGGCCTGCACGCCCTGGCCGAAGATGATGCCGACGCCGATGCCGGGGCCGATGGCGGCGAGACCGTAACCGATGGCGGTGACGTTGCCGGAGACCTCAGCGAGAACGCTCATTGCTGTATTCCTTTACTGGACGGCCGGTGAAGCGGAGTCTCACCGGTCATGGATATTCCGGTATGTGGTTCTCAGTGTTCTGCGTGCAGGGCACCGTCGATGTACATCGCCGCCAGCATGGCGAAGAGGAAGGCCTGCAAGAACTGGATGAACATCTCAAAGGCGGTGAAGATGATCGTCATCACCACGCCGATGACGCCTACGCCCGCGCCGAGCGGCGTCAGCTTCTCGAACAGGAACCAGAAGCCGACCATGCTGAAGAAGGCGAGCAGCATGTGGCCCGCGAACATGTTGGCGAACAGTCGCACCGCGTGCGTGAACGGCGCGATGATCAGGTTCGAGAGGAACTCGATCGGCGACAGCAGCAGGTAGATCGGCTTGGGCAGCCCGGGCGGGAACATCATGTTCTTGAAGTAGCCCACGGGGCCCTGGTGCTTGATGCCCAGGTAGACCTTCAGCACGTAGATCGAGCCGGCCAGCACGATGGGGAAGGCGATGTGCGAGGCGACCGGGAACTGCAGCACCGGGATGACGCCCATGAGGTTCCAGACCAGGACCAGGAAGAACAGCGTCAGCAGCAGGCCCATCCACCGGTCGGCGTCCTTGCCCAGGAAGGGCCGGGCGACCTGGTCGCGGACGAACATGTAGCCGTACTCGACGACGTTCTGCACTCCCCTGGGGACGATCTTCGGGTTGGCGAAGGCCGCCCAGCAGACACCGATCACCAGGACCGCGCTGAGGAGGGCGAGGAGAACCGGCTTGGTGAACCAGTCGACCCCGGGAATGATCGGGGTAAAGGAGTTGAACAGCTCGTCAGGCGATGGGGCCCGGAACTGGTCTTCAGGAGCGAGGACCGTCAGCGCAGTCACGCGGCGTTCCCTTCAACGTCGTAGTGTGGATCACAAGGGTTTCCTCGGCGGAGTGTTCGCCGCGTAGGGCTAGCGGCCGTACTTCCGGTAGGCCAGATAGCCGGCGAGCACCAGCCCCAGGACGATGCCTATGGGGAAGAACGCGGACATGTCCAGCCACCGGTCCAGCAACCACCCGAGTCCGCCATAGAAGGCCATCCCGGCGAGCAAGTAGCTGGGGACGGACCACATGGCATCGGCGAAGTCGCGACCGTCTTCTTCCGGTCGGCGTTCCTGTGCGCTCATCGCGGCCCTGACGATAGCAGGCGAGTGGAGGACTAGTCATATCGGGCCCCGCCCGGAAACCGGCTTCATGAGTCGCCTCTACCGGGAACCTTGGCGTCGGGGTCGACGTAAAGCATCTTGGTCTTGATGAAGGCGCGCACCTCGAAGCCGGTCCAGACCAGCGTGCAGACCACGACGGCCCAGGCGAACGCCTGGGTGTTCCAGGCCGTGGTGTCTCGGAACGAGGCCAGCACCAACATGATGACAATGACCTTGACGAGGTAGCTGCCCATCGCCGCGATCGCCATCATCTGAGGGGATACCCGTGCGGCATAGGAGACCGCTACCACGCTGATGCTGAAGAAAACCCCTACGAGCAAAGTGCCGAGAGCCGCGCCCAGCGCGCCCTTGCCACCTGCCAGCAGCAGCGCCACGACAACGGCGACCACCCCAACCGCGAAGGTCGGAATCGCTGCGCTCTTGAGTACGCGCACGTCGTTGGCCTGCATCGGTGCTCCATCAGCGTGTTATCAAGCGAGCGTTTGCTACCTCCAGAAGCTGTGCATCTGGAGTCCCTGCTCGTGAAAGATATCACAAGCTCATGGAAGGCCGCTTTTACCTGCCGTTTCTAGTTCGCGATCAAGAACTGCGCGGAAAGACCGGAATGACCGGATTTCCCTCGGCCGTCGCGCGGCCTTGGGCAGGACCGTCCGCCGGCGGCATCCGCCGCCTGACCTCGGTCTCCGGCAGGATCGGCGGCATCGGCCCCGTGGGCGGCCCGTCGTCATCGGGCTCCTTGCCGCGCGACGCCGCGTGCGCCCCGCCCCTGCCCCGCCAGCGCGGCAGGGCCATCAGCACGAGAACGGCCAGCGCGAGCACGATGACCACGGGGAACAGCAGGACCGGCACGCCGATCGTGGACATCCCCACGAGGCCGAAGGCGAACAGGAACGCCCACGCGTACATGATCAGCACGGACCTGCGGTGCGAGTGGCCGATGTCCATCAGCCGGTGGTGCAGGTGGCCGCGGTCGGGGGCGAACGGCGACAGGCCCTGCGAGGTGCGCCGCACCACGGCGGTGATCAGGTCGACCAGCGGCAGCACCAGCACCGCGGCGGGCAGGAGCAGCGGCAGCAGCACCGGCACCTTGTTCATGCCCTCGATGATCGCCGGGTCGAGCGGCGTCACGGTGACGATGGAGGAGGCCAGCACGAGCCCGATCAGCATCGCGCCGGTGTCGCCCATGAAGATCTTCGCCGGGTGGAAGTTGTGCGGCAGGAAGCCCAGGCAGGTGCCGATGAGGATGGCGGCGATGGCGGCCGTGGTGGTGATGCGCCCGCCGCTGATGTTGTCGGCCAGGAAGATCGAGTAGGCCCAGGTGGCCATGCCCGCGATGCAGACGATCCCGGCCGCGAGCCCGTCGAGCCCGTCGACGAAGTTGACCGCGTTGATGGTCACGACCACGACGAGGATGGTGATGACCGTGCTGAGGGTGTAGTCGAGGCTGGTGGACCCGCCCCAGTCCTGGGGCAGCGGGATGTAGAGCAGCCGCAGATCGAAGAAGACCAGCACCCCCGCCGCCGCGATCTGGCCGCCCAGCTTGATGAAGGCGTCCATGCCCCACCAGTCGTCCAGGAACCCGGTCAGCGTGATGAGCCCGCCGGCGACGATCAGCGCCGTCACCGCGTTGCCCTCTGACTCGGCCAGCGCCGCGCCCGTGTGCGTGAGCTGGCTGGCGACCAGCAGCCCGACGACCAGCCCGCCGTACATCGCCAGGCCGCCCAGTCTGGGCGTCGGCGTGGTGTGCACGTCTCTCTCGCGGACCTCGGGCATGGCGCCGATGCGGATGGCGAAGCGCCGCACCAGCGGAACCAGCAGATACGTCACCGCTGCCGAGATGAGCGCCATGAAGAGGTATTCGCGCACGAACCTAGTTTCCCGGATGCTCCGGCCACCTGTGACCGGAAAACGACTCAGACCAGCTTAATATTCGCTGAGATATGGGCGATGGATGGCAAGAAGCGCCGAAACTCTTTCCCGAACCTCCGCCGCGCTGCCCGGATGCCGCACCGCCAGCGTCAGCAGGGTCCCCACCTCCTTCAGCTCCTGAGGCCCCATTCCCTGGGTGGTGACGCACGGCGTCCCGACCCGGATCCCCGAGGTCACGGCCGCCGGCTCGGGGTCGTACGGGATCACGTTGCGGTTGAGCGTGATGCCCGCCTCCGCGCACCGGCGCTCCGCCTCGGCCCCGGACACTCCCACGTCGCGCAGGTCGATCAGCGCCAGATGGGTGTCCGTGCCGCCGGAGACGGGCCGCATCCCCTCGGCGGCCAGCGCGTCGGTCAGGGTCTGCGCGTTCGCGACGACCCGCCTGGTGTAGCCGGCGAACTCCGGCCGCAGCGCCTCCGCGAACGCCACCGCCTTGGCCGCCACCACGTGCATCAGCGGCCCGCCCTGGATGAACGGGAACACCGCCCGGTCGATCTTCCTGGCCAGCTCCCCCGTGCACAGGATCGCCCCGCCGCGCGGCCCACGCAGCGCCTTGTGGGTGGTGAAGGTCACGACGTCCGCGTACGGCACCGCCGACGGGATCGCGCCGCCCGCCATCAGCCCGATCGGGTGCGCCACGTCGGCCAGCAGCCACGCCCCCACCTCGTCCGCGATGCCACGGAACGCGCCGTAGTCGATCAGCCTCGGGTACGCCGTCGCGCCGCACACGATGAGCTTCGGCTGGTGCCGCAGCGCGAGATCCCTGACCTCGTCGTAGTCGATGAGCTCGCTGTCGCGCCGCACTCCGTACGAGACGACGTCGAACCATCTTCCCGAGAAGTTCACCTTGGAGCCATGGGTGAGGTGGCCGCCGTGCGGCAGCGCCATGGCCAGCATGGTGTCGCCCGGCTGGAGCAGCGCGGCGTAGGCGGCCAAATTCGCGGTGGCGCCCGAGTGGGGCTGGACGTTGGCGTGCTCGGCGCCGAACAGCCGCCGGGCCCGCTCGATCGCCAGCTGCTCGGCCCGGTCCACGACCTCGCAGCCGCCGTAGTAGCGCCGGCCGGGGTAGCCCTCGGCGTACTTGTTGGTGAGGGTCGAACCCAGCGCGGCGAGTACGGCGGGCGAGGTGAAGTTCTCGCTCGCGATCAGCTGGAGCCCGTCCCGCTCCCGGTCCAGCTCGTCGAGCAGGACCTGTGCGATCTCGGGATCCTGGCTCTGCAGCAGGCCGAAATCCGGACCGTAGTAGGGTTGCGCACCCATTTCCCCACTGTACGGCCTAGTGTCCGTTTCTCCCAGATGCGGGGCCGGCCGGAGATCGGACGCGGCGACCGGCGGGGACTTGGACGCGGCGACGGCCGGCGATCGGACGCCGTGATTGCCGGGGACTCGGACGCCGTGATTGCCGGGGACCTGGACGCGGCGACGGCCGGGGACCTGGACGCGGTGACGGCCGGAGATCGCCCTTCGCCGCTCAGAACGCGTGCGGCACCCCGGCCGTCGTCTTCACCCAGCGCGGCGTGTCGGCGGCCTCGTCGCTGATGGCGGTCAGCACGGAGTGGCGGTAGACGCCGAGCCTGGTCCGCCATTCGCGCAGGTCCTTGACGTACCGCTCGCCGACGGCCGCGTCCCACGTCTGGGGGCTCCTGGCCAGGCTGTCGGCCTTGTCGAGGGCCGTTCTGAGCGTCTCCAGCTGCGGCATGACCGTCTGCCATGCGACGACGAGGCGTTCGTAGTCCTCGTTGAACACCCACTCCGTCGGCGGGGTCCCCAGCGCGTCCGTGGCGCTGATCGGCGGGGTCTCGCCCTTCACGAAGGGTTTGGGGGCCGGGGGGTCTGTGATCATCACGCGCTCCTTTCCGGCGAACCCGGATCTATCGCCCCTGCAGGGCCGTCCGGGCGGATGTCGCGCTCGGCCCACTCACCCTTGCCGTACTCGCCGGGCGGCACCTCGACGGAGGGCATGTCCAACGGCTGGATCTCCCGGTGGTCGGTTATGACGGTTTTGAGGGCGTCGAGGGTGGGCGGGGTGACGTCCACTGACACGACGTCACTGCCGTCACTCGCCCACGCCCCGACCCCCGAGCCCGCTGTCGTCGCCGTCGTCGCCGTGCTCGACTCCCTCGCCTCGTAACCGGGATCCGGCTCCGACCTGTAGTCGATCTGCGTCACTGGCGTCGGCTCCGGCCCGTAGGCGATCTGCACCTCCAGCGTGGGCTTCGTGCCATACCGGCCGTCCGCCTCCGGGGTGTCGCCCGCGCCTTGCGTGTTGCCTGTGTCTTTCGCCCCGTCTGCCCCATACGCACCGTCGGCACCTTGCGCGCCGCCCGTGTCGGACACCTCCGTGGCGGGGTTGGTCGGTGGGATCGTGACCGGCTTGCCCTGCTCTCCCGCCCCTCGGTCGCCGGTGCTCTGGTCACCGGTTCCCCGGCTGCTGTCGTCCGTGCCCTGGTCCGGGCGTTCTCCTGTTGACCCGTCCGGTGTGGCGTCCTTGCCGTCCGGCGTCGGGTAGGTGTCGCCCGGCGTCGGATCCTTGATATCGGGTGTCTGGTCCTTGGCGCCGGGCGTCGTGTCCGTGTCACCGGTGCCTGGCTTGGGGTCTTTGCCGTCCGGGGTCCGGTCCGAGTCGGAGGGGCAGGCGTCGTCGGTGTTCGTGGTCGAGGAGCCGTCGTCGACGGGGGTGGCGCTGGTCGTGGTGTCGGACACGTCCGTCGTGTTCGCCGGGGTGGTGGTGCCGTCCGTAGTGGTGGGACCGCCGTAGGTGGTGGTGCCGTCCGTAGTCGTGGAGCCGCCGTAGGTGGCAGTGGCGGCGTCCGTCGTGGTGGGGCCGCCGTATGAGGTGGTGGCGGTGCCGTCCGAAGGGTTGGTGGGGGCGTCGCCGCTGCCGGTGCCGGGCGTGCCGGGGTCGATCGAGCCTTGGGGGCCGTCCGGGCGGATGTCACGCTCGGCCCACTCCCCCTTGCCGTACTCGCCCGCCGGGACCTCGACGGAGGGCATGTCGAGCGGCTGGATGTCCCGGTGGTCCTCCACCACGGTCTTCAGCGCGTCGAGGCTCGGTGGGGTCGTGTCTGCGGAGACCACGTCGCTGCCGTCGTTGGCCCAGGCGTTGACGTTCGCGGCGGCGGTGGGGTCGGCGGACAGCTTCGGCATCTCCGCCGGTTGGACGCTGGCGGTGTCCTTCAGCAGGGCTTCCAGTTGCTCGGCCGTCGGCGGGTCGATGGGCACCTGCAGGACCTTGACGCCATCGACCTCCACGACTTTCGGCTTGGTCGCGTCGGTCGCGGCCGGCTGGTCTTCCGCCGGGGTGCCGGTTCCGCCCGCGTCCACCTCGGCGCCGCGATCGCGCCTGCTGTCCAGGTCGCCGTCCTTGGGATCGTCGACAGGCTGACCATCGGTCGACCCGTCCGCCCCGGTGTCGGTCCCCGTGTCGGTGTCCTTACCGGTGCCGGTGTCCTTACCGGTGTCGGTCCCTGTGTCGGTCCCTGTGTCCTTGCCGGTCCCGGTGTCCTTGGCGTCGTCGCACTTCTGGTCGTCGGAGCCCGTAGCGGCCTCGTCGCCGGTCTTCGCGCCGTCGCCGGTCTTCCCGCCGTCGTCCGTCTTCGCGCCGTCACCCGTCTTCGCGCCATCCCCGGTCTTGGCGTCGTCACCGGTCTTGGCGCCGTCGCCCGTCTTGGCGTCCTCGCCGGTCTTGGGTGTCTCAGCGGCCCCGGCGTCGTCGTCCTTCGGGAGGTACGGCTGGGCTTCGTCATCGAGGCGCGGATTGTCGTACCTGTCCTGATCCCCGCGTACCCCCCGGAAATCGGGACCGCCCGTCGCCCCCGCATCGGCCCGCGGCTGGTCGACGCGCTTCTCCAGCACCCCGAGCCGGACGTCGACGTCCTTGACCATCGCGTCGGCCGCCTCCGCCACCTGGACGGGACGGTGGGTGGTCTGGGTCGCCAGCCCCGCCCGGCCCATGGCAAGCCTGACCCGAACCTCGACCGCCCGCATCTGCCCTGCCGCGTTCTTCACCTCGGCCAGCAGGTCTCGGACCAGCTTCGGATCCATGCCGTCGAACTTGCCCATCGGCCACTCCCGGACGTATCTCCGCTCCGGGCCTCACCGTAATCACGGCCGCAGCGCGCCCGCAGCCGGAATAAGCAGCCGGTATACGTCAGTCCTCGGTGGCGACGTAGCCGATGATCCCGCGCAGCTTCTCCACCGGGATCGCCCCGCGCCGCAGCAGCCGGGGCACGGCCGTGGTGATGTCGAGGATGGTGGAGGGCGTGTTGTCGGTGGTCCTGCCGCCGTCGAGATAGACCGCGATCGACTCGCCGAGCTGCTCCTCCGCCTCCGCGGCCGTGGTGGCCGCCGGGGCGCCCGAGCGGTTGGCGCTGGAGACGGCCATGGGCCCGGTCTCCTTGAGTAGGTCGAGCGCCACCGGGTGGAGCGGCATGCGCACGGCCACCGTCCCCTTGGTGTCCCCCAGGTCCCAGGAAAGGGCCCTGTTGGCCTTGCAGACGAGCGTGAGCGGCCCGGGCCAGAAGGCGTCAATCAAGTCCTGCCCGTACGGCCCCATGTCGTCTACGAGCGCTGTGGCGGCTCTGACGGTGCCCACGAGCACGGGCGGCGGCATCTCGCGCCCGCGCCCCTTGGCGTCGAGCAGCGCGGTGACCGCCGCCGGCGTGAAGGCGTCGGCGCCGATGCCGTAGACGGTGTCGGTCGGCAGCACCACGAGCTCGCCGCGGCGTACGGCGGCGGCGGCCTCGGTCAGTCCCTCGGTCCGCTGCTCGAGGTCGGAGCAGTCAAAGCGCTTTCCCACGGTCGTGTCGCCTCGCTCCCGCTCGACGGCGAGCGGCGCTCTCGAGGCCTCCTCCGTTCTCCTCGTTCGGTGGCTTCGCGGCCCGTCTCGTCAGGAGAAGGCCGCGCCGCCCGCGTGCATCCTAGTCCTGGCCCAGCCTGGCGGTGACGAAGCGGTCTCTTCTGGTGAGGTCCTGGCGAAGGCGTACGTCCCGCCAGCCGTTGTCCTCGGGGAAGGTCAGGTAGACCGCCCTGCCCTGCTCGTCGGCGTGCTCGACGGCGACCCAGCCGCCGGGGCGCAGCAGCCGCCTGGCCGTGCGCTCGACCGCGCGCACCTCGCCGAGCCCGTCGCCGCCCGAGCCGTAGAGAGCCCTGGAGGGGTCGTAGTCGCGCACCTCCGGGTCGCGCGGGATCGCGCCGGGCGGGATGTAGGGCGGGTTGGAGATGACGAGGTCCACCTTGCCGTTGAGCTCGGGCAGCGCCTCGGCGAGGTCCTCGGGATGCAGGTGGGTGCGGCCCTGGCCGTGCTCGGAGATGTTGCGCTTGGCCCAGGTGTACGCCGCGGGATCGACCTCGACGGCGTGCACCTCGGCCAGCGCCACCTCCTGGGCGATCGACAGCGCGATCGCGCCGGAGCCGGTGCCGAGATCGACCACGAGCGGGGCGTTCACGTCCATCTCGCGCAGCGTCTCGATGGCCCATCCGGCCATCACCTCGGTCTCCGGCCTGGGCACGAACACGCCGGGCCCGACCACGAGCTCCAGATAGCGGAAGTAGGCGTGGCCGGTGATGTGCTGCAGGGGCTCACGGGCCTCACGCCTGGCGATGCCCTCCCAGAACAGCGCGTCGAAGTCGGCGTCCTTGACCGTGTGGAGCTCGCTTCTGCGCACGCCGTGGACGAACGCCGCGATCTCCTCCGCGTCCGTGCGCGGCGAGGGCACACCTGCCTCGGCCAGCCGAGCGGTGGCGAGGGCGATCTCGTCCAGCAGAAATGTCATGAGTGTTGTGCGAGCTTCTCCGCCATTTCGGCGTCGATGAGGGCCTGGGTGACGGCGTTGAGCTCACCGTCGAGAACCTGGTCGAGGTTATACGCCTTGAACCCGACGCGGTGGTCGGAGATCCGGTTTTCCGGGAAGTTGTAGGTGCGGATGCGCTCGGAGCGGTCGACCGTACGCACCTGCGACTTGCGCTCGGCCTGCGCGGCGGCGTCGGCCTGTTCCTGCGCCACGGCCAGCAGCCGGGCGCGCAGGATGCGCATGGCCGACTCCTTGTTCTGGAGCTGGCTCTTCTCGTTCTGGCACGAGACCACGACGCCGGTGGGCAGGTGGGTGATGCGGACCGCGGAGTCGGTGGTGTTGACGCTCTGCCCGCCGGGGCCGCTGGAGCGGTAGACGTCGATGCGCAGGTCGTTGGCGTCGATCTGGACGTCGACCTCCTCCGCCTCCGGGTAGATGAGCACGCCGGCGGCGCTGGTGTGGATGCGGCCCTGCGACTCGGTGACGGGCACCCGCTGCACGCGGTGCACCCCGCCCTCGAACTTGAGCCTGGACCACACGCCCTCGTCGCCCTTGGCCCGGATGCCGACCGTGACGTCTTTGTAGCCGCCCAGGTCGGAGGGCTGGCTGTCGATGACCTCGGTCTTCCAGCCGAGCCGCTCGGCGTATCTCAGATACATCCGCAGCAGGTCGCCCGCGAACAGCGCGGACTCCTCGCCGCCCTCGCCCGCCTTGATCTCCATGATGATGTCCTTGTCATCGTTGGGATCGCGCGGGATGAGCAGATGTCTGAGCTTCTCCTCCAGCTGCGGGATGCGCTCCTCGATCTCGACGGCCTCGGCAGCGAACGCCTCGTCCTCGCCGGCCAGCTCCTTCGCGGCGGTCAGGTCTTCCCTGGCCGACTCGAGCTCGCGGTAGGTGCCGACGACGGGGGTGAGCTGCCGGTAGCGCTTGCCGAGCGTGCGGGCCTTGTTCTGGTCTGCGTGCACGGCGGGATCTGCGAGCTGCAGCTCCAGCTCGGAATACTCCTTGAGCAACTCGTCGAGATTCACCGTGCGTTCCTTCGTTTGGGTGTGGCCGTTCCACCAACAACGCCGACCCGGCGCACGAGGTGCGTCCGGGTCGGCGTCGGTGAAGCTACTTGCCCGTGGCCTTCTTGCCGAAGCGCTTCTCGAAGCGAGCAACCCGGCCGCCCGTGTCGAGGATCTTCTGCTTGCCCGTGTAGAACGGGTGGCAGGCGGAGCACACGTCGGCGTGGATCACGCCGTTCTTCGCGGTGCTACGGGTGGTGAACGTGTTACCGCAGGAGCAGGACACCTGCGTCACGTGGTAATCGGGGTGGATGTCGCGCTTCATCGCTGTCCTTTCGGGCTGCGGCCGCCGGGTCGCCGTCATTCGTGGCGTGAACCGGAACCGCAAAATGGTCAGCTACCAGTGTGCCAGATCGTGCAACCATCCCAGGCCATCGGGCATTCCCCCGATCTTTATGACGCGGTCACTGACGTCACACTAGGCTCCCATCGCACAAACCGTACATTTCGCCCCAGTCAAAGGAACGCGATGAAGAGAAAGGTGCGGTTGCTCTTGGCGACCGCCACGGGGGCCGCCGTTCTCCTCGGAGGCACGGGCCTCTCCGCCACCAGCGCGTACGCCGCACAGCACGCGTCGGCCCTGGCGGACGACTTCACCGGAGACGCCTCGGCCAGCGCCTCCATCCCCGTCGGGAACGACGTCAGCGGGACCGTGACGCTCAAGCTCAAGGACCCGTCGAACGTGACCGGCATCACCGGCAGCATCGAACCGCCCGGCCAGGCGGCGAAGACCGTGACGTTCGACTTCAAGACCGGCAGCACGGCCGCCGAGGAGACCGTCACCGGCTCCTGGCCGATCACCAAGGACGACCCGGCCGGCAACTGGAAGCTGAGCGTCGTCGTGACCCGCGACACCGGCACGAACACCACCCCGTTCGTGGTCCAGGTCTCCGGCAAGCAGGGCATCGGCGCCGCGAGCGTCAAGCCCGACCCCGTGCAGCTCGTCAAGGGCAAGGACGTCAAGGTCACGGTCGAGACGTCGGTGAAGGACGCGACCACCGTGTCGGCCAAGCTCGTCAGCGACACGACCAGCGAGTACTACGACCTCGGCGACCTGGCCAAGGAGTCGGACGGCTACTACCGCGGCGTCACCTACTTCAGCGACGACACCGGCGCGGGCGCCTGGACCCTGGAGGTCTACGCGCACAAGGGCGGCCAGACGCTCAAGGGCGAGGCGGCGTTCTCGGTCGTGGCGGCCTCGGGGGGCGCCTCCAAGAAGGTCAAGTCCAGGATCACGATCGCCGCGCCGAACAAGGTGCGCAAGGGCAAGTCGTTCAAGGTGTACGGCAAGGTGTACCGGGGCTCCAAGGCGTACAAGGGCAAGACCATCGAGGTGTACTTCAAGGCGAAGGGCACCAAGACCTACAAGCTCCTCGGTTTCGCCAAGTCCACCTCCACCGGCAAGTACACCAAGACGTACAAGGCCAAGAGGGACGGCTACTTCCAGATCAAGGTGCCGGGCACGAGCAAGACGCGCAGCTCGCTGTCGCCGCAGGAGTTCGTGGACGTCAGGTGACGTCAGCGGCCGAAAACGTCAGCGGCCCGAGAACTGTCAGCGGCCCAGATAAGTGAGCACGGCGAGCACCCGCCGATGGTCCTCGGGCGCCGGCCCGAGGGCCAGCTTGGCGAAGATGCTGGAGATGTGCTTCTCCACCGCGCCCTCCGAGACCACCAGCCTGGAGGCGATCGCGGTGTTGGAGCGGCCCTCGGCCATCAGGGCCAGGACCTCGCGCTCCCGGGGGGAGAGCGAGTCGAGCGGGGCGCCGCGGCGCTGGCGGCTGAGCAGCTGCACGACGACCTCGGGGTCGATGACCGTGCCGCCGGCCGCCACCTGCCGCACCGTCTCCAGGAACTCGGCCACGTCGGCCACCCGCTCCTTCAGCAGGTAGCCGACGGCCTTGCCGATGAGGTCGCCCGCGTAGCGCTCCTCCACGTATTGGGACAGCACCAGGATCGGGAAGTCGGGCCTGGCCGCGCGCACCCGCAGCGCCGCCCGCACGCCCTCGTCCGTGTGGCTCGGCGGCATCCGCACGTCGACGATCGCCAGGTCGGGATCGTGCTCCAGCACCGCCTCGACCAGCGCGGGCCCGTCGGAGACGGCGGCCACGGTGACGATGCCCCCGTCGGCCAGGAGTCGCGCCAGCCCTTCGCGCAGCAGTACGGAATCCTCTGCGATGACCACGCGCATGTGCACATGACTACCACTCGCAGGGCAGCTCCGCACGCACAAGTGTGGGGCCGCCGAGGGGGCTGTGCAGGACCAGCACGCCGTCGATGGTGGCCGCCCGGTCCGCCAGGCCCGACAGGCCCCCGCCCGGGCTGACCAGCGCGCCGCCGATCCCGTTGTCCCACACGTCCACGACCACGCCGCGGTGGTCCCTGACGACCGTGACGGCCGCCTCGGTCGCCGCCGAGTGCTTGGCCATGTTGGTCAGCGTCTCGGCCACGATGAAGTACGCGATGCTCTCGACCGCCGCGGGCGGGCGTTCGATCAGGTCCACGGAGACGTCCACCCGGATGGGCGCCCGCGCGGCCAGCCCCGACAGCGCGGCGTCGAGCCCGCGGTCGCTCAGGATGGCCGGGTGGATGCCCCTGGCCAGGTTGCGCAGCTCGGCGATGGCCGACTTCGTGCCCGCGTGCGCCTGCGCGATGAGCATCCTGGCCTCCTCGGGCTCGTTGTCGAACTTGGCCTGCGCCCGCCCCAGATCCACCGCGACCGACAGCAGCCGCTGCTGCGCGCCGTCGTGCAGATCGCGCTCGATCCGGCGCCGCTCCGCCTCCGCGGCGTCGATCCCCCTGGCCCTGCTGGCCCGCAGCCGCTCCTCCTCGCTGCCGCCCAGCAGCACCACGGCGAGCGTCCCGTGCAGCCAGGCCATCCCCCGCACCAGGTACGCGGTCAGCACGAGCGCCCCCGCGCCGAAGACCGAGGCGACGCACGCGCCCAGCACGTCGTCGATGACGATGTCGCTCTGCATCCCGCCCCATTCGTGCAGCGCGAGCCACACGGGCGCGAACAGCAGCACCGTCGTCACCCCCCACATGAAGAGCGAAACCGCGGCCTCGACCAGCCCGAGCGGGACGAGCATCAGCAGATAGCCCAGGTCCTTCCAGGTGGCGGGATCCGACAGCAGCCATCGGATGTGCGCGCCCAGCCCGCGCTCGGGACGGCCGCGGTACGGGTCGGCGATCGTGATCCCGAACGCCACCCGCTGCAGCCGCCGCTCCAGCATCGCGCCGCCGCGCCACACGAGCACGGTCGCCATCGCCAGCGGCACGCCCACCCAGATGACCGACAGCGCCAGCGAGGTCGGCACCGCGAAGGACAGCACCAGGAACCAGCCGAACCCGAACGCCACGCTGACCAGCAAGTACGGCGCCGCCCGCCAGGTCAGCGGATCGGCCAGAACCCCCAGAGGGCCGTTGGGCCCTAACGGCACGCGCTCTTTCAACGGCACTGATCGCATGCACCAAGCGTGCCCGGCGGGCGCGCGGGAGTGAATCCGGCAGCCTTCCGTCGTAAGGGTGGGGCTAGCCCCACCCCCGGCGAGCCACCGCGGAGAACCGGCGAACTGCCGCGGAGAAGAGACATGCGAAAGGGGCGGCGGGGAACACCCCACCGCCCCTCAGGCGAAGCCGCTAGTCGCGGTCGTTGCTCACCGTGGTCTTCTGGACCTGCAGGAGGAACTCCGCGTTCGACTTGGTCTCCTTCATCTTCTCAAGGAGCAGCTCGAGCGCCTGCTGCATGTCCAGCGCGTGGAGCACGCGGCGCAGCTTCCAGACGATCTGGAGCTCGTCCTTGGCCATGAGGATCTCTTCCTTACGCGTGCCGGACGCGTCCACGTCCACCGCGGGGAAGATCCGCTTGTCGGCCAGGGAGCGGTTGAGCTTGAGCTCCATGTTGCCGGTGCCCTTGAACTCCTCGAAGATGACCTCGTCCATCTTGGACCCGGTCTCGACCAGGGCCGTGGCGAGGATCGTCAGCGAGCCGCCGTTCTCGATGTTGCGGGCGGCGCCGAAGAAGCGCTTGGGCGGGTAGAGCGCCGTGGAGTCGACACCACCCGACAGGATGCGACCGGATGCCGGGGCCGCCAGGTTGTAGGCGCGGCCGAGGCGGGTGATCGAGTCGAGCAGGACGACCACGTCGTGGCCCAGCTCCACCAGGCGCTTGGCCCGCTCGATGGCGAGCTCGGCGACCGTGGTGTGGTCTTCGGCGGGACGGTCGAAGGTCGAGTGGATGACCTCGCCCTTGACCGACCGCTGCATGTCGGTGACCTCTTCAGGCCGCTCGTCCACGAGCACGACCATCAGGTGGCACTCGGGGTTGTTGTGGGTGATCGCGTTCGCGATCGCCTGCAGCACCATCGTCTTACCGGCCTTGGGCGGCGAGACGATGAGACCGCGCTGGCCCTTGCCGATCGGCGACACGAGGTCGATGATCCGCGTGGTCAGGATGTTGTGCTCGGTCTCGAGGCGCAGGCGCTCCTGCGGGTAGAGCGGCGTCAGCTTGTTGAAGTCGGGCCTGTTGCGGGCCTGCTCCGGGTCCATGCCGTTGACGGTGTCGAGGCGGACCAGGGCGTTGAACTTCTCGCGCCGCTCGCCGTCACGCGGCTGCCTGACGGCACCGGTGATGACGTCGCCCTTGCGCAGGCCGTTGCGGCGGATCTGGGCCAGCGAGACGTAGACGTCGTTGCTGCCCGGCAGGTAGCCGCTGGTCCTGACGAACGCGTAGTTGTCGAGGATGTCGAGGATGCCGGCGATCGGGATGAGCACGTCGTCGTCGCCGATGACCGGCTCGCTGCTGTCGAAGCGGTCACGGCCACGGCCGCGGTTGCGCTCCCTGAAGCGGCCCCTGCGGCCACGGCCGCTGCGGTCGTCGTCCTCGCCACCACGCGGGTCGTTGCGCGGGTCGTTGCGCTGGTCACCGCGCTGGTCTCCACGCTGGTCACTGCGGCCGGAGTCGGCGGCGCGCTCACGCGTGTCGCCTCGGCCACCGTCCCGGCTGTCACGGCCGTCCCGGCCGTCACGCCCGTCGCGGCCGCCGTCGCGACCGCCCTCACCGCGGTCGCTTCCGCCCCTGTCACTGACCCTGTCACGGTCGCTGACCCGGTCGCGGTCGCCCGCACGGTCACTGCGGTCACTGCGGTCACTGCTGCGGTCACTGCTGGTGCGGTCGCCGCGCTCGCGACGCTCGCCACGGCTGCGGCGCTCGCGACGGCTCTCGCCGCGCTCGGCGCGCACGTCGCCCTGCCCGTTGTCCACGGGCTGGGCGGCCACGGCGGGCTGCTCGGCGATCGGCTCGGGAGCCGGCGCGGCAACAGGGGCGGGCGCGGGGGCCGACGCGGCAACGGGCTCAGGCGCCGCGGCCACGGGCTCGGCGGCCTGCGCGGCCGGCTCTTCAACGGTCTTGGTGCGGGAACGTTCCCTGCGCGTCCGCGTGGGCCGCTCAGCCGCGGGTGCCGCCTCGGTCGTCGCAGGCGCCTCCGCCGCGGGTGCGGCTACGGGTGCGCCTTCTCCGGAACCGCCACCCTGCTTCTCCTGGATGGCCGCGATGAGCTGGCTCTTCCGCATGCGCCCGGTCCCGCTGATGCCCAGCTCCGCTGCCATCTTCTGCAGCTCGGGCAGCACCTTGGCGGACAGGCCGGTGCCGGAGCGACGCGCACGCGGCTTGGCCGGGGCGCGGGTGGGGGTGTCGCCGGACGCCGGCTCAGCGCCTGATGCGTCGGAGAGGAGTTCGGTGGTGTCGCTCAACTAAAAGGTCCTTCCCAGGGGTCGGGCGCCGGTTTTGTTCTGCCGGGCGTCCCGGAGGTGCTTGCGATCCGGCGGGACAGACCGGGTCGGGGTGCACTTTGCGATCTTCGGCTGTCGCTGGAGACGGCCGCCACTCTTGGGGAGGGGCTCGTCCAAGCCGCCACAGGACCGTGGCGCGTGGCTGACACCCCCCAGATTGCTGTCGCCAACCAGATGTCGAGATGCTTCGAACGCGCAGGTCCCCGTCGTCGCCGCCTCACGTTGAGCCAACCGGGTGTGGGCCAACCGGAGGCAACGGATTCCGGGGAGACAGCCGCGCTGCTCACGCCTCGCGACGTGAAGCATGATGCAGCGATGTATGGCTGACAAGCACGCACCCACCAAGGGGGCATCTGGTGCGGCTATCAGCCTAACATCACCAGCGCACACGGCTATTCCCTGAAGGTCTAAAGAGGCATCAGCGTGTCTCGGGGAACTGAACGTTCGCACCAACCGGGTCGACGTCCATTTGCTGGATGTGCCAGTCATTACCCACTTCTGGCGCGATCAAATCCTGCGTATCCGAGGTCGAAAACGCAAGAACCGTGGGACCCGCTCCCGAAACGACCGCGGGCACGCCCACTGCACGGAGACGTTCTACCAGATTCGCGCTCTCCCGCATCGCAGGCGCGCGGTAGTGCTGGTGGAGTCGGTCTTCGGTGGCGGCGAGCAGCAGCTCTCGCTCCGGCCGCTGGGTCAGCGCGGCTATCAGCAACGCGGCCCTGCCGGCGTTGAAGGAGGCGTCCTTGTGGGGCACGTCCTTCGGCAGCAGCCCCCGTGCGGTCTCCGTGGCCAGTCGCGTCGAAGGGATGACGACGACCGGGCGGATGCGCACGTCGGGAGCCAGTTTCACCATATGGGGTGACCCAGCGTGGTCGGACCAGGCCACGGTCAGCCCGCCGGCCAGGCAGGGCGCCACGTTGTCCGGATGGCCCTCCATCTCGGTGGCCAGCGCGAGCACCTCGTCGTCCGAGATTTCGCCATCGGCCAAAGCGCGGGCCGCGAGAATGCCCGCGCAGACCGCCGCCGAGGACGATCCGAGACCCCGGGCGTGCGGGATGCTGTTGCGGCAGTGCAGGCGGATCCCCGCCGGCTGCGGCACCCCCATGCGGGCGAACGTCTGGCGCATCGCCCTGACGACCAGGTGCCCCTCGCCGGTGTCGACCTCGCCCGCGCCCTCGCCCTCCACGGTGACGCGCACCCCGCGCCCGTCGGTGAGCTCGGCCTCGACCTCGTCGTGCAGGCTCAGGGCCAGGCCCAGCGCGTCGAACCCCGGTCCGAGATTCGCCGACGTGGCAGGCACCCGGATTTGGACGGTTGTCATACGCTCACGTTTCTCTCACTACTTCTCACTCCCCGTGCACGTGCTCCCGCCCGCGCCCGCCCGTGCGCGCGTACGCGCGTCAGGCGAGGTTGAGCGCCGCCGCGGCGGCGTGGACGTCGATGGGGATGACGACCGGCGCCGGCGCGCCCGAGATGGCCCAGTCGGGGTCCTTCAGGCCGTTGCCGGTGACCGTGCAGACGATGCGCTGCCCCGGCTCGACCAGACCCTGCGCGTGGGCCTGCAGCAGGCCCGCGACGCTGGCCGCCGAGGCGAGCTCCACGAACACGCCCTCTTCCTGCGCCAGCAGTTTGTACGCGGCCGCGATCTGCCTGTCGGTCACCGCCTGGATGGTCCCGCCCGACTCGTCGCGAGCCGCGGTGGCCAGCTCCCACGACGCCGGGTTGCCGATGCGGATGGCGGTGGCGATCGTGTGCGGATGGACGACGGGCGCCCCCTCCACGATGGGCGCCGAGCCGCTGGCCTGGAAGCCGAACATGCGCGGCCGCTTCGACGACACGCCGTCGGCCGCGTATTCCTGGTAGCCCATCCAGTAGGCCGAGATGTTGCCCGCGTTGCCGACCGGGATGCAGTGGATGTCCGGCGCGTCGCCGAGCGTGTCGACGATCTCGAACGCGGCCGTCTTCTGTCCCTGCAGCCGGAACGGGTTGACCGAGTTGACCAGCGCGATCGGGTAGCTGGACGACAGCTTGCGGGTCATCTCCAGGCAGTCGTCGAACGACCCCTCGACCTGCAGCAGCGTGGCCCCGTGAACGAGCGCCTGGGCCAGCTTGCCCATGGCGATCTTCCCCTTGGGCACCAGCACGGCGCAGGTCAGCCCCGCGCGGACGGCGTAGGCCGCGGCCGAGGCGGAGGTGTTGCCGGTGGAGGCGCAGATGACCGCCTTGGCGCCCTCTTCGACCGCCTTGCTGATGGCCATCGTCATGCCGCGGTCCTTGAAGCTCCCCGTCGGGTTTGCCCCCTCGACCTTCAGGTAGACGTCGCACCCCGTGAGGGCCGAGACGCGGTACGCGGGCACCAGCGGCGTGCCGCCCTCGAGCAGCGTGATGACAGGCGTCTTCTCGGTCACAGGAAGACGTTCGCGGTATTCCTCGATGAGGCCACGCCACGACCTGCTCATGATGACTCCCTACCTGCGGTGTTGGGCACAGAGTGTACGGGGTGCGGGCGACCGTCGCGGAGCCGCGTCCACAGGTCGGACGCGCGGTCCCCCATCGACGGGACGGGTCATTGGACAGGGCCACTATTCAGGAAATTCTCAGCATCTCCCGATAAGGTCTCGGCAGGGGGTCACCACGATGAACGCGCGTCCTGCTTTGAGGCAGAACGACTATTCACCAATCGCGCCACCGCAGCTCGGCGCCTGGTCACCCGCCCTTTCCGTGAGCGTGGTGATACCCGCTCACGGCGGGCAGGACAAGCTCGGCCTGACGCTGGCGGCGCTGGCCGCGCAGACCTACCCGGACCACCTCATGGAGGTCCTGGTCGTGGACGACGGCAGCGAGCCGCCGCTGCGGCTGCCCGAGATCCGGCCGGTCAACACCCGCGTCGTACGGGTGCGCGAGGGCTGGGGCATCTCCAACGCCGTCAACACCGGCGCCAAGGCGGCCGACGGCGAGATCATCCAGCGGCTCGACTCCGACATGGTGGCCTGCCGCGAGCACATCGAGGCGCTCGCGCGCTGGCACCACGTCACCGACTTCCTGGTCACGATCGGGATGAAGAAGTTCGTGGACGCGCCGCCCGTGAGCCCGCGGCAGGTGTTCCAGGCCGGGTCCCTGGGCGAGGTATTCGACCTGGCCGAGGCCGTGTCGAGCTCGACCGAGGCGACGATCGCCAAGACCGACGGGCTGCGCAAGAGCCGCAATCCGTACCACGTGTGCACCGGGCCCACCTTCGCGCTGCCCAGGGAGATCTTCCACGCCGTGGGCGGGCTCGACCCGACCGTGGCCAGAGGCGAGGACACCGAGTTCTCCTACCGGCTGGCCATGCACGGCGTGGTGTTCGTGCCCGACATGGACGCGCAGGCCGTGCACCTGGGGCTGCCCGCGCAGCATCGTGACAGGGAGCGGGCCGTGCGCGCGGTCGAGCCGTACCTGGCGCATCGGATCCCGCTGCGCAGGGACCTGCGCAAGGAGCGGGGGCGGCGGTGGCTGGTGCCGTACGTGGAGATCGTCCTCGACGTCACGGACACCTCCGAGTCAGTGGTGCGGCAGGCGGTGTCGGCGGCGCTGGACGGCAAGTTGCAGGACGTCGTGGTGACGCTGGTCGGGCCGTGGTCGCGGCTGGACGACTCGCGGCGTTTCGCCCTGTCCGACCCGTGCTTCGAGCTGCGGCTGCTGCGTGACCTGTTCGCGCACGACGAACGCGTCCGCCTGATCGACGAGGCCGCGCCGACGCCCGCGCCCGTCCCCTTCCGCTACCGGGGGCCGGTGGACGTGCCGCTGCACCGGGCGACGCTGGAGCGCATGATCGAGTCGGTGCAGAAGGACCTGGCGGGGGTGCTGGTCGTGGACCTGCCCGACGGGCGCACGGCGCGCCTGGAGCGCACCTCGGCGCTCGGCCGCGCCGTCCTGCTCGCCGACGCCGGCGCGGACCTGGACGACCTCATCGACACCACCCACGGCGTACGCCACGAGCCGCCGGACCGGTTCTGGCCCGCGCCCGCGCAGCCCGAGCCGGTCACCATCCCCGCGCCGGTGCAGGTGGCCGTCGAATCGCCCGAGAAGACGCTGCTCAGACGCCTGAAGTCCGCCCTGCGCCCGAACTGACCCACCGCCCGGGGCGCTCCGGGGCCCGGCCGGCCGCGCGGGCGTTCCCTAGTCAGCCGCGGGGGCGTCCCCGTTCGACCGCGCGGGCGTTCCCGACAGCCGCGCGGACGTTCTCGGTCAGCCGCGCAGGCGTTTGCGCAGGGCGCGTTTCATCGTGGAGGACACCAGGGCGCGCAGGCTCTGCTGGGCGCGGTTGGCGGCGGCGAGCTGGCGGCGCAGTGCGCCCACCTCGCGGCGCAGCTCCACGGCCGTCTTGCGCCAGCGCCCCGCCTCCTCCTTCCACTTGGCCACCTGGGCGCGCAGCCGCTCGGCCTCCTTGGCCTGCCTGGCCGCCTCGGCCTGCGCCTCCACGCGGGCCCGGTACGCCCCCCGGCGGCCGAGCGGAGGCGCGGGGTCGGTGGTGAACCCGTACGTTTCGGCCTCGACCCAGGAGACGCCCGACACCGCGTCGACCGCGTCGTCCAGGTCCTCGCCGTCGTCGGCCACGATCCGGGCCCTGGCCAGCGCGGACGCCCGCTCCAGCCGGGCCGCGACCACGCCCTGTGACGACTCCTGGAGCAGCACGTTCACCAGCCCGAGTCCCTCGTCGCGAGCCAGGTCCAGCAGCCGGGCGAGGCTGTCCTCGCCCGGGATCCAGCCGGCCGGCAGGCGCAGCACGAACGGCACGGCCGGGTCGATGTCCTCGGCGGCGGCCAGCCGTACCCTGCCCTCGTGCCGGTAGTGGCCCTGGACCAGCACCAGGTCGAGATCGGGGTCCTGCAGCGGCGCGCGGCGCTCGCGCCCGACGGTGTCCCACGGGCCGAGCAGGAGCACGGAGATGTCCGGCACGGTGCCGGCCAGCAGGCCGTCCACCGTGGCCCGCACGCTGTCGTAGCCGGCCGTGCCGTCCACCACGACGGTGACGTACGGGACCTTCCACTGCCGCCCCGGATGCCCGCGGAGCCAGCGGTAGGCCGGGATGCGGTCGGCCACGAAGGCGTGGCTCACCCGGTCGATGGGCTGCTTGTCGCGCATCCGCATGGTGGGGCCGAGGTGGTACGCGCAGGCCGCCGGCTCGGGCACGAAGACCGCGCCCGCCTGGCTCAGCCGGTAGCCCATCTCGGTGTCCTGGCCGAGTATCAGCTCGTCGTCCATCGGCCCGGCCGCCTCGATCAGCCGGGCGTTGACCGAGGTCGCGCCCCCGACGTGCAGGCTGAACGGGCGCTGGGGATTGTCGGTGAGGCCGTCGGTGCGCTCGACGAGGTCCACGATCCAGGCGTGCGGCTCGGCCGGCTCGAAGTGCCGCTCCAGGTCGTCGGGCAGCTCGGCGGGCACCTCGGCGGCGGTGAACCTGATGTAGCCGGTCACGACCAGGTAGGGCGCGGCGTGGTGCCAGCGCATGTGGGCCTCGATCGCGCCCGGGGTGAGCACCACGTCGGAGTCGAGCCAGTGGATCACGTCGCCGGTGGCCGCGGCCAGGCCGGCGTTGCGGGCGTTGGCCCGGCCCGGCGTCGGGCACTCGATCAGGCGCGTCCCGGGCGGGCGCGTGGCAGGCAGGCGCAGCGGGGGCGTGCTGCCGTTGTCGACCACGATGACCTCGGTCAGCCCGGCCGGGTAGGTCTGCCTGGCCAGGCCCGCCAGCACCAGGTCCAGCTTGTCCTGGCCGCCGTAGGCCGGGATGACGACGCTGACCGTCAGCTCGGGGGTGAACCGCGCGGCCGGCCGCAGCACGCGATAGTCGTTGCCGCGCACCCTCGAAGCGCTCGCCGAGCCGTTCGCGACAGGTCCGTCACTCACCCTCATGCCGCTTCCATCAGCAGGCTCGGGCGGAAGCCGCGCCACTGGTTCGCCGCCACCTTGACGAAGTGGGCCAGCGGCAGCTGCCACGTGTGCTCGTCGCCGAGCCCTCTGCGCAGGACGTAGCCCAGCCCGTGGGTGCGGTAGACGCGGGCGCCGGCCTGCTGCGCCGCTTTCAGGAATTCAAGATCTACCGCCCGCGGCAACCCGGGAAATCCGCCTATTTCATGGAATTTCGCGCGAGGAAGCAAGATCGTGCCGCCTGCAACGTGATCGGCCCACACCTCGCTCGGATAACTCGCCCCGCTCGCGAACGTCGTGCGCCTGATCGTCGCCTTCAACGGCTCCAGGTAGAAGAACTCGGCCGTCGTGCCCACCACGTCGGCCTCCGCGTACGACAGGGCCATGAACAGGTCGGCCAGGTGGCGCGGGCCGTACCAGTCGTCGTCGTCCCACTTCGCCACGTAGTCGCCGCTCGCCAGGCCGGCGACCCGGTTGAGCACCTCGCCGAACGGCACGGACGCCTCCGCCTCGATCCACCGGACCGGCAGCGGGCAGGACTCCGCCGCCTCGCGCACCTGCTCGTACGCCACGCCGTGCAGCCCGAGCAGCACCTCGACCTCCACGTCGCGCTGGCGGCACATCTGGGCCAGCGCCGCGCCGGCCAGCCCTGGCCGCTTGGTCGACATGACGATGCTGATCTTCGGCTTGGGCGGGCGGTGGGCCAGGCGGCGCAGTCGTATGCTGTGCTCCTCGCGCCGCAGGTCGGCCAGGCAGCGCGCGGTGCCGTCGGCGGTGTGGCCGAGCCAGGCGTGGTCGGTGAGCAGCGCGGCGAGGTCGCCGGGCACCCAGGGCGCGGCCCGTTCCGCGGTCAGCGGAATTCCGGCGGCGGCCAGGCTCAGCAGGCCGTCCAGCGGCACCTCGGCCGCAGGCCACTCGATCTCCAGGCCACGCAGCGGGCGCAGCGCCGCGGCGTCGGGCGGCTCGCCGTCGACCGCCCAGCCGGTCTCGGCCCAGTGCAGACGGGCCAGCCCCTTCTCCGGCGTACGCGCGAAGCCGCAAGGGGTGACGGACATGGGTGGGCGCTCCTCGACCGCTTGAGACTCAGTCGGCGCCTACCTTACGCCCCATTTACTAGCCGGTAGACGTGATGGTCACTTTCAGCAGGGAGCACCCGGGGATTCCCAGTTTTCCTCCAGGAACTTATGTCACGGTGGGGGCCGGAGTTTACTAGGGTGTCAATAATCCCTTGATGTCCGTGACGCCTGCGATGTCCGACAAGGTGCTGGCAAGGCGTGATCTACGAAAGGTATGCGCGGATGCTATCGCCCCGCCGACTGGCAGCGACCGCCGCACTCCTCGCCGTCCTGGTCGCATGCGTGCTGGTGCTTCTCGTACTCGCAGATCTGATCACGTTCGGCGCCGCGGCGGCCGCGGCGGCGTTCCTGGTCTGCCTGGCCGCCCTGGCGTTCCTGCTGCTGTCCGTACGCCGTCTGGACGGCAAGGCGCAGCGGATCGACCTGCGGGTCAAGAAGCACGAGAGCGAGCTGGCCAGGACCACCACGGCGCTCAAGCGCATCGAGACCCGGCTGGACCTGCTCGTGCAGGCCGTCGAGGACTCCGCGGCGCGACGGGCCGACGACCTCGGCGCGATCCTGGCCTCGCTCGGGGAGGACCGGGTGAACGCCATGGCACGGGCGCGAGAGGTGGAGGAACTGCGCGCAGAGGTGCGCGCGCTGGCCAAGGACGCGGTGTGACGCCCGCCCATGGCGGGCCGCGGGTCCGGCACAACGACTACGGGACGCTGCGCCCGCCCGCGATCGGGTCCTGGGAGCCGTCGCTGCGGGTGTCCGTGGTCATCCCGGCCTACGACTGCGCGGACGCGCTGGAGCGCACGATCCCGGCGCTCGCGCGGCAGACGTACCCCTCCGAGCTGGTCGAGATCGTGGTCGCGGACGACGGCAGCCGGCCGCCCATCGAGGTGCCGGGCGCCCGGGTCGTACGGGTGGCCGACGGGTGGGGGCGCGGCGCGGCCAGGCAGACGGGGCAGCTCGCGGCCACCGGCGACGTGATCCACTGGCTCGACTCCGACATGCTGCTGGCCGAGGACCACCTTGAGGCGCACATGCGCTGGCACCACCTGATCGACCACGCGGTGGTGATCGGCGACACCCTGTTCGTGGACGAGCCGGGCGAGGAGGGGGTCCAGTCCGAGTACACGAGGAAGACCCTCGAGTCGACCAGGCGGCTCAAGGACGCGGGGGCGAGCGCGTACCTGTCGCACACGGGCGCGTCCACCTCCGTACGCGCCGAGCTGCTGCGCGCGGCGGGCGGCGTGGACACCGGGCTGAACATGGCCGAGGACACCGAGCTCGGCTACCGGCTGGCGCAGACGGGCGCGGTGTTCATCTCCGACGCCGCGGCCAGGGCATGGCACGTCGGGCCCTCCACCGTGATGCTGCGGGAGAAGGAGGTGCACCGGCACAACTGGTCCTACCTGGGCGACCTCATCCCCGACCTGCGCTGGTTGCGCAACCATCCGCGGCGCAACTGGCTGGTGCCGTACGTGCGGGTCGAGGTGGCCGCGACGACGTACGAGCAGACGCGGGCGAGCGTGGACTCGGCGCTCGCGGGCACCCTCACCGACGCCGCCGTCACGCTCGTCGGCCCGTGGGGCAAGCTGACCGGCGAACGCCGGTCCAACCTCGACGACCCGCTGCTCGACCTGCGGCTGCTGCACCATCTCTACGCTCATGAGCCCCGGGTCGTGTTCGCGGAGAGCGTACCCGCCACCGCCGCCCCCGCGCCCTTCCGACTCAGCCTGCCCACCGGGTGGGTGCTCGGCGCCGACACGCTCGCCAAGCTGGTCCGGCACGCCGACCGGGACCTGCTCGGGCTGGTCTGCGCGGCGCTGGCGGAGGACGCCGGCGGAGTCGTGACCGCCCGCCTGGAGCGCACGGCCGCCTTCGCCCGCGCCGCCCGGTTCGACGGGGCCGCCGACGACCTGGTCGACGAGATGTTCGGGGTCGAGTGGGTCAGCGGGGGCGAGTACGGCTTCGCCACGGCGGAGGAGGCCGAGCCGCTGGCCGGGGACCCCGCCAAGTGGCGTGCGCTGGCGGCGCAGCGGCTGGAGGAGGTCAAGGAGCTGCGCGCGGAGGTCGCCCGGCTCGCGGCCGAGGTCGAACGGCTCTCCGCCGAACCGCCCGCGGATACGGACGTGCCGCCCGGGCCGATCAAGTCGCTCATCAGGCACCTGCGGAGCGCCGGATGATCCGCCAGTTGCTGGCGGAGCTGCGCGGCGCCCCGGTGTTCCTCGCCGGGATCGACGACGTCGAGCCCGTCTACGCCGATGCCGCCGGCCAGGACGGGCCGGCGCGTGTCGTCGACCTCGACCGGGACCTGCTGGAGGCGCCCGCCACGGTCGGCCGGGCACGTGAGGTGCTCGTGCTCGCCAGGACGCCCGCCGACCTGCGCAGGATCGCGACGCTGCACAAGCTGCTGCCGGAGGCCGAGCGGGTGGTGGTCGCGGTGCTCGACACGCCCGCCTCCCATCCCGCACCCGTGCCCACGCCGACGCCCGCCCACCGGTGGCGGTCGCTGACGGATCTGCGGGTCTACCAGCCCAAGAGCCGCGTGTGGGTGGTGGACGCCCGCTTCTCCGGGCCCACGCCCGCCGGGCGTACGGTCACGGCCACGGCACGGGCCTTCGCCGGGCACCGCCTGGACGTGATCGCGGCCCCCGCGGCGGCGATCGCGGGCGTCGGTGCCGCGAACTGGCGTCCAGGGGACCCCAACGCGACGCCCGCCGAAGTGACCGGGCCGGTGCCGGACCGCGTGGGGGCGCCGGGCAGCGACATGGTCCTGCGTACGACGCTCGGCCACGCCCCCTCCGACGACGCCGCCGGCACCGGGGTTCCCGAGCCCGGCGCCGTACAGAACGCCCCCGAGACCGCCACCGCCGAGGGGAACGGGACGCTCGCCTGGGACGGGGAGGCGGCCGAGTGGGCCGGTGACCAGACGCCCATCGAGCGGCCCGCCCTCGCCGCGGCGAGCTGGGAGCGGCTCGGCCGTCCCGGCATGGCGGACTCGCCGCTGGCCGACCCCGACGTGCTGGGCGAGCCGTCGATGGTGCCGCCCGTGGACGAGCGGCTGGTCAACCCCCAGGGCTTCGTCACCACCCCGTCACGCGGCATGGCGTCCCTGGCCGAGCGCGACGGTCGCTGGTCGGTGCTGCTGGACGGCAAGGTCGTGACGTCGTTCGCGGAGTCCGGCGGGGTCACCGACGCGGACGTGTCCAGGCTGCGGCAGATCCGCGGCGTCGAGGTGGACTGGCGGCACGCCCACAGCGGCCCGCTGGCCGCGGTCCGGGTGCTGGCGGGACTGGCCGCCGCCGGAGTCCCGCTGGTGGCGGACGCGGTGCCGCGATGGGCCGGAGCACTGGGTGACGACATCGTCGAGCTCATCGAGCGCTGCCCGGACCTTTCCGACGAGCTGCGGCGGGAGGAGCACAGCATCCGGCTGCGCCGCGCCGCCCTGCGCACCCATGGCGTGGCCGCCCGGTGGGAGCAGCTCGGCGCCCCCGCTCCCGCGCCGCCGCTCACCTCGGTCCTGCTCGCCACGCGCCGCACCGACATGGTGGCCTTCGCGCTCGACCAGATCGCCCGCCAGCGCGAGGTCCAGCTCGAAGTGATCCTCGCCCTGCACGGCGTCCCGCAGGGACATCCGGACGTGGCGGCCGCGATCGCCGGGTTCGAGGGGCCGCTGACCGTGTTCGAGGCCGACCACCAGGCCGTCTTCGGCGAGGTGCTGAACGAGGCCGCCGCCAGGGCCTCCGGCTCGTTCCTGCTGAAGATGGACGACGACGACTGGTACGGGCCCGACTTCCTGGCCGATCTGCTGCTCGCGCACTCGTACTCAGGGGCCCAGGTGGTCGGCACCGTGCCGGAGTTCGTCTACCTGTCCTCGATCGACGTCACCGTGCACCGCAGGCAGGTCACCGAGCAGATCACCAGCTTCGTGGCGGGTGGGACGATCCTGGTGGAGCGGTCGGCGTTCCAGGCGGTGGGCGGGTTCAGGCCGCTGCGGCGCTCGGTGGACACCCAGTTCCAGGAGGCGCTGCAGGCGGCGGGCGGGCAGATCTACCGTACGCACGGGCTCGGCTACATCCTGCGCAGAGGCCCGGCGGCCAACCACACGTGGCAGGAGCCGATCGGCACGTTCCTGCAGCGCAACAGGCAGCAGTGGCGCGGCTTCCGCCCGAACGCCCTGATGGCCATGGACGGACACCTGCACCCATGACCGGCATCCCCAGCATTCCCAGCATCCCCCGCATCCGCCGCAACGACTTCGGCGTGCTCACCCCGCCCGCCCTCGGCGAATGGGAGCCCTCGCTCGCCGTCACCGTCGTCATCCCGGCCCACGACCGCCAGGAGACGCTGGACCTGACGCTCGCGGCCCTGTCCGCGCAGAGCTACCCCGAGCACCTGCTCGACGTCGTGGTCGTGGACGACGGCAGCAGCACGCCGCTGCAGCTGCCCGAGCTCGTCCCGGCCAGGACCAAGCTGATCTCCAGCCCGCCGGGCGGCTGGGGCCGGGCCTGGGCCGTGCAGGCGGGGCTGGACACGGCGACGGGCGACGTCCTGTTCGTCCTGGACGCCGACATGGTCCCGCACCGGCACCACGTGGAGGCCCAGCTCCGCTGGCACCACCTGGCCCCGTACGTGGTGGCGCTGGGCTGGATCGACTTCACCGCGGCCGTCGAGCTGCCGGGGCAGGAGGAGGTCCGGCACGCGCTGGAGACGGGCGCGGAGGAGGCGCTCTTCCCCCTGTCGCCGCAGCGCCACGACTGGGCCGAGCAGATCATCGAGGACCACGACGGCCTCCGCACGGCTCCCAGCTCCCTGGCCACCCGCATCCACGTGGGCGCCACGGCGTCGTACCCGGTGCGGCTGCTGCGCTCGATCGGCGGCCTGGACACGTCGCTGGTGCTGGCCGAGGACACGGAGCTGGGCTACCGCCTGACCCAGGCGGGCGTGGTCTTCGTCCCCGACCCGCAGTCCAGGGCCTGGCACGTCGGCCTGCCCACGGCGATGCGCGACTTCCAGGCGCTGAAGCGCTACAACGACCCCTACGTGGCCGATCGGGTCCCCTACCGCCGGTATCTGCGTACCGAGGCGGGCCGCCAGTGGCTGGTGCCGTACGTGGACGCGGTATTGCCCGCGGGCGGGTACGAGGACGTACGGGCCACGGTGGACGCCCTCCTGGCCGGCTCGCTCCCGGACGTCCGGGTCACCGTCACCGGCGAGTGGGACTCCCTGACCGCCGATCGCCGCTCCCCTCTCGCCGACCCGCACCTCGACCTGCGCCTCACCCACGCCTGCTTCCACCACGACCCCCGCGTCAACCTGGCCGCCGCCCAGGCCGCCCCGCCGCCGGGGACGCCCCCGTTCCGCCTGTCCCTCCCGCCGGGCTGGACCCTCGCGAAGGACACGCTGGAACGGCTCGTGGCCCACATGGAGGAGCACGACCTCGGAGCCCTGTGCGTGGCGCTGGAGGAGACCGAGCGGGGCGTGACGGTGGCCCGCCTGGAGCGGACGGCGGCGCTGTCCAGAGCCGCGCTGGTGGCCGCGCCCGGCGACCGGCCGGACGACCTGATCGACGCCTTGTTCGGCCTGGAGTGGGTGGACGGGGAGACGTACGGCTTCAAGCGCCGCCCGGCCGTCTACCCGCCGCGCAGGAAGCCCGTCCCGGAGATCGACCGGCTCGCCGCCGAGCATGACAAGGAGATCGCCCTCTACCGCAAGCGCACGGCGGCGCTGCGGGCGGAGATCTCGCAGCTGCGCAGGGAGGCGGGCAAGAACGGCAGGGACGCGGCACGCTGGCGGGAGAAGGCGGAAGCCTGGCGCAAGGAGGCGGTCAGGCTCGCCCGCGCCCAGAACCGAACGGTGCTCAAGCGCGCCGTCCGCCGGGTCCGCGGCCTGGCCTTCCCCGACGACTGACGCCGTGGCTCCTAGGCGTCAGTGTCCTTGGGGTGCCGGGTGGATGCCTGAACGAGGTGGACGGTCCGCCGTTCGGCGTCGACGAGATGGCGCACCCGCCCTCCGGCGGTGACCTCGCACCGTGGCCTCATCCGGCAGGGGGAACAGCCGGCTCAGTCGTCGCCCTCCACGCGCATCACGCTCGCCACCGCGCGCACGATGTCGAGGTCCCGGAGCTCCTCCATGGTCGCCGACAGCGCGGCGTCCGTGGCCCGGTGGGTGACGATGACGAGCTGGGCGTCGTCCCCCCGCCCTTCCTGGCGTACGGTCTGGATCGACACGTCGTGCTTGGCGAACAGGTCCGCGACCCGCGCCAGCACGCCCGGCTTGTCGGCCACGTCCAGCGCCACGTGGCAGCGGGTCACGGTCTCGCCCATCGGGTGCGCCACGAGATCGGCGTACGTGGACTCCTCCGACCCGCGCGTGCCCGCCAGGCGGTTGCGGGCGACGGCCACCAGGTCCCCCAGCACGGCCGAGGCCGTGGGGGCGCCGCCGGCGCCCTTGCCGTAGAACATGAGCTGCCCCGCCGACTCCGCCTCGACGAAGACCGCGTTGTACGCCTCCCGCACCCCCGCCAGCGGGTGCGAGCGCGGGATCATCGCCGGGTGCACCCGCACCCCGAAGGAGCGGCCGTCCTCCGAGCGGGCGCAGATGGCCAGCAGCTTGATGACGTAGCCCATCGCCTTGGCCGAGGCCACATCGGTGGCGGTGATCTCGGTGATGCCCTCGCGGTGCACCTCGGCGGCCGTGACGCGGCTGTGGAAGGCGAGCCCGGCGAGGATGGCCGCCTTGGCGGCGGCGTCGAAGCCCTCGACGTCGGCCGTCGGGTCGGCCTCCGCGTAGCCGAGCGTCTGGGCCTCCTCCAGGGCGTCGGTGAAGGACGCGCCCGTGGAGTCCATCTTGTCGAGGATGTAGTTGGTGGTGCCGTTGACGATGCCGAGCACCCGCTTGACGTGGTCGCCGGCCAGCGACTCGCGCAGGGGACGCAGCAGCGGGATGGCCCCGGCCACGCTCGCCTCGAAGTAGAGGTCGCCGTTGCCGGTCCGCGCGGCCTCGTGCAGGGTGGCGCCGTCCTCGGCCAGCAGCGCCTTGTTGGCGGTGACCACCGACTTGCCCTTGGACAGGGCGGCCACGATCAGCGAGCGAGCGGGCTCGATGCCGCCGATGACCTCGATCACGATGTCCACGTCGTCGCGGGTGACCAGGGCCTCCGCGTCGGTGGTGAGCAGCGCGGGGTCCACGTCGATGTCACGTTTGCGGCCCAGCCGCCGCACCGCGACCCCGGCCAGCTCCAAGGGCGCGCCGATGCGGGCGGCCAGATCGGCGGCCTGCTCGTGCATGAGCCTGATGACCTGCGAGCCGACGACGCCGCAGCCCAGAAGAGCCACTTTCAGCGGTTTCACAGCTGCCCCCTCAAGAGATCGTCCTCGGTCTCACCCTGCACGATCACCCGGGCGACGCCGCCCGAGACGGCCACCACGGCGGGCCTGGGCAGGTAGTTGTAGTTGCTGGCCAGCGAGCGGCAGTAGGCGCCGGTCGAGGCCACGGCGATCAGGTCGCCCGGGGCGAGGTCGGCGGGCAGGTGGAAGTCGCGCACGATGATGTCGCCGCTCTCGCAGTGCTTGCCGACCAGGCGGCTGAGCATGGGCTCGGCCTGGCTCTCGCGGCTGGCCAGCACGGCGGTGTATTCGGCGCCGTAGAGCGCCGTGCGCACGTTGTCGCTCATGCCGCCGTCGATGCTCACGTAGGTGCGCAGCCCCTCGACGTCCTTGACCGTGCCGACCTGGTAGAGGGTGATCCCGCCCGGGCCGACGATGGTGCGGCCGGGCTCCACGGTCAGCCGGGGCACGGGCAGCCCCGCGTCCACGCACACCTTGGTGACGATCTCGCGCAGGCCGTCGGCCAGCTCCTTGATGTCGGGCGCCTCTTCGCCTTCGACGTAGGCGATGCCGTAGCCGCCGCCCAGGTCCAGCTCGGGCAGCACCACGCCGTGCTCGTCCTTGATCTGCACGAGCAGCGTGGCCAGCCGCCGCGCCGCGACCTCGAACCCGGCCGTGTCCACGATCTGCGAGCCGATGTGCGAGTGCAGCCCGACCAGCTCCAGCTGCGGGAGGGCGAGAATCCTGCGTACGGCCTCGGCCGCCGCCCCGGTGTTGAGCGACAGCCCGAACTTCTGGTCGTCGTGCGCCGTCGCGATGAACTCGTGCGTGTGCGCCTCGACCCCGGTGGTGACCCTGATCATCACCTTGGGCCGGAGACCGCGCTGCTCGGCGAGGTAGCCGAGCCGGGTGATCTCCTCGTAGGAGTCGACCACGATGTGCCCGACCCCGGCCTCCAGGGCCCTGGTGAGCTCGGCGACGGACTTGTTGTTGCCGTGCATCGTGATGCGCTCGGGCGGGAACCCGACGCTGAGGGCGACCGCCAGCTCCCCGCCGCTGGCCACGTCGAGCCCGAGGCCCTCGTCCTGGAGCCAGCGGACGATCTCCTTGCACAGGAACGCCTTGCCGGCGTAGTGGACGTCGGAGTCGGCGAACGCCGTCGCGTAGTCGCGCATGCGCGAGCGCACGTCGTCCTCGTCGAGGACGTAGAGGGGCGTGCCGTGGTCACGGGCCAGGTCACGCACGTCCACTCCGCCGACCGTGAGCGTGCCGTCGGTCCGGGCCGACGTTCGGGGCCAGATCGCGGGATTGATCCGGTTGAGGTCGGCGGGCGCCAGCGGCGGGCGCTCGTGGGGCAGCATCTCGGCGTGCCGGTCCCCGGCGGGATGGGCGAATCGACTCACCCGATCGAGGCTATCGGAACAGCCACTCTGCCATGACCCGGTGCCCACGTATCGAGACGCGATCAAGCCTCAGGAGGGATATTTTTACGATTTTTCGCCGTTTAGCCGGATATTTTGCAATTCATCACAGCCGGTCCGGGCCCATCAGCACTCCGCGCACGGCCCGCGCGAGCCGCACCCGCGCCGTGTGCACCGCCCCCGGCGGCTCGTCCCCGACCGGCACGGCGGGCGCGTGCTCGTGCGCGTCGTGGTAGGCCAGCGCCAGCCGCACCAGGTACGTCTCCCACCCCGGCTCCCGGCTGACCAGCCGCCCGGGCAGCTCGGCCAGCACCCGCAGCACCCCGCGGTCGTACGGATCCGACAGCAGCCCCGGGCTGAACCCCTCCTCCGGCACCCCCAGCTCGCCGGCCCACCGCAGCACGGCGCAGGCCCGCGCGTGCCCGTAACGAACCACGAACCCGGGGTTCTCCCAGGTGCGCGGAAAGTCCGGCCAGCCGGGCTCCGGGATCGCGACCGGCTCGAAGGACTCCAGCAGCTCCCCCGGCACGCTCACCACGATCCGCAGGAAGCCCCGCTCGCCGACCTCCACCCCGGCGACGCCGGCCAGCGCCCGCACCCGGTCGGCCAGCGGCTCGGCCGGGATGCGCCGCCGCAGGGCCGCCGCGGAGACGTACACGGCCTCCCGCTCCCACGTGCCCTCGGGCGCGGGCGGCTCCCCCAGGATCTCGGCCAGCTCGCCAGGCGTCATGGCGACGACCCTACGACGGGGCCCGTCAGATGAACGCGTGCGGCTCGGCGGAGCCGTACTCGACCAGCTGGGCGGCGCCCAGCAGCCAGCGGTCCTCGTCGCGTACCCGCACGTATCCGAACCGGTCCGCCGAGAACACCTTGATCCCGTCCGTGCGGCACTGCCGCATGAGCACCTCGTCCCAGCCCTCGGTGAGGTCGGCGAAGCCCAGCTCGCGCAGCGCGTTCCTGCGGGCGATGAGGGTGGCCCCGTTGATCTCCGGGAGGTAGGCGTACTCGGCGTCGGGCTGCTTGAGCAGCGTGGCCTGGGGCTTGCGCAGGTGGGCGTAGAAGGCGGCCTTGCCGACGATGTCGGCGGTGCTGAACAGGAAGGCCCGCCGCAGGTCGGACAGGTAGTGCGAGCCGTAGACGTCGCGCGGGTCCATGACCGCGACCAGGTCGGCCTCGCACAGGTCGATGCCGGCGTTGAGCATGGCGCCCTCGGTCATCGCCGGGTGCGGGCGGCGGTAGACGACGTCGACGTCCGGCAGCACGTCGCGGGCCCGCAGCTCGGCCTCGGGCGGCCCGATGACGATGAGCTGGTCCACGCCCGACTGCTTGGCGACCTGGGCGAGCCCGTGCTCCATCAGGAACGGGTCGAGGATCGGCAGCATGACGGAGGTGTTGAGGGTGGCGCGGGCGCTGGGCAGGCCGATCGCCTCCAGCAGCTCGTCCACGCGCTCGGTCATCGTGCCCATCCCGTACGCCCTGCGCAGCGCCACGTGCGCCCGCCGGGTGTCGGCCTCGGTGCCGATGGGCGTGCCGCAGGCGGCGATCTCGGCCAGCCGCCACTGCGGCGTGCCGGGCGGGCAGTCGGCCGCGGCCGGCCAGCGGTAGGAGGTCAGCACGTCGGGGTAGCGCAGGTGGCCGGGCAGGAGCTGGTCGAGCGTGAGCACCCGGTCGATGCGCCCGCCGGCCAGCGGCAGCGGGTTGTGCACTCGGGGCTGGACCCCGAACTGCAGGCGCGGCCAGGACACCGTCAGATCGGTGGTGAAGCGGTGCTCGAACAGCTCGGCCGCCGCCGCGTAGGCCGCGACGTCGCCCTGGGTGTGCCAGAAGACCGTGCGGATGCCGCGCTCGGCGCACCACGCCAGCAGCGCCTTGAGCCCCTCGCCCGGCTCGCCGGTGATCTCCTGCACCCACGGGCCCTCGGTGACGGACTCGACCACGAGCAGGTGGGGCACCTCCAGCGGGAGCACCCTGGCGAAGTCACGCGGCGTGAAGCCGGTCGTCTGCCGCCACTCGTAGCGCAGCAGCGCCTCGGCGTGCGGGTCGGCGATCACCGCGGCGGTCAGGTGGGGCCGGGTGTTGGGGCCGGTCGGCACCCGGAAGGGCCTGAGCTTGAACGAGGCGCCCCCGAGCGTCCTGGTGGTACTGGTGGCCTGGTACGCCGCTCCCGGGCGCTCATCCTTGGCCTTGTCCGCGGCCACGGGCCTGCGCTTGGGCGCGGTGGGCCGCTTGACCGGCTTGGCCGCGCCCCTGAGGCCCTTGGCCAGGCGCATCGGGTTGTTCTTGCCGCTCTTGATGGCGTCGCCGAGCCGGTTCCAGCGGGCGACCTTGATCGAGGACAGCTTCCAGTTGGCGACCTCGGCCTGGAAGCGCTGCTCGGCCAGCTCCTTGCGGAGCTTGTCGGCGGCGGCCTGCTCGGCCGCGAGCCGTTCCTCGGCCTCGCCGAGCTGCTCGGCCAGCGCTTTGACCTCCTCGGCGCTCTGCTCGGCCGCGGCCAGCTTGGCCTGGGCGGCGTCCAGCAGCCTGGCCAGCTCCGCTGCGCGCTCAGCCTGCGCGACGGCATCCCGCAACGCCCGGCGTGTGCTCTCAAGCTCGATAGACAAACTGGACCTCCGCTTCCTCAGCCCGGCAAAGGATACTCTTTTGCGGGAAGCGTCTCGAAGGGATGAGATCCGGTGCAGTTCAACGTAAGGCCCTACGTCTGTGGCGCTCTCGGCCGGATCGACACTGCCATACTCGGCAAACTGACCGCGGCGGGCCCACGGGTCCGGCCCGCGCTGCAGCAGGCCGACGCGGCGTTGTTCAGCTCCACGCCGCTGCCGCCCTACCACCGCGCCCAGGGCGCGTTCGCGTTCTCCTGGGGCGAGCGCAGACCAGCCGGGCCGGATGAGTGGATCTCGGTCGCGGAGACGTACGAGACGCCCGGCCTGATCGGCGACGGCGCGCGTGTCACGCTCCACGCGGGCGCGCTGGGGCTGGTGGACGTCTACTACGTGCGCCAGGGCGACGCGGTCTACTTCTCGTCCCTGATCCAGCCGCTGCTCAGCCTGGTGCCGGTCGCGATCGACTGGTCGGCCTGGGCATCGATCATCCAGGTCACGTTCCCGCTGGGCGAGGCGACCCCGTACAGCGAGATCAAGCGGCTGCCCGGGTCGAGCGCGCTGGTGTTCCAGCACGACCGGCTGTCCACGGAGCGGCGGCTGCCGCGCTGGCTGCGCACCGAGCCGTACGAGTCGTGGATCAGCCCGGACGAGATCGTCGAGCTGCTGCACGAGGTCTACCGGGACTACGACGGGCGCAAGCTGCTCGTCCCGGTGAGCGGCGGCTACGACTCGCGCCTGCTGGCGAGCGTGGCCAAGGCCCGCGGGATGGACGTCGAGTCCTGGACCACCAGCCCCGACGACGGCACCGACACCGACATCGCGTTCGCCAGGTCGATCACCAGGGAGCTGGGCATCCCGCACCGGGTGATCACCCAGGACGCCGCCGACTACCCGGACGACGCCGTCGAGGTGGCCCGCAGGCTCGAATACCTCACGCCGCACCACGCCTGGTACGCCCCCTTTGCCAAGGAGGTGCACGGCGCGGGCCGGATCCTGATCGACGGGCTGGCCGGCGGGCCGCTGCTGAAGAACTTCATGGTCAGCGGGGCCGCGCTGGAGGCCACCACGCAGGCCGAGCGCTCGGCCGCGCTGCTGAGCTCGATGTCGCTCGGCGCGCCCACGCAGCCGTTCCTGTCCAAGGCCGCGGCGCAGTGGGTGGACGAGACCGTGCGCGAGCAGTTCGGCACCGCCACCTCCATGCTCCACGGACACCGGGCCGAGCTGCCGCTGTCGGTCCTGCACACCAGGACCGTGCGGGGCATCGCGCGCTCGGCGGTCAACCTGGTGGGCCCGGAGTCGTCGTTCGCCGCGCCGTTCATCCATCCCGGCTTCTTCGACGCCGCGCTGTCGGTCGGCGTGGCCCGCAAGGCCAAGGGGCGCTTCTACCGCGAGGTGCTGCACGCGGCCAACCCGCGGGTCGCCGCCCTGCCCTCCACCAACGTGATCAAGCAGCCGCTCCAGCGGATCCCGCTGCGCTCCACGGCGGCCCCTGCCCGAAATTATTCGCACCGCATGCTGGAGACCGTGGTGAGCCGCGTTCCCGGGCTCCTGTCGGACGAACTGCACGAGGTGGTCGCCGGCGGGCCTGACGCGCTGACCCGCTTCAACGGCTGGAACGACCGATTCTGGGTAAGGGGTCTGGTGTTGTTCGGACTGTGGCTGAACGACCACGAGAGCGACCTCCGGGACGTCGCGCCACCTTTTTAGTGAACTCTCGGTAACAGGACGATTACATACCGATCTCACGGGTATTAACCGTCGCACAGCAGAAGCGGGTTCCGGAAAGCCAACGGGCTGGTAGTGTTCGGCCCGTAAGCGCCGCACAAACGGGCACCGGATCACAAATCCGGTCTTGTTCAGGGCATGGGGTTCGCAGGGATGACGACTCCACGCGGCGCGGTCACCAGATAACAACGCCGGGGTATAACCGGTGACTTCGTCCTGCCCACATCTCTTCCTGTGAGCGACATATGATCAACGCATCCCCATTGCCAGAGCCGATCTCCGAGGCGTTCGTCTCGGAGGATCCAGGCTGGTACAAGCGGGCGGTGTTCTACGAGGTCCTCGTCCGGGGGTTCAAGGACTCCAACGGCGACGGCACCGGCGACCTGCGCGGTCTGGTCGAGAAGCTCGGCTACCTCGAGTGGCTCGGCGTCGACTGCCTGTGGTTGCTGCCGCTGTACGAGTCGCCGTTGCGCGACGGCGGCTACGACATTTCGGACTATATGAAGATCCTTCCGGATTTTGGTGATCTGGGAGATTTCGTGCAGCTGATCGAGGCCGCCCACGAGCGTGGCCTGCGGATCGTCACCGACCTCGTGATGAACCACACCAGTGATCGGCACCCCTGGTTCCAGGCGTCCAGGCACGACCCCGAGGGGCCGTACGGCGACTTCTACGTGTGGTCCGACCACCCGGGCGGCTATCCCGACGCGCCAGTGATCTTCATCGGTGCCGAGGAGTCCAACTGGACCTACGACCCGGTGCGCAAGCAGTACTACTGGCACCGTTTCTTCCACCACCAGCCGGATCTGAACTATGACAACCCGGCGGTGCAGGAGGCCATGCTGGAGGTCCTGCGGTTCTGGCTGGACCTGGGCATCGACGGTTTCCGGCTGGACGCGGTGCCCTACCTGTTCGAGCGCGAGGGCACGGCCTGCTCCGGGCTGCCGGAGACGCACGCGTACCTGAAGAAGATCCGCTCGGAGGTGGACCGCCTCTACCCGGACCGGGTGCTGCTGGCGGAGGCCAACGGCTGGCCGGAGGACGTCGTCGAGTACTTCGGCGACCCCACCACGGGCGGCGACGAGTGCCACATGGCCTTCCACTTCCCGCTGATGCCGCGCATCTACATGGCGGTGAAGAAGGAGACCCGCGAGCCGATCTCCGAGATCATGTCGCGCACGCCCAAGCTGCCGGAGAACGCGCAGTGGGGCATCTTCCTGCGGAACCACGACGAGCTCACGCTTGAGACGGTGACCGAGGAAGAGCGCGACTACATGCACAAGGAGTACGCCAAGGACCCGCGCATGCGGGCCTACCTCGGCATCCGCCGGCGCCTGGCCCCGTTGCTGGACAACGACCGGGACCGGATCGAGCTGTTCACGGCACTCCTGCTGAGCCTGCCCGGCTCGCCGATCATGTACTACGGCGACGAGATCGGCATGGGCGACAACATCTGGCTGGAGGACCGCGACTCGGTCCGCACGCCGATGCAGTGGAGCCCCGACCGCAACGCCGGGTTCTCCTCGGCCGACCCGGGACGCCTCTACCTGCCGGCCGTCATGGACCCGATCTACGGCTACCAGGCGGTCAACGTGGAGGCCCAGCAGCGCCACGAGGGGTCATTGCTGCACTTCACCAGGCGCATGCTGGAGATCCGCCGCAACCACCCGGTGTTCGGCGTGGGCGCGTACACGGAAATGTGGTCGTCGAACCCCAGCGTGCTCACGTACGTGCGCGAGGACGGCGACGACGTGATGCTGTGCGTGAACAACCTGTCGAAGTTCCCGCAGCCGGTGGAGCTCGACCTGCGCAGGTTCGAGGGCATGATCCCGGTCGAGGCGCGTGGCGGGGTGCGGTTCCCGGCGATCGGGGAGCTCCCGTACCTGCTCACGCTGCCGGGGCACGGCTTCTACTGGTTCGCGCTGAAGCCCGCCGAGGTCCCGGCGGACGTCCCCGCGGAGCTCCCCGCGGGGACTACGGTCAGCGTGAAGTGACGGGCACCTGGGCACGGGCCGCGCGGCGGGCGGGAATGAGCGCCACCGCGAGGGCCGTGCCCACGGCGATCACCATCGCCAGGGTCAGCGTCAGGGCCGACGGCGCGCGGCCGATGCCCGCGCCCACGCCGCTCGTGTGACCCTGCAGGTCGATCAGCCACGTGACGACGGAGGCGCCCGCGGCGGCGCCGACGCCGACCCCGAGCACCACCAGGAGCCCCGTTCCCGTGACGAGCGTGGCCATGACCTGGCGCGGCGTGAGGCCCATGGCCTTCAGCACCGCCAGGTCAAAGGCATGATCACGCAGGCCGAGCGCGCTGGCGGTGAGCAGGTTGGCCAGCCCGATCAGGGCCAGCACTCCGATCATCGCCACGATCACCACTCTGATGATCGACAACCGGTCGGCCGGGTTGACCGCGGCCTGGATGTCCAGGCCCTCGGACGACTCGGCCAGCAGCCTGCCGCGCACTTCCGCGGGGTCGCTGCCCTGCTTGAGCGCGAGTGCGTAGAACTCCGGCGGCACCGAGTCCTTGGCCGCCAGGCTGTCCAGGCCCACCGAGAGCACCTCGCCGTCCGCGTCGGGCTCGACGGTCCTGCCGACGATCCTGACGATCAGCGGCGTGCCGCCCACGGTCAGCCGCACCCGGTCGCCGATCTTGAGCCCGAGCAGGTCGAGCAGGCCCTGTCCGGCGACAGCCTCACCCTGCCTGGCGTACATGCGGCCCTCGACCACGGGGAACGGGTAGGGGTCCGCCGACCCGCCGATGGCCCGCACCCTGACCGAGCGCGCCTCGCCGGGGGCCAGGGCGTTCACGTCGGTGCCCGGATAGACCGTGGCGACGTCCCTGTCCTGCTCGGCGAGCAGCTTGGCGGCGGCCGGGTCCAGCTTGCCCTGCCTGACGTACAGGCTGGCGTGCTGGCCCACCTGCTCGGGATGGCTGAGGAAGTTGTCCAGCGTGGCCCACACGCCGAGCCCGACCGTGATCATCATCATCGGCACGGCCAGCCCGAACGCCGTCAGGAACGCCGGCACCCGCCTGGTGAAGGCGTCCCTGGTGCCGAGGACGAGGGCGGGCGGGAGGCGTACGAGGAGGGCGAGCCTGGCCAGCCTGGACAGGTGCCCGCGCGGCGGCGCGGCGGGCACGTCCGGGATCGGCGGGGTGCGGCCGCCGCGCCACGCGGGCACGCCGACCGCCGCCAGCACCAGCAGGGCCGTGCCCGCGACGATGGTCAGCACGGGGATCGGGGCCACGGAGGTGGCGCCGAGCATCGCGGCCATCACGCCCCAGCCCGCGAGCGCGCCGAGCGCGACGCCGAGCAGGCCCAGCGCACCGTGCTCGACCAGCAGCAGCAGCGATAACTGGCTCCTGGTGAAGCCCAGCGACTTGAGCGTGGCCAGGTCGCGGAGCTGGCCGAGCACCCGGCCGCCGGCGGCGTTGGCCAGGGCGAGCGCGGCGGCCACGATCCCTACCACGCCGAACAGCGCCAGCAGCGTGCCGAGCAGCCGGTTGTCCAGCTCCATGGCGGCCCTGACCTCGCGCCAGTTGTAGACCCGCTGGAGCTGGTCCTCCAGCATGACGACCACGCGCTGCGAGACGACCTGCGTGGCGTCCGGGTCGGCCAGGCGCAGCCCGGTCACCCACTCGCTGCGGCCGAGCATGGGCTCGATCCGGTCCAGCATGGCCGGCAGCACGTAGGCCAGGCCGGGCGTCCACTCCGGATAGAAGCCCTGCTCGGCGGAGTCGGCGATGCCGCGTACGTAGAGGGTGTGGCGCTTGCCGTCGAGCGCGATGATCGTGAAGGGCGCCCCGATCCTGAGCCGCAGCGAGGTCGCGAAGGAGCGCTCGACCACCACGCCGTCGGGCTGCGCGGCGTCCAGCCACCGGCCCTCCACCACCACGGGGTGCGCCACCTGCGGCGGCACCTCCGGCATCGCGCGCAGCGCGGCCGGCTCCTTCTTGCCGTCCTGCGCCACGGTCACCGGCGCCGACCGGTACGGGCCCGCGGTCTGCGTCACGCCGTCGATGTCCCCCAGGGCCACCTGGGGGCTGTCGTCGGTGTAGAGCCAGACGTGGGCCCCGTCGGTCTGGGCGAACAGGCTCCGCCACGGGTTGGTGCTGTCCTCCAGCAGGGTCGCCGCGGTGATCAGCGCGGCCACGATGCCCGCCACGGCGAGCACCGTGAGCACCGCCTGACCGGCCCTGGCCCGCAGGTCCGCCTGGATCCACCGGCTTCCCGCCAGGGCTGCGCTCATCGGAGGTCGATCACTTCGCCCGCGGTACGCGTGCGCCGGCGGGCGATGCGGCCGTCGTCGACGATCTCGCCGTCGAACAGCGACACCAGCCGGTCCGCCAGGCTCGCCACGCGGGCGTCGTGGGTGACCATGACGATCGTCTGTCCCTCCTTGTGCACCTCGCCGAGCAGGCGGAGCACGTCACGGGTGTTGCGGCTGTCGAGGTTGCCCGTGGGCTCGTCGGCCAGCAGCAGGCTGGGCTGGTTGGCCAGCGCCCGCGCCAGCGCCACCCGCTGCTGCTCGCCGCCGGAGAGCTGGGCGGGCGAGGCGTCCGCCCGGTCGGTCAGGTTGAGCGCGCCGAGCAGGCTCTCCCTGCGCTCGCGCGCCACCTTGGGCGAGGCCCCGGCCAGCAGCGCGGGCAGCTCGACGTTGTCGCCGACGGTCATGTTGGAGACCAGGTTGAAGAACTGGAACACGAAGCCGATCTTCTTGCGCCGCAGCAGTGCCCAGGCGCTCTCGGAGAGGGTGTCCACGCGCTTGCCGTCGAGCCAGATCTCACCGCTGGTCCTGGCGTCGAGACCGCCCAGCATGTGGACGAGTGTGGACTTGCCCGACCCGGAAGGACCCATGATCGCGACGAACTCGCCCGGCTCGACCTGCAGGTCCACGCCGCGCACGGCAGGTACGGGGACCGCACCATCCTGGTAGATTTTGACCAGATTGACCGTTTTCACAACCGCGCTCATGCCAGATCTTCCTGGCATCGCTCCAACCAGTCAAGGTCAGCCTGGAGGTGCAGCATGGCACCCTCGATGAGCAACAGCGCCACCCGGTCCGCCGCCGGCGTGCGGGAGAGCAGGTCGTTGAGATCGCTCATGAGCGACAGGTAGTGGCGCCGCTGCCTGCTGATGAGAGCCATCCGGTCCGCGATGCCGGTGAGCGGCGCGAGCACGAGCTTCATGAAGAACTCGTCGCGCACCCTGGGGCCCTCGGTAGGCTCGTCCACCCAGGTGGTGAGCAGGTCTCGACCCTTGGCGGTCAGGTAGTAGACCTTCTTGTTCGGCCGGTTGGACTGCTCGACGTCCACCGCCCTGACCAAGCCGTCCTTCTCCAGGCGGCCGAGCGTGACGTATATCTGGCCGATGTTCGGGGAGGGGTAGGCGCTGCCGAACGTCTGCTCCAGGGCCTGTTTGAGCTCGTAGCCGTGCGCGGGTTCTTTGGCCAGGAGCGCCAGCAGGTGAAGCCGCACCGCATCACCTCCCGCTCATGTTACGTATGCGTTACGGGGCTATCCGTTGACCTACAGATTACATGTGTGCATAACATGAATGCATCTACCTAACACGTATGTAACCCCTCTGAACACGGAGGAAACAGAGTGCTTCGCTCGCTTCCGCTCGTACTGGTCGCGCTCCTGGCAGCGGCCGGATGTGCGGCGACGAGCAATGAGGGCGGCGGCGAGACCGGGACGGGCGGCACAGGGCCCATCACGTTCGCCACCGGCCGCGACACCACGGCGTACCTGCAACCCCTGCTGGATCGCTGGAACCAGGCCCACCCGGCCGAGAAGGTGACGCTGCTGGAGCTGCCCGAGGCCGCCGACGAGCAACGCGCTCAGATAGCGGCCAACCTTCAGGCCCAGAGCAGCCGCTACGACGTGCTGGGGCTCGACGTGGTGTGGACTGCCGAGTTCGCGGAGAACGGCTGGATCATCCCCCTGGAGCGCGGGTTGTTCCCGCTCGACAGGTTCCTGCCGCCGGTCGTGGAGACGGCTGTCTACAAGAACAAGCTCTGGGCCGTCCCCTACACCAGCAATGCCGGGCTGCTCTACTACCGGACCGACCTGGTCGCGAAGCCGCCGCGTACGTGGGCCGAGCTGCGCAACCAGTCACAAGAAATCAGGAAAAAGCACGATATTGGAGGGTATGCCGGGCAGTTTCTGGCGTACGAAGGGCTCACCGTCAACTTCTCCGAGGCCGTGCAGTCGGCCGGCGGGCAGATTCTCAGCCGCGACGGCACGGAGGTGACCTTCGACCCGGCCAAGGGCGAGGTCGCACTCGACTTCCTGCTCCAAGGACTGCGCGAGGGCTGGATCCCGAAGGAGTCGCTGAGCTTCAAGGAGGAGGAGACGCGTCTGGCCTTCCAGGAGGGCCGGCTGGCGTTCGCCCGCAACTGGCCGCACGGCTACGGTCCCGCCAGGGCCGAGCTGGGCGCCAAGTTCGGGGTGACCAGGCTGCCGGGCCTGAACGGTCCCGGGTCCAGCACGCTCGGCGGGATCAACCTCGCCATCAGCGCCTACTCCAAGCACCAGCGCACCGCCCAGGAGTTCATCCGCTACTTCACGAGCCTGGAGAACGAGCGACGAGTGCTCACCGAGGGCTCCTTCCCACCCGTGTGGACCGAGCTGTACGACGATCCCGCTCTGATCAAGCGCTTCCCGTACCTGCCCGCACTCAAGGAGAGCATCCTCGCCGCCAAGCCACGGCCGGTCAGCGCGAACTACAACCAGCTGAGCCTGGTGATCGCCAGTTCGGTCGCCAAGGCCCTCGGCAGCCCCTCCACCGAGTCCGCCGACGACGTCGCGGCCTCCATCAAGTCCGAACTCGAAGAAATCATCAGAACCCAGTGAGGCAGCCATGCGAAAAGCCAGTGCAGCAGCGATTCTGGCCGGGCTCGCGGTAGCCGTCGCCGCCTGCGGCAACGCGCCGACGACGACACAGCCCACCGCTTCGGACTCGGCGTCGGCCCCCGCCGCCGGCGCCAAGACGCTCGAAGGCGTGAAGCTCGAAGTAGCCGCCAAGTGGACCGGCGCCGAGCAGAAGAACTTCGAGCAGGTGCTCAAGGCTTTCTCCGACAAGACCGGTGCCGTGGTCACCTACGCCTCCACCGGCGAGGACACCGGCGCCTACCTCGGCCCGCGCATCCAGGGCAAGAACCCGCCGGACGTGGCGATCCTGCCGCAGCCGGGCCTGGTCAAGCAGTACGTCGAGCAGGACGCGCTCAAGCCGCTGACCGACCCTGTGACCCAGGAGGTCGACACCAACTACACCCCGTACTGGAAGGAGCTCGGCTCCGTCGACGGCAAGGTGTACGGCGTGCTGATCAAGGCGGCGCACAAGTCGCTGATCTGGTACCGCGGGCAGGCGTTCGACGACGCCGGCGTGCAGCCGCCGACGAACTGGGACGAGCTGGTCAAGGCCGCTCAGACCATCGCCGACTCCGGCACGCCGCCGTTCTCCCTGTGCGGCGCCTCCGGCTGGACGCTGACGGACCTCTTCGAGAACGTCTACCTGTCCAGCGCGGGCCCGGAGAACTACGACAAGCTCTCCAAGCACGAGATCCCGTGGACCGACCCCTCCGTGGCCACGGCTCTGGAGAAGATCGCGCAGATCGCGGGCAAGAAGGAGTTCCTGGTCGACGGGACCTCCGGCACCATGCAGACCGACTTCCCCACGTGCGTGAGCAAGGTCTACGGCACGAAGAAGGCGGCCATGATCATCGAGGCCGACTTCGTGGCGGTCGAGGCCGACCAGTCGGGCGCCAAGGTGGGCGAGGAGGCCAAGTACTTCCCGTTCCCCAAGGCCGGTGACACCGCTCCGGTCGTGCTCGGCGGCGACGTCGCCGTGGCGATGAAGGACTCCCCCGGCGCCATGGAGCTGGTGAAGTTCCTGGCCTCCAAGGAGGGCGGCGAGATCTGGGCCAAGCTCCCCGGCTACCTGTCGCCCAACAAGAACGTCTCCCCTGACAACTACCCTGACGAGCTGACCAAGCAGCTCGGCCAGACGATCGTCTCGGCCGGCGACGCCGTCCGCTACGACATGTCCGACCTGGCCCCGAGCGCGTTCGGCGGCACGGACGGCAAGGGCGAGTGGAAGGTGCTGCAGGACTTCCTGCGGAACCCGAGCGACATCAAGGGCGCCCAGACCAAGCTCGAAGACGAGGCCAAGAAGGCCTGGAAGTAAGAGGTAAGGCCGTGACCGAACGGTTGAACGGCCCGCAGGACCCGCCCGCGGACACCGCGGGTGGGCCCTCCACCGGACCGGCTGAAACCCCCCGTAAGACACATCGCATCGGCCCATCGCCGGCGGTCGCCATCGCCTTCCTTCTCCCGGCGGCGCTGCTGCTGGGCATCTGGGTGGTCTATCCGATCGTCTACTCCATCTTCCGCAGCCTGTTCGACTCGGCGGGCACCGGATTCGTGGGGCTGGGCAACTACGCCACGATCTTCACCGACTCGGGCATGCTGACCACGATCCGCAACAACCTCATCTGGGTGGTGGTGGCCCCGATCGTGGTCACCACCCTGGGGTTGATCTTCGCGGTGCTGACCGAGCGCATCAGATGGGCGACGGCGTTCAAGCTGATCGTGTTCATGCCCATGGCGGTCTCCCTGATGGCGGCCGGCGTGATCTTCCGCCTGGTTTACGAGGAGAACCCGGACAAGGGCCTGGCGAACGCGGTGCTCACCACCGTGCACGACACGTTCTCCTCCGCGCAGGGCTATCCCGAGGCGCGCCCCCGCGAAGGCGACCAGTCACCGGTCGCCGACCAGAACGGCGCGGTCGTCACCAAGCAGCCCGCCCAGGCGGGCCAGCCGGTGCTGATCCCGATCGTCGGCGTCAAGCCGGAGATCATGCCGGGCAACGCCGAGACCGCGAAGGCCCCGGCGGGCGGCGCGGGCCTGTCCGGGACCGTCTGGTTCGACTTCACCGCCGGCGGCGGCGGGAAGAACGGCGTCGTGGACGGCACGGAGAAGGGCCTGCCCGGCATGACCGTGGAGGCGGTGCAGAACGGCCAGGTCGCCGGGACCGCCACGACGGCCGCCGACGGCTCGTTCCGCTTCGACGGCCTGCCGGCCGGGTCCTACGTCGTACGGCTCCCGCAGTCGAACTTCGAGTCCTCGTACGGCGGCCTGAGCTGGCTCGGCCCCACGCTCATCACCCCCGCCATCATCGGCGCGTTCGTCTGGGTGTGGGCCGGGTTCGCCATGGTGCTGATCGCGGCGGGCCTGGCTGCCATCCCGCGGGACGCGCTGGAGGCGGCCCGCATCGACGGCGCCTCGGAGTGGCAGGTGTTCCGCAAGATCACCGTGCCGCTGCTGTCGCCGGTGCTGCTCGTCGTCTTCGTGACGATGATCATCAATACGCTGAAGGTGTTCGACCTGGTCTTCATCATCGCGCCGGCCTCGGTACAGCCGCAGGCGAACGTGGTCGCGCTGGAGATGTGGCGCGTGTCGTTCGGCGGCGGGAACAACCAGGGGCTGGGCAGCGCGCTGGCCATCTTCCTGCTCATTCTGGTCCTCCCCTTCATGATCATGAACATCCGCCGGTTCAGAAGGGAGAACGCATGAGCACCGCGACGGCCACGGCACCGGCCGGGCTGGAGTCGGGAGCGCCGCGCAGGGGCGTGGCGGGCCGGATCGTCGATCGCCTCGGCGGCGGCACGGTCCAGGTGGTGATGGTGCTGCTGGGCCTGTTCTGGCTGGTGCCGACGCTGGGCCTGCTCGTCGTCTCGATGCGGACGACGAAGGTCAACAACGCCGAGGGCTGGTGGACGGTCTTCACCAAGCCGGCCGAGCTGACCATCCAGAACTACACGAACCTGCTGGCCAGCGGATTCACCGCGTCCTTCTGGAACACCGTGGCGATCACGGTGCCGACCACGATCCTGGTGATCGGCATCGCGGCGATGGCGGCGTACGCGTTCGCGTGGATGGAGTTCCGCGGGCGGGACACCGGGTTCCTGGTCGTGGTCGGGCTGCTGATCGTGCCCATCCAGATCGCGCTGATCCCCGTCGCCTCGTTCTACGGCAGCGTCGGGATCTTCGGCTCGATCCCGGGCGTGGTGCTGTTCCACACGGCGTTCGGCCTGCCGTTCGCGATCTTCCTGCTGCGCAACTTCTTCGTCGGCATCCCGGCCTCGCTGCTGGAGGCGGCGCGGATGGACGGTGCCCCGGAGTGGAAGATCTTCGTGTCGGTGGTGTTCCCGCTGGGCAAGCCCGCCATCGCCTCGCTGGGCATCTTCCAGTTCCTGTGGGTGTGGAACGACATGCTCATCGCGCTGGTCTTCGCCAACACCGAGAACCAGCCGATGACCAAGGCCCTGCAGTCGCAGATGCGGCAGTTCGGGTCGAACGTCGACATCCTCTCCTCCGGTGCATTCCTGTCGCTGATCATCCCGCTGGTGCTGTTCTTCGCCTTCCAGCGGTACTTCGTTCAGGGCATGATGGCCGGATCCGTCAAGTGACGTGACGGGCGCCCGCCTTCCCGAGGGGGAAGGCAGGCGCCCGCCCTCTTGCGGGCGGCGGCGTAACGCCTGGTCACGTGGGCTCGATGAGTTTTCATGAAGCGTCTTCTCGCTCTCACCGCAGCAGCCTTCATCTCTCTCCCCCTCGCTCCCGCCACCGCGCAGGACGGCACGCCCGGTGCCCCTGACGCGGGAGACCCCTACTTCCCCGGTCAGGGCAACGGCGGCTACGACGCCGGCCACTACGACCTCGGCCTGGACTACGACCCCGGCTCCGGTCTCCTGTCCGGGGTCGCGCGCATCTCCGCCCGGGCCACCCAGTCGCTGAGCCGTTTCAACCTGGACCTCGTCAGCACCCTGTTCGTGCGGTCCGTCACCGTGGACGGCAGGCCCGCCAGGTTCACGCGGAGCGGCTCCGAGCTGGTGGTCACGCCGCCCTACCGGCTGCGCGACGGGCGCGGCTTCTCGGTCGTGGTCCGGTACGACGGCCGGCCCGTCCACGTCATCGACCCGGACGGCTCGATGGACGGATGGATCCGGACGAGCGACGGCGTCTACAACGCCAACGAGCCCCAGGGCGCGATGACCTGGTACCCCGGCAACCACCACATGACGGACAAAGCCACCTACCGCTTCACGGTCACCGTGCCCAGCACCCGGGTGGCGGTGGCCAACGGGGACCTGGTGGCGACGGTGCGGAAGAGCGGGCGCACGACGTACGTGTGGAACTCCACGGAGCCGATGGCCGGCTACCTGGCCACGGTCTCGATCGGGAAGTTCCAGCTCTCCGACGCCCGGATCGGCGGCTACCGCGTGATCACCGCCGTCGATCCGCAGCTCGCCGCCGACGCGAAGGGCCTGCCCGAACGGCATCCGCCGGTGCTCGACTACTTCAGCTCGCTCTTCGGGCCGTACCCGTTCTCATCGACCGGCGCGATCGTCGACCACGCACCCGAGGTCGGCTACGCCCTGGAGACCCAGACCCGGCCCCTGTACCCGCGGGCGCCGAGCGAGTCGCTGCTCGCGCACGAGCTGGCGCACCAGTGGTTCGGCGACTCGGTGACGCCGACGCTGTGGCGCGACATCTGGCTCAACGAGGGCTTCGCCACCTACGCCGAGTGGCTCTGGGCGGACAAGCTCGGCACCCGGACGGTGCAGGCGTCGTTCGACGAGGCGTACGCGAGGGCGGCCGACGACGAGTTCTGGCAGACGCCGACCGCCGACCCCGGCGGTCCCGCCAACCTCTTCCACGACCCCGTCTACGACCGGGGCGCGATGACCCTGCACGCCCTGCGCCGCGACGTCGGCGAGGACGCGTTCTTCGCGATCCTGCGCGCGTGGGCGGCCGAGCACAAATACGGCAACGCCGACACCGCCGCCTTCATCGCCCTGTCCGAGCGGGTGTCCGGCAAGCAGCTCGACGCCCTCTTCGACGCCTGGCTCTTCCAGCCCGGCAAGCCGTCCTTGTGATCATTCTGGTACGGCTGGAACCGGCGTTCAGGCCGCAAGCCGTACCAGACCTGGCTAAGCTCAACAGCCATGGCAGGTCGTCCACTGAACGAAGTCGTCGAAGCCGGATGGGCCGACGCGCTTGAGCCCGTCGCAGAGCAGATCTCCCAGATGGGCGAGTTCCTGCGCAAGGAGATCGCCGAGGGGAGGCAATACCTGCCCGCGGGCACGAACGTGCTGCGTGCGTTCAGCCAGCCCTTTGACGACGTCAAGGTGCTGATCATGGGCCAGGACCCCTACCCCACGCCCGGCCACCCCGTCGGGCTGTCGTTCTCGGTGGCCCCCGACGTGCGGCCGCTGCCGGGCAGCCTGGTCAACATCTACAAGGAGATGGAGACCGACCTCGGCCTCCCCCGCCCCGCCAACGGCGACCTGACGCCGTGGGCCGACCAGGGCGTGCTCCTGCTCAACAGGGTGCTCACCGTGATGCCCGGCAAGCCCGCCTCGCACCGGGGCAAGGGCTGGGAGCAGGTCACCGAGCAGGCCATCCGCGCCCTCGTGGCCCGCGGCAAGCCGATGGTCGCCATCCTGTGGGGCCGCGACGCGCGCAACCTGGCGCCGATGCTCGGCGACGTGCCGCGCGTCGAGTCCGCCCACCCGTCCCCGCTGTCGGCCCGCAGCGGCTTCTTCGGCTCGCGGCCGTTCAGCCGGGCCAATGAACTGCTGGCTCAGCAAGGCGCCGCGCCTGTCGAGTGGAAGCTGCCCTAGCATCGTCGCCATGAGTGATGAACCGAAGTTCCTGCGCCTCACGGTTGAGCTGACCGTGGAAGTGCTCGACGTGGACGCGCTGCAGGCTGCGGCGCTGGCTGAGATCAGGCACCCTGACGCCGACCTCACCGAAGAGGAGCGTACGGAGCAGGCCGAGCTGGTCGGCTCCGACGAGAGCGGCGCCTCGGCGCTGCAGTGGCTGATCGAGCCCGACCACGTGCTGCAGCTCGTCGAGCACATCACCGAGATCGAGCCGCGTGAGGCCGTGCTCGGGGTGGAGCCGTCCGACGGGCCGAGCGAGGAAGAGGACGAAGAGGAGCACGACCACGCGTGACGCGGGGATGACCTGACGTACGGCGGGCGGCCACGACGCTCAGAGCGTCGTGGCTTTTCGCATGGTCTCGCTAAGATCGATGTTCCTAGTGAGCCGCAAGGGGGCCCGCCGTGATCGTCGCATTCTCCATCACCCCGCTGGGCGTCGGCGAGGGAGTCGCCGAGCCCGTCGCCCGCGCCGTGAAGGTGGTCCGCGACAGCGGCCTGCCCAACCGGACCGACGCCATGTTCACCACGATCGAGGGTGAGTGGGACGAGGTCATGGACGTCGTCAAGCGGGCGGTCGAGGCGGTGGCGGAGGTCGCGCCCCGGGTGAGCCTGGTGCTCAAGGCGGACGTTCGCGAGGGGGTCACGGACGGCATGACGAGCAAGGTGGAGTCCTTGGAGCGCCACCTTTCCTGACTTTTCACGACAAGCGGGTCTTGATGTAGCAAAGCGTGAGCGGCTCGTCCAGGTACTTGCCGTAGGGGGCGGTCCGTACGTACCCGGAGCTCTCGTAGAGGGCGATGGCCTCGGGCTGGCGGACGCCGGTCGCCAGGCGCAGCCGGTCGTAGCCCAGCTCCACGGCGCGTTCCTCCAGGGCCTTCAGCAGGGACCTGGCGATGCCGCGTCCCCGGTGCGCGGGGGCGACGTACATGCGCTTGAGCTCGCCCGTCGTCCCCTCCACCGGCTGCACCGCGCCGCACCCGACGGCGAGCCGGCCGTCCACGGCCACCAGGTACGTCGCGTCGGCGCGCACGGTCGAGCGGCCCTCGGAGCCGTATTTGGCGACCAGTTCGGCGAAGGCCGCGTCGAGCAGGGCGGCTAGGTCGGTGTCGGTGGGGTCGCGCTGCACAATCAGCATGCGAGCCAGCCTAGGAAACCACCGCACCGCCGCGACCGGCTCCCCATCGGGAAGAGACATCCGCGCAGGTCCAGCTCACGCATCCCCGCAGACCTCAGCTCACGCACCCCCACAGACCTCAGCTCACGGATCCTTGCCGTCCCCTCCCGCATCCCCACAGGCCCGGCTCTCATATCCCCACGGGACCGGCTCGCGCCCTCAGCCTCCTGTGAGCTGCCGCCCGACCTTCGTGGGGGGGCGCGGGCGAGCATTCCCGAGCCCGCCAGCCGTTTCCACCACCCCGGAAAGCGATCCACGGTCACCGAACCCGTCCGACCCGCCCCGAGCGAGCCGTGGACCACCACAGACCTGACCACCGGACACCCGGCCTGCCCCCTCG
>NZ_VCKX01000731.1 GCF_005889725.1 Nonomuraea zeae
GCACCGGCCAGTCACCCCCGACCATCCCGCAACCCACCGACCTCCAACTCCACCTCCTGGACCTGCTCAACATCGATCCACGAGACCTCCGCTGAAGATCACTCACGTGCGGAAAACGGGGCTAGCCTGGCACGCATGTCCCTGGAGCTGATCACGAGTCTCAGAGCCACCCGCACGTTCACCGCGCAGCCCGTCCAGGACGCGCAGGTGACGGCGGTCCTGGAGGCGGGGCGCTGGGCGGGCTCGGCCCGCAACCGGCAGCCGTGGCGGTTCGCGGTGGTCCGCGACCGGGACCTCCTGCGCGAGCTCAGCCGGCTCGGCGCCTACGCCGGGCACCTGGCGGGCGCGCCCGTGGCGATCCTGCTGGCCGTGGATGCCACGGTGAGCACGCAGGACGCCGAGTTCGACGCGGGCAGGGCCGCCCAGAACATCATGCTCGCCGCCCACGCCCTCCGCCTCGGCACCTGCCCGGCCTCGTTCTTCCCCGCGGCGAACGCGGGCCGCGCCACCGCGCTCGCCGGACTCCGCGAGCCGTGGCACGTCCGTACCTGTCTCTTTATACACATCT
>NZ_VCKX01000732.1 GCF_005889725.1 Nonomuraea zeae
CACCACCCAGGCCGACGGCACCATGTGATCAGGCAACCGATCGGCGACGAACCTGCGCGCCACCGACGACAGCCCACTCACGCTCTCCGAGTCATGCGCCACCAGATAACCGACAAGACGGACCTCACCGTCCTGCCGCGCCACCACGACCGCCCGCTCCACACCCGGGCAGCCGGCCAGCACAGCAGTGACCTCACCCGGCTCGACACGGAAACCGCGGATCTTGACCTGGTCATCCACCCGGCCCGCGAACACCAGCCCACCATCAACGCTCCAGCGGGCCCGATCACCGGTGCGATACATCCGCCCACCCCCGAACGGGCACGCCACGAACCGCTCCGCCGTCAGCCCAGGACGACCCAGATAACCACGCGCCAACTGAGCACCAGCCACATACAACTCACCGATCACACCCGGCGGCACCGGAGCCAAATACTCATCCAGCACATACAAGCTGGTATTGGCCACCGGGCTCAGCCCACCCGGCAGCCGAGTGGTGGCCACCCCGATCGTGGTCTCGGTCGGACCGTAGTGATTGAACACCGCACACCCGCGCACATCAGCGTTCGCGAGAACCTGCTCCAGCCAGTCAGACGCGGCAGCCTCCCCGCCCAGCACCAGCGACCGCCC
>NZ_VCKX01000733.1 GCF_005889725.1 Nonomuraea zeae
CATCTTCTCGACACTGGCCTGACCCCACTGCGCGCGCTGTCTCACCAGCCACGTCATACCGCGCGACGATCACTGCGGCAAACTCGGCGATCTTCACTCACCTCGACGTGCGGAAAACGGGGCTAGCCGGGGCCATGCCCGAACGCTATGGCCTGCTGGTCCTGCTCGGTGCCGGCGTCGGACTCCGGCAAGGCGAAGCGCTCGGTCTGGCCCTGGATCGAGTACACAGTGACGAGGGCATGATCACCATCAATCAGCAGGTCATCGTGATCAACCGGCGTCCCCAACTCGGACCGCCGAAAACTTCCGCGTCCCTGCGGGACGTACTCATGCCCATGTTCGTGGCGGCGGCGATCAACGAGCAAGTAGAGCGGTTCGATCTCACTGCCGATGCCGTGTTGTGCCGAACCGGCCGGGGCTCGCTGCTCCGGCGCGACTACTTCAACAAGAAGATCTGGAAACCCGCCCTCGTGGCCGCCAAGCTCCCCGGCGACGTGACCTTGTTGAGTCGGCCTGGGGCGCGGTGCCGGGATTGCTCTCAGTCCGTTTCCCCAGGCCGCTCGCCGAACCCGCCGTGCCGATCTCTCGGCAACGGGCTCTCCACGGTCTCTATCGTCAGGCGGGGTTC
>NZ_VCKX01000080.1 GCF_005889725.1 Nonomuraea zeae
CTCGTGGGCTCGGAGATGTGTATAAGACACAGGAGCGGGTGGGGGCGGGCGAGGACGTGGTTTCCTGCGTGGGCTTGGGCGTGGACTTCCGCGTGGGTTTGCCGGTGGGCTTGTGGGTGGGCTTGCGCGCGGTCGACGTCGTGGTCGGCCGCTGCGTGACCTGCGCGGACGGGCTGGGGGAGAGGGCGGCCAGCGAGGCCGAGGTCGGATCGTCGGACCAGGGGGCGAGCCAGACGACACCTCCGACGAGGGCCGCCACGACGACGCCCGCCACACCGGCGGCTACGGGCACGCCGATCGACCCGGACCCGTTCGCCCTCGCCCCAGGCACTGCCCCAGGACCAGGCACCGGCCCCGGCCACTGACCGGGCACGGGCGCCCCGTGAGGGGGCCCACCGCGGACCGGCATCGGCGGCGCCCCCTGCCCAATGCCGTGGGGAGCCCCTTGCCCAGCCCCGTGTCCTGCCCACTGCCCAGCCTCGTATCGCGCCCCTGGGCCGGCACCCATCTGCGGGGCCTGCGGTGCTTGCGATGCCTGCGGTGCCGGACCCGCTCCCCCCAGCAGCCGCAGGAGCACGTCGCGCATCGACGGCCGGGCACGAGGATCCTTGGCCAGGCACGCGTACACGATCGACCGCAACGGATGCGGTAGATCCCCAAGCTGTGGCTCGTTGTGCAGGATGCGGTTGATGATCGCCGGCAACGTGTCGTGCCCGAACGGCGGCGTCTCCGTACCGGCCCACACCATGACCGAGGCCCAGGCGAACACATCCGCCGCCGGCCCCACGGCCTCCCCGGCCAGTTGCTCGGGGGCCATGTAAGCAGGCGTGCCGACGATGCTGCTCGTCACCGTGGCAGCCGCGTCCGCAGCCCTGGCGATGCCGAAGTCGATCACGCGGGGCCCGCCGGGGCCGAGCAGGACGTTCGCGGGCTTGAAGTCCCGGTGCACGACCCCCGCCTGATGGATGGCGGCCAGCGCGGTGGCGGTGGCGACGGCCAGCCGCTGCAGGTCAGCTCCCGTGTGGCGGCCCGCCTGCTGCAGCGAGGGCCCCTCGACGTACTCGGTCACGATGTACGGCTGCCGCCCGAGCGACGCGTCCAGCACCTGTGCGATGCAGAACGGCTCCACCCGCCGAGCCGCCTCGATCTCCTTCGCGAACCGGTCGTCGAACCCCGCGCTGTCCCGCAGCACCTTGACCGCGACCGGCCGCCCGTCGGGCCCCTGCCCGAGATAGACGATCCCTTGGCCGCCCGCGCCGAGACGGCCGAGCAAGCGATATGCCCCTACCGTCGCCGGATCGTCCTCCCGCAGCGGTTCGACATGCGCCATGAGAGAGTGACTCCTGAGACGGGTGCGACGGATCTTTACGTACGATAGCGACTCATTTCCGCATTTGTAGTGAAGTTACCTAGCCGTAGGAAACCTTCCGCCGCTCGCCCCGGCAGGCCGGAAAGGACGAGACCGTGCCCCTGACCACGGATGACGAGCTGGAAGAGTCCTCCGTCGTGGCCAACCGCCTCATGAACCGCGAACGCCGCCTCCCCAGCTACGACCGCGAGCTCGGCATCGACATCGTCGGTCGGCTCCGCGCCGCCGCCGCCCCGCACCGGCCGGCCCGCTGGCTGGACCTGTGCTGCGGCACGGCCAACGCCCTCAACGAGGCCACCACCCTGCTGGGTGACGACGCCGAGATCGTCGGCGTGGACCTGGTCGACTTCTTCGCCTGCCCGCCGAGACCGCCGCGCCTCAGCCTGTTCACCGGCTCGGTCACCACCTGGGCTCCCGAGCACGCGGGCTTCGACCTCATCACCTGCGTGCACGGCCTGCACTACGTGGGCGACAAGCTGGGCGTCCTGGCGAGGATCGCCGGCTGGCTCGCGGCAGGCGGCCTCTTCGTCGCGAACTTCGACGTCCGCAGCATCCGCCTGGAGAACGGCGGTCCGGCGGGCCGCCCCCTGACGGCCGCCCTGCGTGCCCAGGGCCTGGCGTACGACGGACGTACCCGCAGGATCAGCCGGGTGGGCGGGGGCGCCGTCGATCTCCCGTACCGCTATCTCGGCGCGAACGACCAGGCCGGGCCCAACTACACCGGACAGGACGCGGTCGACTCCCACTACACGCGGACGGCCACAGAGCCACGCGCGGGGGCCGGAAAACCGATCGCGCGGCCGATCGGACACCCTCTAACCTGAGCCGGTTGACCACGGACCCGAGGAGGCCCGCCATGGACCGCGACGAGATGTCCTTTTGAGCCGACCAGCAAACGCCGCCGGGGGTTCCCTCTAGCGAGACGCACGTCAAGCGCGGCGACCGGCACGTCGGGCAGGACAAGGAGCTGATCGAGAAGCTCGGCGGCGACGACCCGTGCCCCTGCGGCTCTGGACGGCGCTTTCCGCCGCTGCTGCCGCCGAACCGGCCGGTACGACGACACCCTCGGCCACTACTACGTCCGCGACCGCTGACCACCCACCCCCGGGCCGAACCCCCACAAGGGCTCAGCCCCGGTGGGCGTCGTCTTCGGGTGGGCGTCGCCTCCAGATGGACGTCGCCTCCGGACAGACGCCGTCTTCAGGCGGACCTGCCCCTGAGCGGACCTGCCCCCGAGTGGACGCCGCTCGGGGGTGGCCGGGGGACCGTCAGCCCGACCGGGCTGCGGCAGATTGTCGGTGGGGCCTGGCAAGGTAGCCACGGATCACCCCACCACCCAGCCAGTCGGCGGAAGGCGGCCCGGCCTGTGAGCTCGATCGCGACGATGTTCTCGCCACTGACGGTCCGAGACTTCCGCCGCTACTACGTGGGCCAGACCGCATCCGCGTTCGGAGACTCCCTCACACCCCTCGCGATGGCCTTCGCCGTCCTGCACCTGACGGGATCGCCGATCGACCTTGGGATCGTGGTGCTGAGCACCCGCCTGCCCGTCATCGCGCTGACCCTCCTCGGCGGCGCGATCGGCGACCGCTTCTCGCGCCGGACCGTCATGCTGCTCGCCGACATCGCCCGGTTCCTGGCCCACGGCATCACGGCGGCGCTGCTGCTCACGGGCACCGCACAGGTCTGGATGCTGGTGCTTCTCCAACTCGCCGCCGGAGCGGGGTCCGCCTTCTTCAATCCGGCCGCAACGGGGTTGATCGCCTCGCTGGCCGGCCGGGGGCGTCTGCAAGCGGCCAACTCCCTCGTCTCCATCTCGCGGAGTACCGCGTCGATGCTGGCCCTGGGCGCGGCCGGGGCACTGGTGGCCTTGGTCGGCCCGGGCTGGGCCGTGCTGATCGACGCGCTGACGTTCCTCGTGAGCGCGGCCTTCCTCTACCGGCTACCCCGAGCAGTCGCAGTGGAGCGGCCGCAGTCGGGCAGCGGGCTCCTGGCGAGCATCGGCGGCGGGCTGGCGGAGGTGCGCAGGCGCTCCTGGTTGTGGATCTGGACCATCCATGCCGCAGGCGTGAACCTGCTCGTGGTCTCCCCGATGCTGGTCCTGGGCCCCTATGTCGCGGACCAGCACCTCGGCGGCGCTCCAGCCTGGTCGGCCATCGGCATCTCCTACGCCGTCGGCGGTCTCGCCGGGGGCTTCGTCAGCGCTCGCTGGCGGCCCTCCCGCCCGATGGCCGCAGCAGTGGCGTTCGCGTTCCTGACCGTCCCGCTGCCTGCTCTGCTCGCGCTGCCTGCCGGCGTCTGGCAGCTGATCCCGGCGGGGGTGGCGGCCGGCCTGCAACTGGTCGTCTACAACGTGCTCCAGACCACAGCCGTCCAGCGAAATCTGCCCGAGAGCTTCGTCGCCCGTGCGACGTCCGTGACCACGATCGGCGCGCTCGTGGCAGCACCGCTCGGCATGGGGCTGGCCGGTCCGGCGGCGGCCGCGTTCGGCACCGGCCCCGTGCTGGCCGCCAGCGCCGTGGTGGCGGTGCTCATCGGCGCCGCCACCCTCTTACTGCCCCCGGTATGGCACCTCCACGACGCCCCTTCCACCGGATACGCCGTCCCCGTCCCGGGCTCCGTCCCCGTCCCGGGCTCCGTCCCCGTTCCCGTCCCCGGACCAGACGCCGACGCCGACGCCGACGCCGACGCCGGAGAAGCCAAGGACGCCGCCGACGCCGCTGCCGCCGAGGATGTCGTCGGCGTGAGCGATGCCCTCAACGCCCTCCGGGGAGTGCGACGCTGAGCCGGTGAGCGCCCCCGCGCCAGGGGTCCAAAGCGTCCGGATATCCCGGCCCTCGGGAAGGTTTTGGGCTTTTGTGGCATTGGCGTGGCCCGTGCGAGGGAAGTGCCGTTTTATGGCAGATCTTTCCTTTCTGGGACGCAATGATCTTGATGGCGGTCCCTGAAGGAGATCGGCCCTTCACGGGTCCGTCCGTGAAGTGAAGGAGGGGGTTCGAGCATGGCTTATCAGACCAAGCACGTGACGGGCTGGGTCGGCTGGGTGTGGTTCGCCGGCCTGCTCATGATCATGTCCGGCGTGTTCAACGTCATCAGCGGCCTGTACGCGGTTCTCAACAGCGACATATACGTCCGGATGCCGAACCGGCTGCTGTTCTTCGACGTGGGGGGATGGGGCTGGGCCCATCTGGTGTTCGGCATCGTGCTGTTCGTCGCCGGATTCGCGGTGAGCGTCGGCCAGGCCTGGGCCAGGGTGGTCGCGGTCATCCTGGTGATGCTCAACGCGATGACGCAGCTCACCTGGATCTCGGTCAACCCGTGGTGGTCGCTGGCGGTCATCGCCGTCGACGTGCTCATCCTGTACGCCCTGATCGTCCACGGACGGGAGGCCAAGGTTCTCAGCAGCTGATCGACAAATCGCGACAAGCCCGCGCCCTCGGAGGACGACACGGGAGCGGGTCAGGGAGTCCAGACGCCGCTGGCGGCCGTGGCCCTGACGTAGTCGGTGAAGTCGCGCGGCTCGCGGCCCAGGACGCGTCGCACGCCGTCGGACAGGTGGGCGTTGTGCCCGTCCCTGATCCAGCCGAACAACGTGTTCAGCAGCTCCACGTGCTCGCCCTCCTCCCCGCGCCCGGCCAGGTGGGCGGCGTACTCGTCCGGGGAGACGGGGAGGTAGGCGATGTCGCGCCCGCTGGCGCGAGCGATCTCGGCCACCGCCGTGCCGAAGGACAGCAGCCGTGGCCCCGACAGCTCGTAGATCTGCTCCGCGTGGCCGGGCTCGACGAGCGTGGCCACCGCGACGTCGGCGATGTCCTCGGCGTCGATGAACGGCTCGACCCCGTCACCGGTGGGCAGCACGACCTCGCCCGCCATGATGGGGTCGGACAGGAGCGGGTCCTCGCTGAAGTTCTGGCCGAACCAGGTGGGCCGGAGGATCGTCCACCCCGCGCCGGACTCCTGGACGGCGCGCTCGCTGGCGAGGGACTCCTCTCCGCCGGAGGTCGCCCAGTCGCGGGACGACAGCAGCACCAGCCGCCGCACTCCATGGGCCGAGGCGACCTCGCCGAACGCGCGCAACTGGGCCGGCGCGTCGGCGCCCTGGGAGTCGATCAGGAAGGCGGCCGACGCCCCGCTGACGGCCGGGGCCCACGTGGCGGGGTCGTACCAGTCGAAGCGCGTCGGGCCCCTGCGCGAGGCCGGGCGGACGTCCAGGCCGCGCTCCCGCAGCCTGGTGGTGATCCGCCGGCCGACCTTGCCCGTCGCGCCCACCACCACGATCGGCTCCGCCGTCATCCGCCGCTCCTCATCCGTGTGCCGCGTCCAAGAGTCCGTACCGTATGAGCCGGACTCGACTCCGTAACCCATCGCCGGTCCCGTCCAGGGCTGGCAAGCCCCCATGCCGGGAAGCCCCCATGCCGGGAAGCCCGGCGCCGGGGGCCTGGCGCCCGTATGCCGACCGTACCGCGCCGATCGCCGGCGTGATCCTCAGCCGGAAGAGGCGGTCGCCGGGGCCGCGGCGCGGGGGCGCAGGGACGCCAGGCGGTCCAGGCCGATGACCAGCGCGCCCAGCGCGGCGAAGCCGAGGCCGAGCAGGACGAGCCACAGCGCGACCCACCCGTAGCCGTGCTCGGTCGGGTCGAGGAAGAAGTACGGGTACCGGTTCGGGACCTCGGGGAACGCGATCGCCCGCGCCACGGAGGACAACCCGTACCCGAGGGGAAAGCACAGCCATAACGGCAGATCGCGCCAGCGCACCACGCGGTGCGGCCCGAACGCGAGCCAGTCCACCAGCGCCATCACCGGCACCACGTAGTGGAGCAGGAAGGTCGATCGATTGGCGAGCAGGGCCGCCGGATCGCCGTCCAGCAGGCCGGGCAGCGGATTCTCGCCATGGTTGGTCACGAAATGCGCGACCAGCCCCGTGATCAGGATCCACAGGGTGACCGCTCCGCGCAGGCGTGGCGCGGCGGGGTCGGTCGTGCCGCGCCGGACCATCCAGTACAGGACGCCCGCGTAGTAACCGAGCACGATGATGTTGCTCTGGCTCGTGTAGAAGACGATGCGATGGCTGCCGGTGAGCAGTCCCAGCACGCCGACGGCGACCATGGCGGCCCGCCACCAGAGCTGGGGCCGCGTGTAGACGTTCATCGCTCTCCTCCACCATGCACATCGCTCGCTAGAAGGACCTTAAATCAGCCGCGCAGGCCGGGCGTGTGCTCCTTCAGCATTGTCAGGAAGGCCGTCGCCGGCCGGCTCTGGTATCCGCGCCGCCGGCGGACGGCGACCACGGGCAGGCCCGCGTCCAGGCTCTCGACCTCGATCGCCCGCAGGCTGCCGATGCGCAGCTCCTCGCGGACGCTGCTGGCAGGCATGAGCGCGACGCCGAGACCGGCCTCGACCAGCCTCTTCTGCGCGGTGAGGCTGTCGATCCGGGTGATCGCGGGACCGCCCGCGGGCAGCTCGCGTTCGAGCAGGAGACTGAGGGAGCCGGACTGGCCCCGCTGGTGCGGGAAGGCGAGCCACCGCTCGTCCCGCAGCGCACGCAGGTCCGGCAGGCGGCGGGCGGAGACCGGGTGCGCGGCGGGCACCACGACCAGGAGCCGCTCGGTGCCGAGCGGGATCGACTCCAGCTTGGGGTCGTCGTCGGGGAAGTAGCGAAGGCCCAGGGATGCCTCGCCGCCGCGCACGAGCGCGCTCACCTCACGGCTCGTCGCGGTCCGCAGCTCGACGGAGACCTCCGGGAGCTCCGACTCGAACCTGCGCAGCGCGCCGACGAGATGCGAGTCGGCCAGGGTGCCGACGATGGCGACGCTGAGCGTCCGCGCGCCGCCGGGCTCGTTCGACAGGTCTCGTACGGCCCGCTCGCCGTCGCGGATCGTCGCGAGGACGGCCTCCGCGTACGGCAGGAGCGTCCGGCCCGCCTCGGTCAGCGTCACCCGGCGTCCGGCCCGCTCGAACAGCGGCGCGCCCAGCGACCGCTCCAGCTCGCGGATCCGGCGGCTGATCGCGGGCTGGGACCGGTTCAGTCTCCTGGACGCCTCCGTGAACCCGCCCAGCTGGGCGATGCAGACGAACGCCTCGACCTCCTCGACCGTCACATCCATCAGTATTCCTGATGCGGCTCATCCCATCTATGCATTTGACTGATTACCGAGAGTGCGGCCAAGGTCGAGGGGACATCACGCCGACGAGCGGAGCGCATCATGACGGATCAGCCGGCCAAGGCGGCTCGCTTCCGCGCCCTTCACGAGCGGCCGGAGCCCTTCCTGCTGCCCAACCCCTGGGACGCGGGCACGGCACGGCTGCTGGCCGGCCTCGGTTTCGAGGCCCTCGCCACCACCAGTCTCGGCGTCGCCAACGTCCTCGGCCGCACGCGGGCCGGCCGGCAGGACGTCCTCGACAACTGCCGCGTCATCAGCGAGGCGACGGAGCTCCCCGTCAACGCCGATCTGGAGAACGGCTTCGCCCACGAGCCCGCGGAAGCGGCCAAGATGATCGAGGACGCCTGCGCGTGCGGCGTGGCCGGGGCGTCCATCGAGGACGCCTCCGGCGACCCCCGCACGCCGATCTACGACTTCGGGCTCGCGGTCGAGCGGGTGCACGCCGCCGTCGAGGCGACGCGCGGGCTGCCCGTCCCGCTCGTGCTGACCGCCAGGGCCGAGAACCTCCTGTACGGCGTGGCCGGCCTCGACGACACCATCAGGCGGCTGCAGGCGTTCGAGGCCGCAGGCGCGGACGTCCTGTACGCCCCCGGGCTGCGCACCCTCGACCAGATGCGCGCGGTCGTCTCGTCCGTCGGCAGGCCGGTCAACGTCGTGATGGGCTTCGCGGACCCGGCGATCACGCTGGAGCAGCTGGCCGAGATCGGCGTGCGCCGGGTGAGCATCGGAGGCGCGCTGTCCCGGCTGGCGCTGCGCTCGTTCCTGGACGGCGCCCGGCAGATGCGGGCGGGCCGGTTCGGGTTCGTCACAGAGATGGCCGCGCTCGCCGAGCTCCATGAGGCATTCGAGCCCGGTGGCGCCACACCCCGGTAGATCCGGTGGCGCCACGCCACACCCCGCTGGATATGCGGTGCCACACCCCTATATATAGGGAGCGGCCTCAAAGCGGCAGGGGCCGGTCGTCGAAGCGGTCCCGGTCGCGCGGCAGCGAGGCCGTCACGACCAGCCCGCCGCCCTCACGCGGCCGCGCCCGGACGGTGCCGCCGTGCGCGATCGCCACCGACTGCACGATCGACAGGCCGAGGCCCGCGCTGCTGGCCGTGACCACGCGTACGGCCGCGTGCCGGTGGAAGGGCTTGAAGAGCATCGGGACGTCGTACGGCGGCACGACCGGCCCGGTGTTGCTGACCTCCACCTCGACCTTCCCCTCCGACACGGTACGGCTGACGACCCGCACCCACCCGGTGCCGTCGTCGAGGTTGTAGCGGATGCCGTTCTCCACCAGGTTGTGCACCAGCCGTTCGAGCAGCAGCGCGTCCCCGGTGGTCGGCGCCGGCTCGGCGACCTCGTACACGGTGGTCTTCCCGGCGTCCGCGTGCGCGACCACGTGGGTCACCACGTCGGCCAGGTCCACCGGCGACCGGTCCGCGATCTCCTGCTCGGACCTGGCCAGCAGCAGCAGGCCGGAGATGAGGCGTTCGTGGCGGGCGTTGATGTCCAGCAGGCTCTCGCCCAGCTCCTTGACGTCGGGGGAGGCGGAGCGGCGGTGCATGGCCAGCTCGACCAGCGCCCGGTTCAGCGTCAGCGGCGTGCGCAGCTCGTGGGAGGCGTTGGCGACGAACCTGCGCTGCCCGTCGAAGGAGTGGTCGAGCCGCTCGACCATGGTGTCGAAGGTGTCGGCCAGCTCCTTGACCTCGTCCCGGGGCCCGTCCAGCGCGATCCGCTCGTGCAGCCCGCGGTCGGCCATGGGCGCGGCGGCGATCTTGCGGGCCGTGGCGGTCACCTGGTGCAGGGGAGCGAGCACCCGGCCCGCGACCACCCAGCCGAGCCCCGACGCCGCGCCGCCGACCACGACGAGCGCGATCACGCCCTGAGTGATCAGCGAGGTGCGGGCGCCGCTGCGCAACGCCAGCTCCTGCTGCCGCATCCACTCCATCGCGTCGTCGCCCGTGAGCGTCACGCCGTCGACCTTGAAGATCATCTGCTTGGTCTTGCCGGGCTCCGCGCCGAAGCGTTGCTCGAAGGTGTCCGTCAGCTGCTGGTTGAACAGGACGTAGGTGACGCCGAGCAGCGTCAGCCCCGCCAGGAAGAAGACGGCCCCGTACACGAGCGTGAGCCGCAGCCGCAACGTGGGCTGCGGGCGCACCCCCGCGAACCGGCTCTTCATGGGATCCGGTACCCCACTCCGGGCACGGTCTCCACGATCGGCGGATCGGCGAGCTTGCGGCGCAGCTTGAGAATGGTCAGGCGGACCGCGCCCGTGAAGGGATCCGCGTGCTCGTCCCACGCCTTCTCCAGGAGCTGCTCGGCCGAGACGACGCTGCCGTTCACCCGCATCAGCTCGGTGAGCACCGCGAACTCCTTCTTCGACAGCGGTACGAACCGCCCGTTCCTGAACACCTCCCGCCGAGCGGGGTCGAGCGTGATCCCGGACCTGCGCAGCACGGGCGGCACGGCGGGCCGCGAGCGCCGCCCGAGCGCCAGGACGCGCGCGGCCAGCTCGGGGAACGCGAACGGCTTCGGCAGGTAGTCGTCGGCCCCCATGGACAGCCCGGTCACCCGGTCGTCGAGCTGGGCGGCGGCCGTGAGCATCAGCACCCGGGCGTCGCACTCCGAGGCGACCAGCTCCCTGCACACCTCGTCGCCGTGCAGGCGTGGCAGGTCGCGATCCAGCACGACCACGTCGTAGTCGTTCACCGCGATCCGCTCCAGCGCGGCCTCGCCGTCGTGTGCCAGATCGACCGCGTGGGTCTCCTCGCGCAGCCATTCGGCGATCGCGTCGGCGAGCATCCGCTCGTCTTCCACCACTAACACCCGCATGGCGTATCTCAGGCCCTTCGTCCGGCTACAGGACCGAGTGTCGCGCAGGGAGCATTTGGTGAAAGTAAGCCGCGGACGGAAACGCTGAGGAAACAGCGGTCCCTATTGCATCTCCTCTCGAACGAGGTTCATCCGACGGAGGAGATGTTTCATGCGAGGACGAGTCCTCAGCGCGCTGATCGCGGCGTCGATCGCAGCCACCCTGTTCCTGTCGGGCTGCGGCTCGGACGACCCGGGCAAGGACGTGGTGTCGGTGAGCGGCACCGGAGACAAGGCCGCGGCCAGTGCCGCCCCGAGCGAAGACCCGTACCAGAAGTCGCTCAAGTTCGCCCAGTGCATGCGCGAGAACGGGATCGACATGGCCGACCCCGAGCCCGGCAAGGGCATCATGATGAAGCTCGACAAGAACACCCCCAAGGAGACGATGGACAAGGCCCAGGAGGCCTGCAAGCAGTACGCCCCGAGCGGGGTGCGGCAGGGCGGCGGCGACCCCAAGATGGCCGAGAACCTGCGCAAGGTCGCCCAGTGCATGCGTGACAACGGCGTGGAGAACTACCCCGACCCCGAGGGCGGCGCCATGCGCATCACCGGTGACGTCGGCGAGGACCCCGACTTCAAGTCGGCCCAGGAGAAGTGCCAGAAGGAGCTCGCCGACGCCGGTATGGGAGGTCTTTGATGGGCGTAAGCACCATTGACGGCAAGGCCGCCCCGGACGCGACACCCGCCAGGCGACGCCGCCGCGGGCGGGGCAAACTGGTGGCCGGGCTACTGTTCGCGGTGGCGGTCGCGGGCGGCGGGTTCGTCGCCGTGAGCAGCGCGGGCCTGCTGGAGGGCGGCTCCGGCCCCACCCGGTCGGCCAGTGCGCTGCCGCCCGCCACCACCACGGTGACCAAGCAGACCCTGAACGACACCAGGGACGCCGACGGCGAGCTCGGCTACGGCCCGGTGAGCACTGCTATGAACAGGACGCCCGGCACGATCACCTGGCTGCCCGACAGCGGCGCACAGATCACCCGCGGCAGGTCGCTGTACCGGGTGGACAACGAGCCGGTCATGCTCATGTACGGCTCCACGCCCGCCTACCGCGACCTCAAGGTCGGCTCGGAGGGCAAGGACGTCGAGAGCCTGGAACGCAACCTCCGCAAGCTCGGCTACGACGGCTTCACCGTCGACGACGAGTTCACCTGGGACACGGCGCAGGCGGTCAAGGAATGGCAGGAGGACCGCGGCCTGGACGAGACCGGCGTGGTCGAGCTGGGCCGCGTCGTCTTCGCCCCGGGCAAGATCCGGGTGGAGAGCCTGGAGGCGGAGGAGGGCCAGCCGGCCAGCCCCGGCCAGAAGATCCTCACCTACACCGGCACGTCCAAGGTGGTCACGGTCAAGCTCGAAGCCGAGGACCAGCGGATGGCGAAGAAGGGCGCCAAGGTCGAGGTCACGCTGCCCGACGGCAAGAGCGTGAAGGGGAAGATCACCGAGGTCGCGACCGTCATCGAGCCCGGCGACGGGCAGAACGCCGACCCGGAGACCCGCGTGGAGGCGCTGGTCTCGATCGGCGACAGCAAGTCGGCCAAGGGGCTCGACAAGGCGGCGGTGGACGTGACGTTCACGGCCTCCAAGCGGCCGAACGTCCTGACCGTGCCGGTCGCGGCGCTGGTGGCGCTGAAGGAGGGCGGGTTCGGCCTGGAGGTCATCGAAGGCGGCAGCTCCCGGTACGTCGCGGTCGAGACGGGACTGTTCGCCGGCGGCCGGGTCGAGGTCACCGGTGACGGGCTCACCGAGGGCATGACCGTGGGGATGCCGAAATGACGGCGTACCCGATGATCGCGCTGACGGACGTGTCCAGGACGTACCCCGGCGGGGTGGCCGCGCTGAGGTCGGTGTCGCTGCAGATCCAGCACGGCGAGCTGGTCGCCATCGTGGGGCCGTCCGGCTCGGGCAAGTCGACGATGCTCAACGTCGTCGGCACCCTCGACCGGCCGTCCACGGGAACGATTCACATCGACGGGTACAACGTGTCGAAGCTGTCCGACGGGCAGCTCTCGGCGCTGCGGGCCACCACGATCGGGTTCGTCTTCCAGTCGTTCCACCTCGCGGCGAAGATTCCGGCGCTGGACAACGTGGCCGACGGCCTCATCTACACCGGTCTGAGCAGGTCGGAGCGCCGCCGCCGCGCGGCGGCGGCGCTGGAGAGGGTGGGGCTCGGGCACCGCATGGACCACGAGCCGCACGAGCTGTCCGGCGGCGAGCGGCAACGGGTGGCCATCGCCAGGGCGGTGGCGGGCGACCCGCCGCTGCTCCTGGCCGACGAACCGACCGGAGCCCTGGACTCGGTGTCGGGGACAGGGGTGATGGAGCTGCTGCACGAGCTGAACGCCGGCGGCACCACCATCGTGATCATCACGCACGACCGGGAGATCGCCGCCAGCCTGCCCCGTCAGGTGAGCATGCGCGACGGCGAGATCATCTCGGACTCGCAGGCCCGGCGTGAGCCATGGCCCCAACCCCTGGAATCCGGAGTGTCATGATGGCCGTCATCGAGGTGGAGCGGCCCAAGCCGGCCCCGGCCCGGATGCGTCCGCGCGACGTGATGCGGGTCGGCGCGATCGGCCTGCGCACCCGGCCGCTGCGGGCGTTCCTGTCCGCGCTGGGCATCGCCATCGGCATCGCGGCCATGGTCGGCGTGGTCGGGCTCTCGTCCTCGTCGGGCGCCGAGCTCGACCGCCAGCTCTCCGCGCTGGGCACCAACCTGCTCACCATCTCGTCGGGCACCACGCTCATGGGCGAGGCCGCCCAGATGCCGGTGGACGCGGAGGCGATGATCGAGCGGATCGGGCCGGTGGAGGCGGTCTCGTCGATCGGGAAGGTGGGCGAGGCCAAGGTCTACCGCTCCGAGCAGATCCCCGAGGCCCAGACCGGCGGCATCAACACCTACGCCGCCCGCCTCGACCTGCCCGCCACCGTGGGCGCGACCCTGCGCAGCGGGACCTGGCTCAACGCCGCCACCGAACGCTACCCGGCCGCCGTCATCGGCTCCTCGGCCGCCCAGCGGCTCGGCATCGGCTCGGCCGGGCCGGACACGCAGGTGATCGTCGGCGGTGTCAGGTTCACCGTCGTCGGCGTGCTCAACCCGGTGGCGCTGGCCACCGACCTGGACGCCGGCGTGCTGGTCGGCTGGCCGGTGGCGGAGCAGCGGCTCGGCTTCGACGGGCATCCGACCACGCTCTACACCCGCGCGGAGGAGGCCAGGCTGGAGTCCGTACGCGGGGTGCTGGCCAGCACGGCCAATCCCGAGGCGCCGAACGAGGTGGACGTCTCCCGGCCGTCCGACGCGCTGGCCGCCAAGCAGGCGACCAGCCAGGCCTTCACCAGCCTCCTGCTGGGCGTGGGCGCGGTGGCCCTGCTCGTGGGCGGGGTCGGGGTGGCCAACACGATGGTCATCTCGGTCCTGGAACGCCGTGCGGAGATCGGCCTGCGCCGCTCGCTGGGCGCGACCAGGGGGCAGATCCGCACCCAGTTCCTGGCGGAGTCGCTGCTGCTGTCCGCGATGGGCGGGGCCGGCGGGATCCTCCTCGGGACCGGTGTCACCACGGGATACGCGTACTACAGCGGCTGGCCGTCCGTGGTGCCGCTCTGGGCCACGATGGGCGGGCTCGTGGCGACGCTGATCATCGGCGCCGTGGCGGGGCTCTATCCGGCCATCCGCGCCGCACGCCTGTCCCCGACCGAGGCGCTCTCGACGCCCTAGCGGTCTCTTCCCGGACGCGCGCGCTCATCGGGGCGCGCGCCGTCACCGCTCGCTGCTGAGCCGTCACCGCTCGCTGCCGCGCCGTCACCGCTGGGCCGCCGCGGCTCACTGCTGGGCCGCCGCCGTCTCCTGGATGGCGTAGCAGGTCGTCTTGCCGACGACGCGGACGCCGGGCTTCTCCCCGGCGAGCACGGTCAGCTCGAACGTCAGCCGCGTCTCCGGATTGCGCAGCACGGACACGTCCGGCTCGTCGTCGCGCAGGTCCAGGTCGTCGACCACCTTCGTGTAGCCCATGGCCTGGAGGCGGTCCAGCAACCCGGTGGAGGCGCCGGCCTGCTCGCTCTCGGCCCGGAAGAACCGGCGCACCTGGCCGGGCACGCACGAGTCGTCGTCCACCCGCTCGATGGCCGACAGGCCCAGCTCGACCGCTTCGATCAGGCTGTCCGCGTCGGTGTCGAGCTGCCTGGCGGCGTCCTGGAGGGTGGGCGGCCCGGTCACGGTCGCGCAGGCCGTCATCGCCGCGGTACAGAAGAGCACCGCGGAAACAATGTGACGGCGGGCGCGCACGATCGGACTGTATCTGAGATCATGACTGACTTTCGGTCAAATCACATAAAAAGCACAGAAATGCCATCACGCGCTTAGCTGTCGAGCGCGTCGCTCCGGCCCTTTAGTTTACGACCGTTCGGTTGCTAAGGTGCCGGGCATGACCGACTTACGAGAGTTGCAGCGGGCCGTCCAGCAGGCCTGGAGCGGCCAGCGGTGGGACGCGTGGCGCGCGACGTGCGCCGACGGCTACACGTTCGATCCGGGCATCGGGGTGCCGCTCGATCTTGAGCAGACGATGCTCTGGAACATTGCTACTTTCACCGCGTTTCCCGATTTTTCGGAGGTGGTGCGGCACGTCTACATAGATGGCAACACGGTGATCACGGAGGTGCTCGGGCAGGGCGGCTCGGCGGGGGAGTTCCGCCTGTTCGGCAGCACGCTGATCCCGGCCACCGGCCGCCGCTTCGAGCTCTCGTACGTCAAGGTGCTCGTCTTCGACGAGCGGGGCCTCGTCATCGAGGACCGCCAGTACCAGGACTGGGGCTCGGTCCGCGCCCAGCTCGGCGCGGTCTAGGAGCCGATGCCGCGACCCGTCACCGGGAGCCCCCGCCCAGCTCGTCGAGCTTGCGTTCGATGCGGTCGAGCCGGGCGTGCAGCTCGTCCACGTCGCCCCGCTCGGCGTTCTCCTCCTCCGGGCGCAGCCGGACGAGCATCGCACCGCCCGGCTCCAGCCGGACGAGGGTCGTGTCGGCCACCGTCGAGCCGCCCCTGAGCTGGATCGTCACGTCCACGTCGGCCCGCCGCAGGCCCAGCCGCCGCAGCGCCGACGTGAGGTAGTGCCCGTCGCGGGCCAGCACGATCGGGCGGCCTTCGACGATCTTGGCGACCATCGGGACCGCCGCGGCCACCCGCACCACGACCGCGTTGAACGCCATCAGGACCACCAGCCCCGCGAGCCCGCCGACCAGGGAGTTGTCCGGGCCGATGATCGCGTTCTGCACGACGTTGCTCATCAGCAGCATGACCACCAGGTCGAAGTTGTTGAGCTGGGCGATGCCGCGCTTGCCGGCGATCCGCAGCAGGGCCGCCACCGCGAGGTAGACGGCGATGGTCCGGAAAGCCTTGTCGGCGAGCGAGACCCCGGCGTCGAACAGGTCCCCGTCGGTGAGCGTGACCCCCGCGTAGAGCAGGTCCCCGCCGGCGAACGGGAGGCCGGCAAACGGGAGGCCGGCGGTCATCGCCGGCGGAGCTTCGCCGTCAGCCCGAGGTTCTCCATGCATCGGCCGAGCCCGAGGGCCAGGGACTCCAGCGGCCGCTCGGACCTGCGTACCGGCATGCACAGCTCGGCCCGCAGCCGCCGCCCGAGCCCGCGCAGCAGCGCGCCACCCCCCACCAGCACCGCGCCGCGCTCCCCGAGGTCGGCGGTCAGCTCGGCGGGGCAGCGCTCCACGGTCTCCACCGCCGCCCGCACGATGGCCTCGACCGGTTGCCTGGTCGCCTCGTAGATCCCCTGTACGGGCAGCGGCACTGAACGCTCGCGCCCGGTTTCCGGATCGTGGCCGTGCACGGTCACGTGGCGGTCCAGCGGCTTCCACTCGGTGCCCGCCCGGAGCTTGGCCGACTCGGCCTCGCCCTCGTCGATCAGCAGCCCGTACTCGGATTCGACCAGGCGCACGATCGCCCGGTCCATGGCGTGGCCGCCGCCCGGCACCGTCGTGGTGGCCACCACGGACTCGCCCGACAGCACCGCGATCCTGGTGGAGTCGCGGCCGATGTCGATCACCATGTGCCCGGCGCAGTCCTTGACCGCCAGTCCCGCGCCGAGCGCCGCCGCCAGCGCGTGCGGGATCATCACGATCCCCCTGGCGTCCGCGTCGTACGCCACCTCGCGCAGCGCCTTGCGCTCGATCGGGGTGGAGTCGTCGGGCAGCGCCATGACCATGCGCGGCCTGGAGAACGGATGCCAGTGCACCTTGCGGATGAAATGCCGGATCATGCGCCTGGCCAGCTCGCCGTCCACCGGCAGCCCGCCGCTGACCGGCCAGCACGTCTCGCCGCCCGTGCCGCCGGCCGCGTCGGCGCCGTACCCGATGACCTTGCCCGTGCGGAGGTCGCGCACGATGACCGAGGGCTCGTCGAGCACGATGCCCTTGCCTCTGATGTAGATCCGCGTGCTCGCGCCGCCCAGATCGAGCGCCAGATCGCGTCCCAGGAGACTCATCGCGTGACCGGGGGTTTGACCGTCATGCCGGGTTTCATTTCCGGGGCCATTCCAACGCAACACCAGGAACGGAACGGTTCCCCTTTACCTCCGGCCCGCGACCGGCGGCGTATCTTGGCTGTCGGCGCCGTCAGACCTTCGGAGGTTCGGCCCGTGCTCGACTACGACCTCGAGGCCGGCCGCTACGACGAGACCCGCGGCGGGCCCGAGCGTGCCGAGGCGGCCGCCGACGCCGTGCGCGGCCTGGTGCCCGGCGGCACGCTGCTCGACGTGGCCTGCGGCACCGGGCTGGTGACCAGGGGAGCTGGCCCGGCGCGGGCTGCACCTGCTCGACGACGCCCGCCCGGTGATCGCGGAGGCCGCCCGCGTGCTGCGGCCCGGCGGGGTGTTCGTGACGACCGTGGACAAGCGGGCCGCGCACGGGCCGGGTGGCCGCGCCGCGCCCGGCAGGGGCGGCGGCGCGACGGTCAGTCGCGTTTGAGGTCGGCGAGGGTCTCGTCGGCCCATTCGATGCCGCTGCGGACCTGCCGCAGGCCCAGCGCCCGCGCGTATTTGCCGAACCCGGGCTCGGTCAGGCACTCCAGCACCGCCAGCCGGGCCTGGTAGCCGTCCCTGATCCGCTCCACCGCCGCGATCGCGTCGTCCTTGCCGAGCAGCGGGAGCAGGAACGCCTGGAGCGCCACCTCGTTGCGCACGGTCGCCACGGGCGGGTGCTCCACCAGCCACGTGTGCAGCTCCTGAGCGCCCGCCGGCGTGATCGTGTAGAGCTTGCGCCCCCGCGGGCCCTCCGACTCCGCCGAGACGAGCCCGTCGGCGGCCATCTTCACCAGCTCCGGGTAGATCTGCGTGTGCCCGGCCTGCCAGACGTGATTGAGCGAGTGCTCGAACTTCTTGGCCAGGTCATAGCCGCTCGCCGGGCCCACACCCGACAGCAGCCCGAGCAACGCGATCCGCAGGGACATGCCCGCGAGTATATCGAAGACTTGACATGTCGAGACTTACATATCAATCTTCACATGTGACTAATGACATGAAGCCGCGAGGCAACGGACTCGTGCTCCTCGCCGTGCTCGGCGGGATGTTCCTGGCGATGCTCGACCAGACGATCGTCGGCACGGCGCTGCCGCGCATCACGGCCGAGCTGGGCGGCACCACCCTTTACACCTGGGTGGTGACGGCCTATCTGCTCACCTCCACGGTGACCGTGCCGCTCTACGGCAGGCTGTCCGACCAGCACGGCCGCAAGCCGTTGCTGCTCATCGGGATGATCGTGTTCGTGGGCGGCTCGGCGCTGTGCGGGGTCGCGCAGGACATGGTGCAGCTCATCGCCTTCCGCGCGATCCAGGGGCTCGGCGCGGGCGCGCTGCTGCCGCTGTCGATCGCGCTGGTGATGGAGATGTTCCCGCCCGGCTCGAACGGCGCCCGCGTCCAGGGGGCGCTCGGCGGCGTGATGGGGTTGACGTACCTGGCGGGGCCGTTCCTCGGCGGCCTGTTCACCGACCACGCGAGCTGGCGCTGGGCCTTCTACGTGAACGTGCCGCTCGGCCTGGCCCTGATCGCCATCGTCGTGCTGCGCCTGCCGAATCGGCCGGGCGTGGGCGGCGGCGGCCGGCCCGACTACGCGGGCATCGCGGTGTTCACCGTGGCCATCAGCGCGCTGCTGCTGGGACTGACGGAGAAGGGGCTCGACGGCCACACCTGGACCGACGTGACCGTGGCCGGGCCGATCGCGCTCGCGGCGGCGTTGCTGGTGGTGTTCGTGCTGGTCGAGAGGCGTGCGGCCAGCCCGATCATGCCCATGCACCTGTTCGGCAACCGCACGTACACCCTGGTGAGCCTGACCTCGTTCAGCACGGCCTTCTGCATGTACGCCGGAGTCGTCTTCCTGCCGCGCTACTTCCAGGAGGCCCTGGGGGTCAGCGCCACCGAGTCCGGGCTGCGGATCTACCCGATGACGCTGGCGATGGTGGCCGGCAGCGTCCTCATGGGCGCGCTCATGTCCAGGACCAAGCTCTACAAGCCGTGGCTCGTCGTCGCGCCGTTCCTGCTCGCCGCCGGCGCCCTGCTCTGCGCCAACCTGACCCTCGGCACCTCCGGTGTGGTGCTCGCGGGCTGGATGCTGCTGCTGGGGCTCGGGATGGGGCCGATGCTGTCCGGGCTGACGGTGGCCGCGCAGCAGTCGGTCGAGCCCCAGTACATCGGCACCGCCTCGGCGAACCTCACCTTCTTCCGGCAGATCGGCGGCTCGGTCGCGCTGGCGATCGGCGGCACCCTCTACACCTCGACGGTCACGGCCGAGGCGCCCGTGCACGGCCTGGCCGCCGCGCACGCCTCGGCGGCCGCCGCGGTCATCCCGGCGCTCGGGGTCGTGGGGGCCTTGATCGCCCTGGTGGCGCTGGTGGCGATGCCGGGCAGGAGGCTGGAGGTCCCCGCCACGCCGCAGAGCAAGGTCGAGGCCGGTTTCGCGTCATAAGCAGCCTCGTGCGAAGCTGTGATTGTCCCCAAGACCACGGAGGTCCTCATGGCTGAAACACCCGAGCCGGAAATCGACGAAACTCCCGAGGACGAGATGAAGCGAAAGTTCCGGGAGGCGCTGGAGCGCAAGCGCAGCCAGCATGCCGGTGCGGACGCTGGTGGCAGGGGCGTCGACCCATCGAAGATCCACGGGGCGCACGGTCCGGCTGCGAGTAAAAGATCGTTCAGGCGCAAGAGCGGCGGCTGAGGCTGGAATTAGCAGGGGGTACGGCATGCCGTACCCCCTTTCTCTTTACCTGGGTAGGTAGATCTTCGCCCGATTCATGACGATTCGTTTGCGTTTGTCCGGAATTCGTGGTTACAGTGTTGAACCGTTACCAGCCGGTGGCGTGGACCTTACCCAGGAGGGACCAGCCGGCTGGCGCCGAATCCCGATTCATCGGGAACCGGGGACCCATCGCAATTGGGGTGAATCCGACCGTGTGTCGGTAGGGCATCTCCACGCCCGAACCCGTCAGCTAACCCGGTAGGCGAGATGGAGAGGACACCTTTCATCGCCATGCAAGACCGCGTCGTACCCCCAGACAGAGTAGTGCCGGTCGCCCGCTGAGCGGCCCGCTTTCCCCCGGCTCTTTCCGCGCTCTCGCGTAGCGATTCGCCAGGCGTCCTGCTCTGCTGCGCCTTTTCCTAGCGAGCGCATTCCCCCTGTCTCCTCGCGAAGGACTTCACTTCTTCATGTCTCGATCTGGCCTGCGTGCCCTCATTCTGCTCACTGCCTCCGCCGTCGGCGCGTTGACCATCGCCGGCACCGCGGCCCACGCCGACTCCGACACGGACGAGAAGGTCATGCTCAAGGGCTCGACCACGGCGTCCTACTTCTGGGACGACTCCTCCGGCCGCGCCGGCGACACCGGGCTGCCCGCCAGTGGCAAGCCCATGCAGAAGGGTCTGGCCGCCAGCCCGAGCTGGCCGCTGATGACCGAGGGATACGTGGTCTACAAGGGCAAGAAGATGCCCTTCTTCGTCGGTGACCGCGGCCCCGGCGAGCCCTCCAGCCGCGGCGTCATGCTGGACCTCGACGCCAAGACCTTCGCCGCGCTGACCGGCGGGCGGTTCAACTCCAGCACGCTCGGCGTGGACGGCGTCGGCGGCCAGGGCCACATCGAGGTCGACTACGTCATCACCAAGTGGGGCAGCGGCGTGGGCAAGAAGAACTACCCCGTCGCCTTCTCCACCGGCGCCTGGTCCGAGCGCGACAACAACCCGGCCGAGCCCCCGCAGCCCGAGGAGTCCTCCCAGGGCGGCAAGTCCGTACCGGCCGCGGACGAGAACGCGGACGGCAGGCTCGTCCAGGAGGGCAACGGCACCGAGACCGAGGGGTCCGGCAACACCGTGGGCACCACCATCCTGGCCGGCGCCCTGGCGGCGGCGGGCGGCGGCGCGGTGCTCGGCGGCGAGCGCATCCGCGCCCTCGTCCGGAGCCGCCTGCACTGAGCGGCGCCACCCTCGGGAGCCACCTCGGGAGCCGCGCCGCACCTGGCGGCGGCGCGCCGGGCGAACCTTTACTGAGCGGCAACAGAATGTCATTCTGGTGCGCGTGACCACCCGCGTAGCCGCAAACGGCATCGAAATCGCCTACGAGAGCTTCGGCTCGCCGGATGGGCGGCCCCTGCTGCTCATCATGGGGCTCGGCGCCCAGCTCATCCACTGGGACGAGGGGTTCTGCGAGCTCCTGGCCGAGCAGGGACACCACGTCGTCCGGTTCGACAACCGCGACGTCGGCCTGTCCACGCACTTCCACGACGCCGGCGTCCCCGCGATGGGGACGTCCTCGGCGTACCTGCTGGACGACCTGGCCGACGACACCGCCGGGCTCATGGACGCCCTCGGCTGGCCCGCCGCCCACGTGGTGGGCGCGTCGATGGGCGGGATGATCGCCCAGACGCTGGCCATCCGGCATCCGGCACGCGTGCTGACCCTGACCTCGATCATGTCCACCCCGAGCCCGGCGGCGGCACCGCCGACCGAGGCCGCGACCGCCGTGCTCATGGCCAGGCCGCCCGCCGACCGCGCGGCCGTGCTCGCGCAGGCGGTGCAGACCTGGTCCGTCATCGGCTCGCCCGGCTACGAGCTGGACCATGAGCGGATCACGGCGCTGGCCGGGCTGGCCTACGACCGGTGCTTCGACCCGGCGGGGACCGCCAGGCAACTCGCCGCCATCATGGCCTCGGGCGACCGTACGGCGTTGCTGGCCGGCGTGACCGTGCCCACGCTCGTGCTGCACGGGGAGGCCGATCAGCTCGTCCCGATCGCGGGCGGGCAGGCCACGGCGGCGGCCGTTCCCGGCGCCCGGCTGGTCTCCTATCCGGGCATGGGGCACGACCTGCCGCGCCCGCTCTGGCCCGACTTCGTGGCCGAGATCACCAAGCTCACCTCTGCCTGACGCCGCCCCCGCGGCCGTGGCCGCCCCGATCGCGCTGCGCCGGGGTGGCCACGGTGTCGCGTCAGACCTCCAGCTTCTCCTCGATGCTGCGGAGCTGGTGCCTGGCCAGCGCCAAATTCGCGCGCCCGCGATCGAGCGCCAGGTAGAGGAACAGCCCCTTGCCGCCGCGACCGGTGATCGGCCGGATGATGTGGTACTGACCGCTGAGCGTGATCAGGATGTCCTCGATGTTGTCCTTGAGACCCAGGGAGTCCATCGTGCGGAGCTTGGCCTTGACCACCTCCGTGTTGCCCGCGGCGGCGATCTGGAGGTCCAGGTCCTTGGAGCCGCCGAGCGCGCCCAGAGCCATGCCGCTGCCGTGATCGACGATCGCGGCCCCGATCGAGCCGTCGATCGTCATCATCTCCTTGAGGGATACGTCCATGCCCGCCATGTCTCCTGCCTTTCTGTCAGGGATGGGTCAGTGCTTGCGTGCTGCGACGGCGGCCACTCCGGCAGCCGTCTTCCTGCCCTCCAGCCGCAGCAGCCCGACGTTCGTGCCGGGCCCGGCCAGGACTGTGAGGACGATGGTGGGACCGGCGGCGTAGAAGGCCACGAAACCGGCGGTGCCGGAGATGAGCGTCTCCTCCATCGCGCCCTGCCCGGTCATGATCAGCATCCGCCGGCTCATCGCGAGCAGCGCCGCCGACAGGGCCGCGGCCTGCTCACCGCCGTCCTGCATGTCGCAGGCCACCTGGAGGCCGTCGACGGTGCAGGCGACGCTCCCGGTCACGTCCGGTGTGCGCTCGCGCAGGAGCGTCATCTCCTCCAGAACCTCTTGCCGCAGCTCCACCGGTGGCCTCCTCCTCCTGAGCGAGAGGAACCTCACGACAGCTCCTCAAGGGCCTTCTTCAGCCGCATCAGCAGCGCCAGATCGGACGGATCACCCGTCGTGACCGGGCCGAGCCCCGGCCCCGACGCGCCGGGATCGTGCGGCGGGCGCGCGTACACCTGCCGCTCCCGCCTCGGCAGCTCCTCTCCGGTCTGGGCGCTGTGTTGCCCCGGTGCGGCTGCCTTCCTGGCCGGTACGGCGGGGTCCGGGTCCGGCGGGGCGAGCAGCCCGGCCGCCGCCAGCCGCCGGACCGCCAGCAGGACCGAGTACGCCGAGCGGCCGATCTGCTTGGCCAGCTCCAGCGGCGTGGCCTTGTGATCGGCCCGGACGATGACCTCCCACTGGATCCGGCTCAGCGTCACCCCGTGGCCGGGCAGCCGCGGCACCGGGCGCACCGGCAGGGTGTCCACCTCGGCGGACGGCCAGGTCTGGGCCAGCTGCGTGCGCCGCCGCGCGCACTCCCGCACCAGCCCGGGCACGTCGAAGAACCAGTGCCCGCCCAGCCAGTGCTGCTCGCCCGGACGGAACTTGGGCCGCGTCCCGCTCATCGGCAGCAGGAAGAAGGCCGCGTCCAGGACCACGCCGAGCACCGCGTACTGGAGCTCGCCGAGCGTGATGGGCCCGTCGGCGAGCAGCCGCTCGCAGCCGCCGTCGGACTGCAGCCCGCGCAGCGCCGCCTCGGTCACCAGCCCCCGCGCCGCGAGCAGGCGTTCGACACTCGGGGTCTGGGCGCACTCCATGTACGTCACACGCCCCTCGGACAGGAAGATCGTGCCGTTCCTGCCGAGGCGGAGCGCGCCCGTGGACTGCTCGCGGGCGAGCCCGGCCAGGAGTGTGTCGAGCCTGGTCATGGGTCACGTCGTCAGGCGGCTGGAGATGGACTGGAGGCGGTGCCGAGCCAGGGCGATGTTAGATCGTTCCAGGTCCAGGCGTACGTAGATGACCAGCGGCCCTTCGAAGACCGTCTCCAGCGGCCTGAGCAGGTGGTGACCCTTGTCCGTGGTGACGAGCATGTCGTCGATGCGCACCACGTCGCCGGGGCACGAGCGGGCCAGGCTGTCGGTGGTGGCGCGCAGCGCCTCCGTCAGAGCCGCCGCCGACCGGTCGGCGTCCACGCCGGAGGAGCTGCTGAAGGCCACCGCCATGCCGCTGGTGTGATCCACCAGCATCGCGTCGAGCGCGCCTGGTATGGACATGACCTCGGCCAAGCAGGTGTCGATTCCGAGCACGTGTCCTCCCTCGCCGTACTGGGACGCAGCCAGCGTAGGGGGGAGGGAATAGTGCGAATTTGATGGATTGCTCGGCCGTTAAGCTTTTATACGGCTACGACGGAGAAAACCACCACTGCTGCGGATAAATGTTTGATTCATGAAGCTTTTTCGCGGCAGCGGAGGATTTCGCTGACATTCTCCTCGGCCCATCGGGCCACCACCGAGACCGGGCCGTGCAACGACCGGCCGAGCTCCGTCAGCGCGTACTCCACCCGCGGCGGCACCTCGGCGAACACCTCCCGCGTCACCAGCCCGTCGTGCTCCATGGCGCGCAGCGTCTGCGTCAGCACCTTGGGCGTGACCCCGCCGATCCGGGTCCGCAGCTGGGTGAAGCGCAGCGGCCCGCCGTCGAGGCTCAGCAGCACCAGCACCGACCACTTGTCCCCGATCCGATCCAGGACCAGCCTGGTCGGACAGTTCGGGTCGAAGGCATCACCAGTATCCACAAGGTACTTATAGCACGATGAAGTAACCAGTATCATTTGGATACTGTGGAGCCCATGAAGATCCTCGTCTTTGGCGCGACCGGCATGATCGGGCAGCGCATTGTCACAGAGCTGACCACCCGCGGGCACGAGGTGACCGGGGTCAGCCGCTCGGGTCCCGTCAAGGGAGACGTCCACGACTCCGCCACGCTGGCCAAGGGATACGACGCCGTCGTCTCCGCCATCGCGCCGCCGCGCGACGGCACCGAGCCCGAGGCGCCCTTCGTGGCCGCCAACCGCGCGCTCATCGACGGCGTGCGCGCCGCCGGGGTGCGCAGGCTGATCGTCGTGGGTGGCGCGGGCAGCCTCCAGGTCGCGCCCGGCCTCGACCTGGTCGACACGCCCGACTTCCCGGACGCCTACAAGAAGGAGTCCCTGGCGGCGCGGGCCGCCCTCGGTCTCTACCGGGAGGTCCAGGACCTCGACTGGACGTTCGTCTCGCCGGCCGCCGAGATCGCGCCGGGCGAGCGTACCGGCGTCTACCGGATCGGCGGCGACACGCTGCTGACCGACGACGAGGGCCGCAGCTTCATCTCCGCCGAGGACTACGCGGTGGCGATCGCCGACGAGGTGGAGCTGGCGGCCCACCCGCGCCGGCGCATCACCGTCGCCTACTGAACGGCCTCGTCTGCGGCCTCGTCTGCGGCCTCGTCTGCGGCCTCGTCCGGGGCCTCGTCGGGCAGCAGCGCCTTCTCGTCGGGCTTGTGGACCAGCACGTTGTCCACGTACGACTTCACGGCCTCGGCCAGGCCCACGTCGGAGCCCGCCTCCTCCGACAGGTACCAGCGGTGGTCGAGGATCTCGTGGAAGAGCTGCGCGGGCTCCAGCTTCCCGCGCAGCTCGGCGGGGATGGCCTCGACCGTGGGCTGGAACACCTCGGCCAGCCAGCGGTGCGCCACGATGGCCTCGTCCTCGTGGCGCAGCCCCTTGGCCACCCGGTAGCCGTCGAGGTCGTTCAGCAGCCGCCGCGCCTGGTTCTCCTCCACGTCGAGCCCGGTCAGCCTGAGCAGGCGCCGCTGGTGGTGCCCGGAGTCCACGACCTTGGGCCGGACGATCAGGCGCCCGGTGCCGACCTTGCGCCGCACCATCATCTCGGCCACGTCGAAGCCGAGCAGGTTGAGCCGCCTGATCCGCTGCTCCACCCGGTGCCAGTCCACCTCTTCGATGATCTCGCTCTGGGTGATCTCGTCCCACAGGCGGTGGTAGCGGGTGACGATGTCCTCGGCGGTGTCCATGGGGTCGATCGACGGGTGCAGCAGCCCGCCGGCCTCCAGGTCGAGCATCTCGCCGAAGATGTTCGTGTGCGCGATGTCGATGTCGCCGAGCCGCTGGCCCTCGCTGATCATCGGATGCATCTCGCCGGTCTCGGCGTCCACCAGGTAGGCCGCGAACGCCCCCGCGTCCCTGCGGAAGAGCGTGTTGGACAGCGAGCAGTCGCCCCAGTAGAAGCCGTTGAGGTGCAGCCGCACCAGCAGCACGGCCAGCGCGTCCAGCAGGCGGGTGAGCGTGTCGGGCCGCAGCGTGCCCGACATGACCGCGCGGTAGGGGAGCGAGAACTGCAGGTGCCTGGTGATCAGCGCCGCGTCCAGGCCCTCCTCGCGGCCGGTGACGTACGCGACGGGCTCCACCGAGGGCGCGTCGAGCCGGGCGAGGTCCCACAGCAACTGGTATTCGCGCTTGGCGAAGCGCTCGCTGATCTCCTTGATCGCGTACACCTTGCCGGACAGCCGGGCGAACCTCACCACGTGCCGGGAAATGCCGCGCGGCAGATCGACCAAGTGATACTGCGGCCAGTCTTGAAGCGGGACCTCCCACGGGAGGCGGATCAGGTCAGGGTCGCCTAGCGCGCCGGTGATCTGCAGGGGCATTTGCACAGGATAAGGTGCATCGGTGGACGAGTTTCTCAAGTGGTACTTTTCAGACCGTCCGGTCGTCGCCAGCTCCCTGGGGGCCGACGGTTACGATCACACTCTCGGTGACTTCACCGCCTCCGCCTGGACCGCCCGCGAGCGGGCCGAGGAACGCTGGCTCGAACGGCTGTCGGCTACCGAGGCCGCGTCGGTGGACGACGCGATCGACAGGGATCTCGTCCTCTCCCAGCTGAGAGGCTCGATCGCGCTGGCATCCTGGCCCGAGTGGCGCCGTGACCCGGTCGTCTACCTCTCCGCGATCTTCGTCTCGATGTACACGCCGTTCCAGCGGCGGCTCAAGCCGGAGCCCGAGCTGGTGGCCTCCGCCGTCTCCCGGCTGGCCGAGGTGCCCGGCGTGCTGGCCGCCTGCCGGGCGAACCTGGACCCGGAGCTGGCCGCGCCGCTGCTGGTCACGCGCGGGCTCGGTCAGGCGCGCACCGGCCGCAACTTCCTCACCCGCACGATCCCGTCCATGATCGAGGACCCCGGGCTGCGCGCGAAGGTGGCCGAGGCCGCCGAGCCCGCCGCGCGGGCCTTCGACGAGCTCGTCGCCTTCCTGGAGGGTTTCCAGTGCGGCGGCACCTGGCGGATGGGGGAGCGGCTCTACTCCACGCTGCTGCGCGAGCGCGAGCTGCTCGGGTACGGCGCCGCCGAGCTGCACGAGAAGGGCAAGGCCGCCTGGGCGGAGCTGGACGGGCGCATGCGCGAGGTGGCGCGCCGGATCAACGGCTCCGGGGACTGGCGGGCGGCCATGGAGTCCCTCATGGACGACCACCCGCCGACCCTGGCCGACATGCGGTCCGAGTACGAGGCGGAGACCCAGCGGGCCCGCGCGTTCGTGCGGGAGCGGGACCTGGTCACCTTCGCGGAGGGCGAGGAGTGCCAGGTGCTCCCGTCGGCCGAGTACACCCGCCCGATACTGTCCGTGGCCCACTACCTCGCGCCGCCGCCGCTGACCAGCTCGCGGACCGGCATCTTCTTCGTCCCGTACACGCCTGACGACTTCACCCCCGAGCAGGTGCGCCAGCGGCTGCGGACGAACTCGCGGGCCCAGATGCCCTCGATCGCCGTCCACGAGGCCTACCCCGGCCATCACTGGCACCTGTCGTACATGGCGGGCAGCACCAGCACCCCCAGGAAGGTCTTCAGGACCCCGTACTTCACCGAGGGCTGGGCCCTGTACGTCGAGAAGCTGCTGCACGAGCAGGGCTACTTCGACACCCCGGCCACCGAGCTGGCGCACCTGGACTGCCGGATCTTCCGCGCCGCCAGGATGGTCGTGGACACCGCGCTGCACTGCGAGGACATGTCCGTCGAGGAGGCCGAGACGTTCATGGCCACGAAGGCGTCGCTCTCGCCCGGCACGGCCCAGGGCGAGGTGAACCGCTACTGCGCCTGGCCCACCCAGGCGCCCTCCTACCTCACGGGCGCGATCGAGATCGACCGCATCCGCGAGTCCTTCCAGGGCTCGCTCAAGGAGTTCCACGACCGGATCGCCGGCTCCGGCGGCCTGCCGCTGGGGCTGGCCGAGCAGGCGGCGCTCGGCTAACCCTTCCTGGGGAAGGCGGGCGGGTTGAGCGCCCGTTCGACGACGGCCGCGAGCTGGTCGTCCGTCAGGATGGCCGGCTTGCCGACGCCGAGCGCCCTGACGTACACCTCGCACAGCCACTCCAGCAGGCGGGTCGCCTCGAACGCCTGCTCCAGCGTCGCCCCGATGGTCACCCCGCCGTGGTTGGCCATCAGGGCGGCCTGCTTGCCCTCCATCGCGGCGCGGACGTTGGCGGCCAGCTCGGGGGTCCCGTACGTGGCGTACTCGGCCACCTTGACCACCCCGCCGAGCAGCAGCGCGTTGTAGTGCACCGGAGGCAGCTCGGTCATCGTCGTGGCCACCACCGTCCCGAACACCGAGTGCGTGTGCACGATCGCCGTGGTGCCGGTGGCCTCGTACACGGCCAGGTGCATGGGGGTCTCGCTGGACGGCTGCAGGTCGCCTTCCACCAGGTGGCCCGACGTGTCGACGATCGGGCACATCTCCGGCGTCAGCCGGTCGAGCGCGACCCCGGAGGGCGTGACCGCGACCTGGTCGCCCTGGCGCACGCTCAGGTTGCCCGACGTGCCGATGACCAGGCCGAGCTCGATCGCGCGCCGCCCGTACTCGCACAATTGCTCACGCAGGCTCATGTGCTGGGAATGTAGTCGGTCGTCCGAAATGCGGCAATCACAGGCGGTCGAGGGCCTGGAGCATGAGGCGTTCGAGGTCCACCCGGGTGAGGCGGCCCGGATAGAGGAGCAGGTGCAGGCTGAGGCCGTCGACCAGGGCCAGCAGGTACTCGGTGAGGTCGTCCAGGTTGTCGTCCGTACGCAGCTCGCCGGCCGCGCGGGCCTGCCCGAGCAGGTCGCGTACGGCGGCGCGCAGCTCGCCCGCCTCGGTCCGCTGCACCTCGGCCAGCCGCTCGGAGGCCAGGCTCCGGCTCCAGAAGCTGACCTCCAGCCGGGTCTCCTGAGTACGCTCGGCGTCCAGCGGCAGGTTGTCCAGCAGCAGCTCGCGCAGGGCCGCGAGCCCGGACACGCCCTCGACCTTGCCGCTCAGTCTGGCGCGGATGCGCTGGTGCGACTGGCGCAGCGCGGACAGCAGGATCTCGTCCTTGTCGGCGAAGTAGTGGGCGAGCACGCCGTTGGAGTAGCCGGCCTCCTTGGCGATGGCCCGGGTGGTGGCGGCGTCGATGCCGTCCCTGACGATCACCCGGCGGGCCGCTGACAGGACCTCGCGCCTGCGCTCGTCGTGATCGACGATCTTGGGCATCCGCTGCCTCCCCTTGGCATTGACTTTTTATTCGGACGTCTGTCTATTTAGACTATGACCGTCGTCACCGTCGGCGTCCACATCGTCGACATTCTCGCCAGGCCCGTCGAGCACATCCCCGAGGGCCAGGACACCGTGCTGGTCGACCAGATCCGACTCACCGCCGCGGGCGCCGCCGCGGGCACGGCGGTGGACCTGGTCAAGCTGGGCCACGACGTGGTCACCATGGGCGCGGTCGGCGACGACGAGCTGGGCGACTTCCTGCTCGCCGTGCTGGCCAAGCGTGGGGTGGACGTCTCGCGCCTCGTACGCAGGACGGGGGAGCAGACCGCCGCCTCGATCCTGCCCATCAGGCCCGACGGCGGGCGCCCCAGCTTCCACGTGCCGGGGGCGAACCTCGGGGTGACCTTCGCCGACCTCGACGTCGACGTGCTGCGCGGCGCGCGGGCGATCCACCTGGGCGGCATGGACGTCACGTTCGGGCTCGGCGACCCGGCCTTCTTCGAGCTGCTGGACTCGGTGCGGTCGGCGGGGACGATCGTCACGATGGACCTGCTGTCGGAGATGCCCGACCTGCTGGGCATGGCCCGCGCGTTCCTGCCGCACGTGGACTACGTCCTGCCGAACGAGTCCCAGGCCCGGCTCATGACCGGCGCGCCGGACGCCGAGGAGGCCGCCGCCGCGCTGCTGGCGGACGGGCCGCGCGGCGTGCTCGTCACCCTCGGCGAGTCGGGCAGCCTCGTCGTGACGGCCGGCGGGAGCGAGCGGGTGCCCGCGCTGAAGACGGACGTCTCCGACACCACCGGATGCGGTGACGCGTACTGCGCCGGGTTCCTCACCGGCCTGCTCCACGGCCAGGACGTGCCGGCCGCCGCCAGGTGGGGCACGGCCGCCGCCGCCCGGGTCGCCACCGGGCTCGGCTCCGACGCCGGCCTCACCGACCTCGAATCCACCCTCGCCCTCCTCTAAGGACCCTCTCCGATGACCGACGCAGATCTCCGCCGACGGGCCTTGAAGGTCGTCCCCGGCGGCATGTACGGGCACCTCAACGCCGCGCTCTTCGCCCCCGGCTTCCCCCAGTTCTTCGAGCGCGGCGAGGGCTGCCGGCAGTGGGACGTGGACGGCCGCGAGTACATCGACTTCATGTGCAGCTGGGGCCCCGTCGTGCTCGGGCACCGGCACCCGGGCGTGGAGGCGGCCGCCGCCCGGCAGGCCGCGCTCGGCGACTGCCTCAACGGCCCGGGGCCGATCATGGTGGAGCTGGCCGAGCTGCTCGTGGACACCGTGCCGAGCGCGGACTGGGCGATGTTCTCCAAGAACGGCACCGACGCCACCACGCAGGCGCTCATGGTCGCCAGGGCCGCGACCGGGCGGACCAAGGTGCTGATGGCGCACGGGGCCTACCACGGGGCGGACCCGTGGTGCACGCCCTCGCTCTCCGGCACGACGCCGAACGAGCGGGCCGACCTGGTGGAGTTCGCCTACAACTCCCTGGAGTCCCTGGAGGCCGCGGCGGCGACCGTGGAGGGGGACGTGGCGGCGATCATCGTGACCCCGTTCAAGCACGACTCGTTCGAGGACCAGGAGCTCGTGGAGCCGGCCTTCGCCCGCGGCGCCCGCGCCCTGGCCGACCGGCTCGGGGCGGCGCTGGTGATCGACGACGTGCGCGCCGGCTTCCGCGTCGACCTGCGGGGCTCGTGGGAGCCGTACGGGGTGCGCCCCGACCTGACGGCCTGGTCCAAGGCCATGGCGAACGGCTACCCGATCGCGGCGGTGACCGGCACGGACGCGTTGCGCGGCCCCGCGCAGACGCTCTACTCGACGGGGTCGTTCTGGTTCTCGGCGGTGGCCATGGCCGCGGCCAAGGCGACCATCGAGATCCTGCGCGACACCGACGGCATCGGGGCCATGGAGCGCGCGGGCACCCAGCTGCGCGAGGGCCTGTACGAGCAGGCGAAGTCGCACGGGTTCGTGGTGAACCAGACCGGGCCCGTGACGATCCCGTGGCTCAGCTTCGACGGCGACGCGGACCTGTCCACGGCCATGTACTGGAGCGACGCCTGCCTGCGGCACGGGGTGTACCTGCACCCCTGGCACAACTGGTTCATGTCGGCCGCGCACACCGAGGCCGACGTGGCCAGGGCACTGGAGGGCACGGACCAGGCGTTCGCCGAAACGCGCGCTCATTTCGCCTGACCTGTAATGCATCTGGCGTTCCGGACATGTGGAGGTTGTTGCTGCCCCACATAAGGAGACCGGATGGGAGTCGATCCAGCGAGCCGGTTCGAGGAGATCTACCGCTCCTCGTACGGCCCGCTCCTCGGATACGCGTTACGCCGGTGCCCCGATCCCGATGACGCGGCCGACGTCGTGGCCGAGACCTTCACCGTCGCCTGGCGGCGGATCGCGGGCGCGTGTTCCGGCGCCTGCCGGACGACGACGGGGAGCTGCTCTCCCTGGTCGCCTGGGAGCGGCTGGACCCCGGCCAGATCGCCAGAACGCTCGGCATATCCCGTAACGCGGTAAGAGTCAGGCTTTATCGCGCCCGCAAGCGCTTCGCCCGTGGCCTGGCCGAGGCCGGGATCGAGCGCGCGCAGGCCGTCGCGATCGAAGGGAGCGCGCTGTGAACATCGCCGATCTCGCCCGCGTACGGGACGAGGACCTGGCCGGGGACCCGGTGGGACAGCCGTCCGGCGCGGGGGCGCGGGCGCTGATGGAGTCGATCATGGCGGAGGAGCCCCCGCCCGCGCGCCGGCCCGCCGGGCTGACGCTGCGGCGCGGCCTCGGGCTCGGCGCGCTGGCGGCGGGACTCGCCGCGGCCCTCATCGTCGCCGTGCCCATCGTCGGCCCCGTCACCGAGTACGCCAACGCGGCCGTCTCCGTGAAGAGCGGCGCGGACTTCATCGACGTCGTCATCAATGACCCCGAGGCCGAGGCGGAGGCGTTCACGGAGGCGTTCCGTGCGGTGGGGCTCGACGCCGAGGTGAAGAAGGTCCCGGTGGACCCGCACCACGCGGGCGAGCTGATCGGTCCCGCCACGCCGGGGGAGTTCCCGCCGGGAGCGGGCGTGACGATCTCCTACTCCGGCGACTGCGCCTCCGCCTGGTGCGGCAAGATCACCATGCCGGTCCGCTACACCGGCAAGATCATCTTCGGCATCGGCCGGCCCGCGGAGCCCGGGGAGAGATACGCCAGGTCCGTGCAGCTGATCCCCATGCCCCCGCCCGGGACCCCCGACGCGTTCGAGGGCAACCAGGGCTACGACGGCTATCACCGGCCGGTCTCCGAAGTCCGCGCGGAGATGGAACGGCGCGGCATGCGGATCTCCTATGTCCTGGCGTGGTTCCAGCCGGACGGCAGCGGCAACGGCTATCGCGTCGACGCTGCCCGGATCAAGGACGACTGGCTGATCGAGTCGGGGCGCCAGGTGGCCTCCGACGCCGTCGAGCTGACCGTCGCCGCCCCCGCGGAGGTCCCCGCGGACTCGGTCCCCCGGGCCGAGCTCCCGCTCCCGCGCGGATGGTGGGAGGACTGACGTCATGAGCGTCGCCTGGACTCCGATGCGGCCCAGGTGAAAATGCCCTTCGCCATGAGCGACTGCTCGCTGGCCGCCCTGGCGGAAAAGACTTCCGCGCGTACGCGGTGCACCCCCGCGTCGCCGGGAGCCGCCAGGGCGGCCATTTCCGCCAGATGCCCGGCCAGCCGTTCGTCGCCGCCGGAAAGCGCCTTGAGCGCGGCGTCCGCGAGGGCCGTGGCGCCGCCCGCCAATTCGGCGACCGAGCGCGCGAGAACCGCTTCGGGAGCGGGTTTCAGATGGGCCGGATTGCCGTCGTACCAGCCGCCGTAGAGCCGCCACAGATTGCGTACGACGAATTCCGGCTCGTCGTATCGGGCCCGCAGGTAAGGGCGGTCGGAAAGGCTTTCCGGCGGTTTTACCGCATGCATGATCTCGTCGAGCCGCGCGCCCGCGTTGAGCAGGTCGAGCGTCTGCGTGATGAGCGATTCCAGCCATTGTGCGGTTTCCAGCAGCGCGGTGCGGATGCGGTCGCGGCCGAAGACGGGCGCGCCGTGGCTGGGCAGCATGATCTCGGCGTCCACGGCGGCCATCCGGTGCAGCGCGTGCACCCATTCCCTGGGATAGCGCTGCACTTTCTGCGGGTTGCCGCAATTGGGGGTCACCCAGATGAACAGGTCGCCGGGGAGCAGCAGTTTGTGCTCGGGCACGTAGCCGATGGTCGCGTCGTCGGTCTCGCCCTTGGCGTGCGAGAGGTCGAGCGTCAGCCCGCCCCGCCGTACGGTCAGGTCGTCGGTGTAGGTGACGTCGGGGTGCCGGTAGGACGTGGGCCAGCGGAGGTTCGGGGCCTGGAACTGGCGCTGGTTGATCACCGCGTTATAGCCATTTGTCAGCAGATAGCGCTCAAACCGGTCGATCACCGCTTTATGGGCATAAACCGTGGCGCGTTGCCCCTCCTCCTCGAAGGGCCCCAGCCCGGACACGTGGTCGATGTGCCCGTGCGAATAGACGGCGGTCGTCAGCGGCGCCCGGCTCCAGCGGCGGACGTCCTCATGCAACTGTGCCGCCGAGAACGGACTGCTGGTGTCGAACAGCAGCAATTCGCCCTCGGTCTCGAAGGCGATCACGTTTCCGAACCCTGACCACCAGCCCAGCCCGTCCGTTATGGTCTGGACGCCCTTGCCCTCCATGCCCGCGTCCACGATGCTGTCGTCTGATTCACCGCGCCACACGCGGTCGGCGTACTCGACAATCATGTGCCCCACTGTGCTTCTAGAACGCGATTCTAGGCAAGGGATCACGCAAAGGTCACGTCTCGATTGCGCCCCCTTGACGCGTGTCGGGGGCCGTTCGTACGTTGCGGGCAAACGTTTAGGAAACTTTCCTAATTTACGGGAGCCCCCCATGACCCACCCGGGCGAGATCACTCGGCGGCAGCTGCTGCGCCGGATAGGCCTGACCGCGTTCGTCGCCGGCCCCGGCGCGGGCCTGCTGAGCGCCTGCGCGACCGCGGGGACCGGCGGCGAGCCCTCGGCCGCGCCCTCGACCTCGATCGCGGCCTCCACCAGCCCCCAGAACCCGTTCGGCGTCGATGCGAAGAAGCCGCTCGAGGTGGTCATCTTCAGCGGCGGATACAGCGACGCGTACGCCAAGGACCTGCACGAGGAGCTCTACAAGAAGGCGTTCCCCGGCGTCACGGTCAAGCACACCGCCACGCAGCAGATCGGCACCCAGCTTCGCCCGCGCTTCGTCGGCGGGGACGTCCCCGACGTGCTCAACAACTCGGGCCCCGAGTCGATGGACCTGGCCGCGCTGGCCGCCGAGGGGCACCTGGCCGACCTGAGCGTGCTGTTCGACGCGCCATCCGTCGACGACCCCGCCAAGAAGGTGCGCGACACCGTCACGCCGGCCGTGCTCGACAACGCCCTGATCAACGGCAAGGACCTGGTGCTCAACTACACCGTGTCCCACCGCGCGCTCTGGTACAACGCCAAGCTGTTCGAGTCCAAGCAGTGGGCGGTGCCGACGACGTGGGCCGAGTTCACGGCGCTGGGGGAGACGGCCAAGAAGGAGGGCATCCTGCTCTTCGCGTACCCGGGGCAGAAGGGGCCGTACTACCAGCTCTGGAACGTCCTCTACACGGCCGCGAAGATCGGTGGCAACCAGGTCATCATCGACCTCGACAACCTGGTCGACAACGCCTGGAACGCCGAGCCGGTGAAGCAGGCGGTCGCCGCTTGGGCGGACATCCAGGCGAAATATGGCGATAAAGCGTACTTCGGTCTCGACCACACCCAGACCCAGGTCAAGCAGCTCCAGAACAAGCTGCTGTTCTACCCCGTCGGCTCCTGGGTCGAGAACGAGATGGCCAAGGACAAGCCGATGGACTTCGAATACGCCATCGCCCCCATTCCCGACGTCACCGGCTCCGACAAGATGCCGTACGGCGCCATCCAGGTGGGCGTCGGAGAGAATTTCGTCGTCGCCGCCAAGGGCAAGAACCCGCAGGGCGGGCTCGAATACCTGCGCATCATGCTGTCGAAGGAAGGCGCGCGCGGATTCACCGAGAAGACCCAGAACCTCACCGTCGTGAACGGCGCGGCCGAGGGCCTGGACCTGCCCGCCGGGCTGATGAGCGCGGCCCGCGCCCAGGACAAGGCCGGCCAGAACATCATCACCGACGCGCGTTTCGAGGGCTGGTACAAAGAGCTGTTCGACTACGGCACCGAGCAGATCAACGTGGTCATGGCCGGGCGCATCACCCCGGAGAAGTTCTGCGCCAACATGCAGAAGAAGGCCGACGGCATCAAGAAGGACGACTCCGTCGCCAAGCAGACGCGGAACCAGTAAGCACATGGAGCGGTTGCGCAAGTACGGGTTCGTCGCCGGTTTTCTCATCGTCCCGCTCACGCTCTATTCGGTCTTTGTCATCAGCCCCTATGTCCAGGCGTTCCAGCTCTCTTTGACGAGCTGGAACGGATACAGCTCGATCGTGCGCTACGTGGGGCTGGACAACTTCGGCCGGCTGTTCGAGGACGAGGTGTTCTGGCAGGCACTGCGCAACCACGGGATCCTCCTGCTCGTGCTGCCGCTCGCGACGATCGCCATCGCGTTGTTCCTGTCCTTCCTGCTGAACCTGGGCGGCGGCACGCGCGGCGCGGGCATGCGGGGCGTCTGGGGGTCGAAGTTCTACCGCGTGGTGTTCTTCTTCCCCCAGGTGCTCGCCGTGGCCGTGGTCGGGGTGCTCTTCCAGGCCGTCTACCGTCCGGACGCCGAGGGCGTCATCAACGGGGTGCTCGCCAGGTTCGGCGTCGATCCCGTCGGCTGGCTCATCGAGCCGGACCTGGCTCTGTGGTCCGTCCTGGCCGTGATGATCTGGCAGGGGGTCGGGTTCTACGTGGTGCTGTTCTCCGCGGGCATGGCGGCCATCCCCAAGGACTACTTCGAGGCGGCGGCGCTGGACGGGGCCGGGCGCGTGCGGCTGTTCTTCTCGATCACGCTGCCGCTGCTGCGGGACACCATTCAGGTCGGCTGGATCTATCTGGGCATCGCGGCCTTCGACGGCTTCGCGCTGATCCAGGTACTGGCGGGGGACAAGGGCGAGCCCGACGGGGCCACGACCATCCTGCCCGTCACGATCTACAAGACGGCCTTCTCCTACCAGAAGGTCGGCTACGCGTCCGCGATGGGCGTGGCGCTGTTCTTCCTCACCGTGACGTTCGCGGTGCTGACCTTGCGTACGACCAGGCGTGAGAGGGTTGAGCTCTAGAGATGGCCTCGCGTGACATGGGCCGGCCCCGCCCCGGCGTGCTCAGTGGGCTTTCGCACGTGGCGCTGGCGGTCTGGGCGCTGCTGATCATCGCGCCGCTGCTGTGGACGTTCCTGGCGTCGTTCAAGAACAACACGGAGATCTTCGGTGATCCGCTGCAACTGCCGGGGGCGTTGCGGCTGGACTCGTGGGGGCGAGCGTGGGGCAAGGCGCACATCGGCCAGTACATGCTCAACACGGTCGTCGTCGTCTTCTTCGGTACGGCGGGCACGATGTTGTTCGGGTCGATGGCGGCGTACGTGCTGGCCCGCTACCGGTTCGTCGGCAACAAGCTGATCTACTACTTCTTCGTGGCCGGGCTGGCGTTCCCGGTCTTCCTGGCGCTGGGGCCGCTCTTCTTCGTCGTCAAGCAGTTCGGCCTGCTCAACTCGCACGTCGGGCTCGTGCTCGTGTACATCGCGTACTCGCTGCCGTTCACGGTCTTCTTCTTGGCGGCATTTTTCCGGACATTGCCGGAAACCGTGGCCGAGGCCGCCAAGATCGACGGCGCCTCCCACACCCGGACGTTCTTCCAGATCATGGTGCCGATGGCCAGGCCGGGGCTGATCAGCATCACGATCTTCAACGTGCTGGGCCAGTGGAACCAGTACCTGCTGCCCCTGGTGCTCCTCGCCGGAGACCCGGACAAATGGGTGCTCACCCAAGGCATCGCCAAGATCTCCACTTTGGCCGGGTACGAGGCGGACTGGCCGGGCCTGTTCGCGGCCCTGAGCATGACGATCCTGCCGGTTATGATCATCTACATCATCTTCCAGCGGCAGATACAGTCGGGGCTCAGCTCCGGGGCGCTGAAGTAACGTGGACCGGGAGCACCGGACCCGGGAGGTCTCATGGACGTCGGAAGCAAGCTCAACGACCTGCCCGAATGGCGGCTCGAAGGCGACGAGATCCGGCGCACGGTGACGGCGCCCGACTTCCCCGCCGCCATCCGGATCGTCGACGAGATCGCGGTCAGGGCCGAGGAGCTCAACCATCATCCCGACATCGACATCCGCTGGCGTACTCTCCATCTGGCCCTCACCACCCACGACCAGGGCGGGCTCACCGACCTCGACTTCACGCTGGCGGCGATGATCGACGACATCGCCGCCAAGCACGGCGCCTGACCCCGGCGCGATGCCTTGCTCGGCCGCGTGGTCGAATACGCGCCGTGACGGGCCGGTCACTCGTTAGAGTGGGTGCCCTCTCCGAGCTCCCATCCCGGCGGGGCTCGACCGATGGGGGGTCTCATGCGCGTGCCCGCGCTCCTGCTCGCTCTGCTCACCGCGTCCTTCGCCGGCGCCTCCGGCTGCGCGGGCCCGCCCGCCCCGCTCCAGGACGCGTCCGGTCCCGGCAAGCCGGCCGCGACCCCGACCGGCCCGGTCAGGCTGTCCGGCGGCGGTGAGTTCGCCGCCGCGAAGACCCCGGGGGAGACCTCCCCTGGCAGCTCGCCCGACGCCTCCGAGGGCGCTCCCTCCGCGAACGCGGCCGTCGTCTACGACCGCAAGCTGGTCCCGCAGGGCGCCCAGGCGAGCCTCACCGCCGAGTCCACCGACGGCAAGACCCGTACCTCGCTCGTGGTGGAGGGCCTGCTGCCCGACCGCCGCTACGGCGCGCACCTGCACACCAAGCCCTGCGGCCCGAAGCCGGACGACTCGGGTCCCCACTACCAGCACCACCCCGGCCAGATCGATCCGGCCAGCGAGGTGTGGCTCGACTTCATGACCGACGGCGAGGGCTCGGGCCGGTCCACGGCCCGCAACGACTGGGCGCTGGACCCCGCCGACCTGCCGAGCTCGCTGGTGCTCCACTCCCAGGCCACCAAGACCGCGGGCCCGAAGGTGGGGACGGCCGGGGACCGCGTGGCCTGCCTGACCCTTAAAAAGGTGCCGTAAGCCGCTGGATGGGGGCATAATTACACAATTACATACAGAAGGGTGAGCGACAGTGACCAGCCGCCAGTGGCAGCCGCCCCGATTACGGCTGTTCGAAGCCGTGCAACGCCGGGCCACCTGGCTGGAGCTACTGTACGACCTGGTCTTCGTCGTCGCCGTCGCGGAGCTGGCCGCTGTGCTGGCCGACGGTGCGGATCTCGGCAGCGTGCTCGCCTTCGTCGGCTTGTTCGTGCCCGTCTGGTGGGCGTGGGCCGGATACGTCTTCTACGCCAACAGGTTCGACACCGACGACGTCAGCCACCGGCTGCTCGCGTTGCCGCAGATCCTGGCCGTCGCGACGATGGCGGCGAGCGTGGGCGACATCGCCGGGCGCTCGGCGCTCTTCGCCGTCTCGTACGTCGTGGCCAGGGTGCTGCTCATCGTGGCCTACGTCCGCGCCGGACGGCACGTGCCCGAGGCCAGGCCGCTGACCGTCCGCTACGCCGCCGGGTTCACGGCCGCCGCGCTCATCTGGCTGGCCTCGCTCGCCGTGGACCCGCCGCAGCGCTACGCGTTCTGGGCCGTGGCGCTCCTGGTCGACCTGGCCACGCCGCTGCTCGCGCGGCGGCACCAGAGCAAGCTGCCGCCGCAGAGCGAGCACCTGCCCGAACGCTTCGGGCTCTTCGTGGTGATCGTGCTCGGAGAGGTGGTCGCGGCGGTCGTCACCGGGCTGAAGGGGCACGACGTCACGCCGGGCGCGCTGCTCGTCGCCCTGGCCGGAGTGGCGATCGCGATGGGCTTCTGGTGGCTGTACTTCGGCCACATCGACGAGTCCGTGGTGCTGCGCACCCAGCTCGCGGGGCAGGTCTGGGTCTACTCGCACCTGCCGCTCTCGCTGGGGCTGGTGGCGTTCGGGATCGGCATCGAGCACGCCATCGTGCATCCGCCCGCCACGAGCTGGTCCATCGGGGTGCCCGCCGCACTGGTGCTGGCCGTGCTCGGGCTGCAGCACCTGTGCTCGCGCGACCGGCGCGCGGGCGGCATCCGCCTGGCCGCCGCCGCGCTCACGCTCGCCGCCTCGGCGCTGCCCGTGGTGGCGGCGCTGCCGGTCATCCTGCTGCTCGCCGCGGCGCAGGTGGCGTACGACCTGACCCGGCCGCTCCCGGAAGGCGCCGGATGACCTTCAGGAAGAGCGCCGTGCCGACCTCACCCCCGGAAAGAGGTGCCGGATGACCACCCGAGACCTGTTCGACCGCCAGCTCGCCGCCATCGCGGACCAGGACCTGGAGTCCCTGCTCGCCCAGTACCACGAGGACGCGACCGTCGTCCGCTTCGACCGGGTGGCCAGCGGCCCCGCCGAGATCAGGGAGCTGTTCTCCGCCTACCTGTCGGCCAAGCCCCAGGTGGACGAGATCGTCTCCCTTCAGACGACCGACGACGTGATCTTCTACCGCGCGCTGATGACCATCGGCGGCAACCGGGTGAGCACGTACGGGACCATGGTGGTCAGGGACGGCCGGATCTGGCGGCAGACGGCCGCCGCGCAGCCGGTCGCCTGACCGCCGGGGGTCGGCAGAGGTCGTCACACGTGCCCGGCCGGGATGGTGCCGAGCCGACCGGCCTGGAAGTCCTCGAAGGCCTGGACCAGCTCGGCGCGGGTGTTCATGACGAACGGCCCGTAGTGGGCCACCGGCTCGCCGATGGGCTCACCGCCGAGGACGATCACTTCGAGCGTGTCCTTGGCCGTGATCGTGAGGCTCTCGCCCGAGGTGAGGAGCCCCGGCCGGTTGCCGAAGCCGTCGAACACGGCGAGCTGCCCCGAGTGGAACGGCCGCCGCCCGGCCCCCACCGTCCCGCGCCCGGACAGGGCGTAGGCGAGCGCGTTGAAGTCCTTGCGCCACGGCAGGACCAGCCGGGCCCCGGGCGAGACGGTGGCGTGCAGCAGCGTGATGGGCGTCTGCGTGCTACCGGGCCCGACGTTCCCGGCCAGGTCGCCCGCGATGAGCCGGACCAGCGCGCCACCGTCGTGACTGCTCAGCAGCGTGACGCTGGCACTCCCGATGTCCTGATATTTCGGCGCGATCATCTTCTTCGCGCCGGGCAGGTTCACCCAGAGCTGGATCCCGTGGAACAGCCCGCCCTGCTGGACGAGCCACTCGGGCGGCGCCTCCTTGTGCAGGATTCCCGCGCCGGCGGTCATCCACTGCGTGTCGCCGTTCGTGATCGAGCCGCCGCCCCCGTTGGAGTCGAGGTGGTCCATCACGCCGTCGATCATGTAGGTGACCGTCTCGAACCCGCGATGCGGGTGCCACGGGGTGCCCTTCGGCTCACCCGCCGCGTAGTCCACCTCACCCATCTGATCCATCATCACGAACGGGTCCAGGTACGCGGGCTTGATGGCCGCCAGCGCCCTGCGTACGGGGAACCCCTCGCCCTCGAATCCGCTCGGCGCGGTCTCGACGGCGAGCACTTCACGCTCGGGGCTCCCGGCCGTCGGCTCGGGCAGACGGGGGAGGCTGAGCGGGTTCTCAACGGTCACGGCAGGCATGTCGTGCTCCTTCCAGCGGGTCTGCCCGGCTCAACTCAATTTACTTTTCAACTATTCCACGGGATCGCCCACCCGCATAGAGCCGTTCGAGATCCACGAGCCGAACCCATGAGAACCGCCGGCTCAGGAGCCGCCGGCGAGGGTGAACGCGCCCCGGGCCAGGGCGAGGGCCTCCTGGCCTGCCTGCGGGTCGATCGGCGCCCCCGGGTCGATCGACATCGAGGTCACGACGTACGTCCTGCCCTTCGCCGTACGCGCGAGGAAGCTCATGTCCAGCACGCCCGGCTCCGAGCCGCCCTTGTGCCAGACCGTCGTCCATCGGCCCGGGTCCAGGCCGAGCCCGGCGTCGGTGATCGAGAGCACCTCCCCGACCCGCTTGTCGCGCAGCCCGGCCAGCCCCGCGTACGCCTCGCAGACGTCGGCGGGCGAGCCGAACCACTCCAGCGTGTCCAGCTCGCGAGGGGAGGTCCACGCGGCGATGCCGGACAGCGGCACCTTGGCGACGACCTTGTCCAGATACGCGCGCCGCTCCTTCACGCTCATCGACAGGTAGCGCTTGGCGTGCCGCGGGTACTCCGCCCCCTTGAGCACGAACAGCTCCCGCGTCGTCAGCGACGGCACGTTGCGCTTGTCGTGATTGCCCCACTTGTGCATCGTGCGCTCGACGGCCTTGCGTCCCACCTTGTGGACCAGCAGGTCGGTGGCGGTGTTGTCGCTGATGGAGATCATCAGCTTGGCCGCCTCCAGCACGGACACCTTGCTGCCGTCGGGCCGGTCCTGGAGCTGCCCGCTCGGCAGGCTCTTGAGCTCCGGCGTGATCGTGAGCAGGGTGTCCCAGCCGAACGCGCCGCTCTCGATGCGCTCGGCCACCGCGCCCAGCACGTACAGCTTGAACATGGAGCCGAGCGGGCGCGCCTCGTTCGCCGCCACGGCGTGCACGGGCCGGCAGTCGCCGCCCCTGGTCACCTCGGCCGCCAGGAACGACGTCCGCGCCGCCGTCCTGCTCAGCCGCCCGTCCAGCTCGGCCCAGCTCTTCGGCTCGGGCACGCGGAACCGCAGGCCGTTCATCAGGCCCGTGCCGTCCACCGACACCAGGACCTCGAACGCCGTGCCACCGGCCGTCCCCAGGGCGATCAGCGAGGTGTTCTGAGACGTGAGCACCTGCTCCAGCCGCAGGCCCTTGAAGGTCGCGAACACCTGGTTGACCTGGGTGGCCGGGACGGACTTCAGGAAATCGGCGGTGAAGTGCGCGCTGATCTCGCGCTCCGCGACGGGCGGCCGGGAGAGCGCGTCCAGCAGCCAGCGCAGCTGGGCGCCCGCCGGCGTGCCCGGGATCTCCGGCGCGCTGCGCACGGCCGCCGCCGTGGCCTGTACGGGAGCGGGCTGACCCACGCAGGCCGACATGGTGACCGCCACCGCGGCCGCCGCCAGGATCCGCACGGGCTTGGACGGAGTGCTCATGGGACTTCTCCTTCGGATCGCGGAACGTGCGTTCCAGCCAACCGGGGCGCGGGGGCGGGGCCCACCCGGCGGGCCACCGTTCTCGCAGGTGAGGGTGGCCGTAGTAAATATGCGGATAACCTCATAGACGCGCTCTTGATCCCTCATGACGATGGGTGCTTATGAGTTCGAGGCTGGTGGCCGGGCTGCTGGCGACGATCGCCGGCGCAAGCATCGTGGCGGGCATGTTCGTCGCGACCGGCTGGCCGCCTCCACCGTCCGAGTGGGCGTTCGCGATCTTCGGTCCCGTCCTGTCCGCGCTGGGCTGGCTGCTGGCGGCACGCCGGCCCGAGCTCCGCTTCGGCTGGCTCCTCATCGCCTGCAGCCTGTGCCTGGGCCTCGGCCTGATCGGCTTGGGGTTGACCTTCCGCGGCGCCGCCAACCCGCTCGTCTCTTCCCTCTACGCGGCCACCGCCGCGTTCTACGGCCTGACCTGGATCTTCGTGCCGCTGCTCTTCCCCGACGGGCGGCTGCCCTCGCCGCGGTGGCGGATCGTCGCGTGGATCTCGGGTGCCGCGATCGCCATGCACGCCGCCGGGGTGGTGCTGATCCACCACAACCGGTACGACCTGGCGGGCCTCCGGCTGAGCGCCGAGGAGCTGGCCGTGTCGTTGCTGGCCGGCACCGGGCAGTTCGTCACCTGGGTCATGGCCGTGGTCGTGTTCTGCGGGCTCGTGGTGCGCTGGCGGCGCAGCGCGAGGACCGAGCGCGGGCAGTACGCCTGGATGGTCGGCGGCACGGTCGCGACCCTGGCCGGCGGCGCGCTGATCATGATCGACGCCTTCGGGGGCGAGGTGTCGGCGTCCGGGGCGGTCGGGGCGCTGGTGATGCTCGGATCGCTGCCGGCCGCCATCGGGGTGGCGGTCGTCCGGCACCGCCTGCTCGACGTCCGGGTCGGCATCAGGGGCTCGCGCCTGCACCTGGTGTTCGACGTGCGCCCGACGGTGGACGAGGTGCTGTCCGACCTCGGCACGGCACTCGACGAGACCCCGGAGCCGGTGGAGCAGCTCGGCCGGGTCGCCGCGGCCGTGCGTACCGTGCTGGACACCCGGTGGGCGGCCGTGACGCTGGAGGACGGCACGCGCGTGGTGGCGGGCAAGGAGGAGGGCGCCGCGGCGCTGGCGGTGCCGGTGCGCGGCGGACTGGGACGGATCGAGTGCGGGCCCAGGGACACGGGCCCGCTGACGCGGGTGGACCGCAGGCTGCTCGAGGCGCTGGCCGTGCCCGCCGGGCTGGCCATCCAGAGCGCCGGCCTGGTCTCCCGCCTGGTCAACGCCCAGGAGGCCGAGCGCAGGCGGATCGAGCGCAACATCCACGACGGCGTGCAGCAGCAGCTCGTCGCGCTCATCGCCGGGCTGGAGCTGGCCCGTGCCACGGGCGCGGGCCCGGAGCTGCTCGCCCAACTGCGCGAGCAGGCCCGGCAGACGCTCGCCGACCTGCGCGAGCTGGCGGCCGGCATCCACCCGTCCGCCCTCGGGCAGGGCGGCCTGGTGGAGGCCGTCGAGGAGCGCTGCGCCCGACTGCCCGTGCGCACCACGGTCACCTCGCCTCCCGCGCTGCGGGCCAGGCGCTTCTCCGACGAGATCGAGGGCGCGATGTACTTCACCGTGAGCGAGGCCGTGGCCAACGCGCTCAAGCACGCCGGCGCGGGCACCATCGAGGTACGCCTGTCGCACGCGGAGGGCCGCCTGCGCGCCACGGTCGCCGACGACGGAGCGGGCTTCGACCCGCGGACGACGGAACGCCGGGGGCTGGCCAGGCTGTCCGACCGCCTGGACGCCCTCGGTGGGAACCTGGACGTCCACAGCGAGCCGGGAAAGGGGACACGGATGAACGCGTGGGTGCCGGTCGATGGCTGAGCCGACGTCTGGGTCGATGTCTGGGCCGACGTCTGGGCGGATCCGCGCTGTGGTGGCCGACGATCACTACCTGGTGCGCGAGGGCACCCGGCAGCTGCTGGAGATGTCCGGCGAGGTGAGCGTCGTGGGCGCGGTCGGCAACGCCGACGAGCTCCTCGACGCCGTCCGCAGGCTGGGCCCCGACGTCGTGATCACCGACATCAGGATGCCGGGAGGGGAGTGGCGGGCGGGCTTCGAG
>NZ_VCKX01000734.1 GCF_005889725.1 Nonomuraea zeae
GGGCGCGGCCGAGCAGGTCGAGGGTGGCGTTCTCCAGCTTGAGACCGACCTCCTCGGCGATGACCTGGCCACCGGCCAGGATCGCGATGTCGTTCAGCATCGCCTTGCGACGGTCACCGAAGCCCGGCGCCTTGACCGCGACCGACCGGAAGACGCCCTTCATCTTGTTGACCACCAGGGTCGCCAGGGCCTCGCCCTCGACGTCCTCGGCGATGACCAGCAGTGGCCTGCCCGACTGGACGACCTTGTCGAGCAGCGGCAGCACGTCCCTGTTGGCGGAGACCTTGCCGCTCACGATCAGGACGTAGGGGTCGTCCAGCACCGCTTCGAGCCGGTCGGAGTCGGTGATGAAGAGCGGGGCGATGTAGCCCTTGTCGAAGCGCATGCCCTCGGTGAGCTCGAGCTCGAGGCCGAAGGCGTTGCTCTCCTCGACGGTGATGACGCCTTCCTTGCCGACCTTGTCCATCGCCTCGGCGATGAGCGAGCCGATCTCGGGGTCGGCGGCGGAGATGGAGGCGGTGGAGGCGATCTGCTCCTTGGTCTCCACATCCTTGGCCAGCTTGGAGAGCTCCTCGCTGACGCGCTCGACGGCGGCCTCGATGCCCTTCTTCAGAGCCATCGGGTTGG
>NZ_VCKX01000735.1 GCF_005889725.1 Nonomuraea zeae
GCCCGCCAGCGCCGGCGGGCCGACCTCGATGCGGAGATCACCCGCCTGTTCGAGGCCTCAGGCGGCACCTATGGGTCGCCTCGCGTCACCCAGGATCTGCATGAGGCGGGCTGGCGGGTGTCGCAGACACGGTTGCGGCGCGGATGGTCGAGCTTGGCCTGTCCGGCCGCAGACGGCGTAAGCCGCGCTCGCTGACCCGGCAGGGCAAGCGGCCGGCCGCCCCGGACCTGGTCCGGCGGAAGTTCACCGCGCCCGCTGCGGACGTGCTGTGGACGTGCTGTGGACGTGCTGTGGTGCGGCGACGTGACGCAGATCGACACCGACGAGGGCAAGCTCTACCTGGCCACGGTCGAGGACCTGTTCTCCCGCCGGCTGCTCGGCTATGCCATGTCCGAGCACCACGATGCCGCGCTGACCTGCGCTTCGCTGCAGATGGCGGTGGCCACCCGCGGCGGTGACGTGGACGGGGTGATCTTTCATTCGGACCGCGGCTCGGAGGGTGGATTCAATCGGTGCTCGCAACACCTCGTCATTGGAGGTGTTGGTGCATGGGCCTGGGCAAGAAACAGCAGGCGGTCCGGTTGTATCGCGGTCAGATCCCCTCGCCGGGACGACCGACTGTCGC
>NZ_VCKX01000736.1 GCF_005889725.1 Nonomuraea zeae
GCGTCTGGGCGTGGCCGTCAAACTGGTCTACGAGACCCACTCCATCACCGTGGACAACGAAACGGGTGTCGCCACCGGGTGGTTACCCGGTGAGCTGTCCGCGCGCGGGCGTGCCGAGGCCGTGGAGCTCGGCGTACGGCGGCGGAAGGTGGACGTCGTCTACTGCTCCGACCTGCGGCGGGCCGTGCAGACCGCCGAGACCGCCTTCGGGGACGGCAAGGAGATCCGGCTCGATCGGCGGCTCAGGGAATGTGACTACGGGATCTACAACGGGCGGCCGGTCAGCGAGGTGGCGGCCCTGCGGAGCAGGCGCATCGACACGCCGTGGCCGGGTGGGCAGAGCTATCGGCAGGTGGTGGCGGAGATGGCCGCCTTTCTCAAGGACCTGATGGTGGAGTGGCAGGGGCGCACCGTGTTGCTGGTGTCGCATTCGGCCAATCGGTGGGCGTTGCAGAATCTGCTTGAGGGGGCGGCTCTGGAGGACCTGGTCTGTGCGCCGTTCGATTGGCGGCCGGGGTGGGAGTATGAGCTGGCGTGACGTGCCTCGTCCCGCCGGCAGGGTGGCGTGACGTGCCTTGTCCCGCCTACCAGGGGGAGGGGCCCGTGCTCGATTAGTCCACATT
>NZ_VCKX01000081.1 GCF_005889725.1 Nonomuraea zeae
CTCCCCACCCGTGATCACCCCGCCCGTGATTGTCCGTGCCGCCCCGTAGGGTGCCGTGGCATGACACCCTCCGCACAACCGCCGGACCTCGCGGCACACCGCCCCAAGCTGGCGTCCGCGACGCCGAAGACCGCCTGGAAGGCCGTCAGGCAGCTCGCGATCCACGGCCGGGGCGAGGCGCTGGGGCTGGCCGCCGAGTTCGCCGGGATCGCACAGCCCGCCCTCGACGACCTGCTCAGGCTCTGGCCGCAGGCCCTCGACCCCGACGGCTTCGCCGAGCGGCTGCTCGCGCCCGCCTTCGACGCGGAGGGCCGCACCGATCTGGTGGTGCGCAGGCGTGACTCGCTCACCGGGCTGCGGCATCTGACGATGCTGCGGACCCTGCGCCTCGACCACTGCAAGGGCCTGACGGACCTGTCGGAGCTGGCCTCGCTGACCGGGCTGGTGGCCTTGGAGCTGGACGGCTGCGTGGCCGTCGGCGACCTGCGGCCGCTCGCCGGGCTCCTGGCGCTGGAGACCGTCAGCCTGCTGAGCTGCACCGGGGTGACCGATCTCGCCCCGGTGCTCGGCCTGCGCCGCCTCAGGCGGCTCGACCTGCGCAGCAGCGGGGTGACCAGCGTCGAGGGGGTCGGCGCGGCCTTCCCCCTGCTCGAACATCTCAGCCTGGACAACTGCCGGTTCATCGAGGACATCCGTCCCCTGTCCGGGCTGAGCCGGCTGACCGGGCTGAATGTCAGCCGTACCAAGATCACGACCATCGAGGGCCTGCACGACCTCGGCTCCGTCACCGAGCTGACCATGCACTGCGCCCGGCTGACCGGCCTCGACGGCATCGCCGCGATGCCCGCGCTGGAGCGCCTGTGGCTCAGCGGCTGCACCAATCTGAAGAGCCTCGACGGGCTCGGCCACCATCCCCGCCTCACGAGCCTCGGCCTGCCGAGCGCGCCGATTCCCGACCTGCGCCCGCTGTCGCGGCTGCCCGCGCTGACCAGCCTCGCCATCGACCGGTTCCAGAAGCTCGGCTCGCTCGACGGGCTCGAAGGGCATCCGTCGATCGGCGAGCTCAGCTTGTGCTACGCCACCGATCTGCGTGACTTCTCCGCGCTCGCGCGCATGCCCGCCCTGCGTGACCTGACGCTCCAGGGGCTCGGCCAGCTCGCCGACCTCGTCCCGTTCTCGGGGCTGTGGCAGCTGGAGAGCCTGCGCGTGGTCTACACCGACACCCTGCGGACCCTCGGCGACGTCGGCGGGCTGCCCGCCCTGCGCACGCTGGAGCTCGACAACTGCGGCGCGCTGCGGGACCTGGGGACGGCGGAGGACCTGCCCTCGCTCAAGGAGGTCCTGATCGAGGACTGCCCGGCGCTGCCGTCCTCCGTGCTCGCCGGGCTGCGTGCCCGGGGCCTGCTGGCGAGCTGACGGCCCCGGGCGCGCGGCTCAGACGCCCGACGGATGCCAGACGGTCTTGGTCTCCAGGAAACGCGTCATGCGCCTGGTCCCCGGGTCGGCCCCGAAGTCCTCCGCCGAGGGGCGCAGGACGCGCTTGAGGTTCTCGGCGGCGGCCTGCTCGCAGCGCAGCGCCAGGTCCTCGTCCTCGACGCCGGTCAGGTCGATCCCGTTGACGTCCATGTGGGCGGCCAGCCAGGGGGCGAGCTCGGCCTGCTGCCCGGTGAGGAGGTTCACCACCCCGCCGGGCAGGTCGGAGGTGGCCAGCACCTCCGACAGCGTGATCGCGGCGAGCGGCGCGGGCTCGGAGGCGACCACGACGCAGGTGTTGCCGCTGACGATCACGGGCGCTACCACCGACACCAGCCCGAGCAGCGGGTCGGCGGGCGCGATCACGCCCACCACCCCGGCCGGCTCGGGCGAGGACAGGTTGAAGTACGGGCCCGCGACCGGGTTGGCCGTCCCGTGCACCGCGGCGATCTTGTCGGACCAGCCCGCGTACCAGACGAGCCGGTCGACCGCCGCGTCCACCTGCTCCAGCGCCGCCTTCTTCGCGCCGCCCAGCTCCTCGGCGAACTGGGCGCGGCGGCCCTCCAGCATCTCGGCGATCCGGTAGAGGATCTGGCCCCTGTTGTAGGCGGTGGCCCCGGACCAGCCGGGGAATGCCTTGCGCGCGGCCACGACGGCGTCGCGGACGTCCTTGCGCGAGGCCCTGGAGGCGTTGGCGAGGAAGTCGCCCTTGGCCGAGGTCACGGGGTAGGACCTCCCACTCTCCGAACGCGGGAACGCCCCGCCGATGTAGAGCTTGTAGGTCTTTCTGACGGACAACCTACTCATCGCCCCGGCCTCTCCACGTGGACTCCTGCGACATCTGGACCGGCACGAAGACCTGCCCGCACCGGCTCACGCCGCAGCGGTGGGCGTACCAGCCGGTGCGCACGGGACGCCCGGCCCTGGCGAAGGCGTGGCCTCGGGTGGCCTGCGCCCGCCGTCTCGGGCGGCGGGGGCGGCGATGGTCACACATCAAGGTAGGCCTCCAGCCCGTGCAGCCCGCCCTCGCGGCCGTAACCGCTCTCCTTGTATCCGCCGAACGGCGAGGCAGGGTCGAACTTGTTGAACGTGTTGGCCCACACCACACCCGCGCGCAGCCGATCGGCCACCCACAGGATGCGCGAGCCCTTCTCCGTCCATACCCCGGCCGACAACCCGTACGGCGTGTTGTTGGCCTTCTCCACCGCCTCCGCGGGCGTCCGGAACGTCAGCACCGACAGCACCGGGCCGAAGATCTCCTCCCTGGCGATCGTGTGCGACTGCGCCACCCCGGTGAACAGCGTCGGCGGGAACCAGAACCCGCGCTCGGGCAGCTCGCAGGCGGGCGACCAGCGCTCGGCCCCCTCCGACTCGCCCACATCGGACAGCTGCCGGATCTTCGCCAGCTGCTCGGCCGAGTTGATCGCCCCGATGTCGGTGTTCTTGTCCAGCGGGTCGCCGACGCGAAGGGTGCCGAGGCGGCGCTTGAGCGCGTCGAGCAGCTCCTCCTGCACGGACTCCTGCACCAGCAGCCGGGACCCGGCGCAGCACACGTGACCCTGGTTGAAGAAGATGCCGTTGACGATGCCCTCGACGGCCTGGTCGATGGCGGCGTCGTCGAAGACGATGTTCGCCGCCTTGCCGCCCAGCTCCAGCGTGAGCTTCTTGCCGGTGCCGGCCACCGCGCGCGCGATGATCCGGCCGACCTCGGTGGAGCCGGTGAAGGCCACCTTGTTCACGTCGGGGTGCGCCACGACGGCCGCGCCGGTCTCGCCCGCGCCGGTGACGATGTTCACCACGCCCGGGGGCAGCTCGGCCTGGCGGCAGATGTCGGCGAACAGCAGCGCCGTCAGCGGCGTCGTCTCCGCCGGCTTGAGCACGACGGTGTTGCCGCAGGCCAGCGCCGGAGCGATCTTCCAGGCCAGCATCAGCAGCGGGAAGTTCCACGGGATGACCTGGCCGGCCACGCCCAGCGGCCTCGGGACCTGCCCGTCCGCCGTCCCGCGGCCGAACCCGGCGTAGGCCAGCTTGTCCGCCCAGCCCGCGTAGTAGAAGAAGTGGGCGGCGACCAGCGGCACGTCCACGTCGCGCGACTCGCGGATCGGCTTGCCGTTGTCGAGCGACTCCAGCACGGCCAGCTCGCGGGCCCGCTCCTGGATGATGCGGGCGATGCGGAACAGGTATTTCGCCCGCTCGGCGCCGGGCAGCGCGCTCCACACCCCGAACGCCTTGCGCGCGGCCTGTACCGCGCGGTCGACGTCGTCGGAGGTGGCGGTGGCGACCTCGGCGAGGGACTCCTCGGTCGCGGGGTTGATCGTCTTGAAGGCGGGGCCGCCGCCGTCGACGAACTCGCCGTCGATGAACAGCCCGTAGGACGGCTTGAGATCGACGACGTCGCGCGACTCGGGTGCGGGGGCGTACTCGAAGATCGCCATCATCAGTCCAGGGTGAAGTAGTCGGGACCGGCGTACCGGCCGGTGGCCAGCTTCTGGCGCTGCATCAGCAGGTCGTTCAGCAGCGAGGAGGCGCCCAGCCGGAACCAGTCGGGCGACAGCCAGTCGTCGCCCGCGGTCTCGTTGACCAGCACCAGGTTCTTGATCGCGTCCTTGGTAGTGCGGATGCCGCCCGCGGGCTTGACCCCGACCTGGCGGCCGGTGGCGTCGCGGAAGTCGCGTACCGCCTCCAGCATCACCAGCGTCACCGGCAACGTCGCCGCCGGCGCAACCTTCCCGGTCGAGGTCTTGATGAAGTCGGCGCCGGCCAGCATCGCCAGCCAGGAGGCCCGCCGCACGTTGTCGTAGGTGGCCAGCTCACCCGTCTCCAGGATCACCTTCAGATGCGCGTCGCCGCAGGCCTGCTTGACCGCGACGATCTCCTCCAGCACCTTCGTGTACCGGCCGGACAGGAACGCCCCGCGGTCGATGACCATGTCGATCTCGTCCGCGCCGGCCGCCACCGCCAGCGCGGTGTCGCTCACCTTGACCTCCAGCGACGTGCGCCCGCTCGGGAAGGCGGTGGCCACCGAGGCCACCTTCACCCCCGACCCGCGCAACGCCTCCACGGCCACCGCGACGAGGTCGGGGTAGACGCACACCGCCGCCACCCTCGGCGCGCCCCCGCCCGGGTGCATCGCCTTGGTGCACATCGCCCGCACCTTGCCGGCGGTGTCCGCTCCTTCGAGCGTGGTCAGATCCACCATGGAAATGGCCAGGTCAATGGCCGCGGCCTTGGCCGTCGTCTTGATCGAGCGGGTGCCCAGCACCGCTGCCCGCTGGTCCGCGCCGACCCGGTCAACCCCGGGCAGGCCGTGCAGGAAAGCTCGCAATGCCGCCTCCGAGGAGGCGACCCCCGCGAGCGAGGTAGTCACAGTTGACACCCTCACAGCATCGCCGACCAGGGCCTCTACCTCCAAACCGGATCTATTACCTAGGCCCTGTCATGTCCTCGACCAGGCACTAGGTATGCGCCATAGGTAGCGGGACGCCGGAGATAAGGCATCCACCCGATGTGCCGGGCGGGGCCTTAGACCGAGCATTAAAGGTGTCAGGAAGAAGCACCACATAACAGGGAGACACCCCATGTACCCCGAGATCGAGTACCAGCTCATGAAGGACCACGCCAACGAGCTGCGCAAGGCCGCCGACGAGCATCGCCGCGTACGCGAGGTTATGCGGGGCAACAAGTCCGAGCGCCGCTCCCTCTTCGGCAAGCGTCGTTCCTCATGATCACCCCACGAGCGCCCGGCCACAACCTCCCTCGTGGCCGGGCCTCCATACCCCCTTAAAAAGCGTCGAAAGCAATCAATGGGACATGACATGCTGGATGACATGCGGGGACGTACGGTCAGTCCCGTCTTCGTCGGGCGGGAAGAGGAGCTGGAAGCTCTCTCCGAAAGCCTCGACGAGGCACGAAAAGGCCAGGTGACGGCCGTACTTCTCGGAGGCGAGGCCGGGGTCGGGAAGACCAGGCTCGTCCAGCGCTTCGCCGAGCGCTGCGTCGAAGGGGGCGCGCACGTCCTGTTCGGCGGCTGCGTCGAGCTGTCCACCGAGGGCCTGGCCTACGCGCCCTTCACCGCCGCGCTCCGGCAGCTCGTCAGAGAGCAGGGCCCGGCCGCGGTCGCCGCGCTGCTGCCCGAGGGCGCCGAGCGCGATCTCGCGCGGCTGCTGCCCGAGTTCGGCGAGCCCAGCGGCGACGGCGAGACCGACACCGGGCGCGCCCGGCTCTTCGAGCAGTTCCTCACGCTACTCGAACGCCTCGCGGACACCCGTCCCACCGTCCTGGTCATCGAGGACATCCACTGGGCCGACCGGTCCAGCCGCGACCTCATCGCCTTCCTCAGCCGCAACCTGCACGCCCCGCAGGTGCTGATCGTCATGACCTACCGCTCCGACGACCTGCACCGGCAGCACCCGCTCAGGCCGGTGCTGGCCGAGCTGGGCAGAGTCGGCGGCGTCCACCGGCTCGACCTGCCGCGCCTGTCGCGGGACGAGGTCGCCGAGCAGATGGCCGGGATCCTCGGCGAGGTCCCCCAGTACGCCAAGGTCGAGAAGGTCTACGAGCGCAGCGAGGGCATCCCGCTGTTCGTCGAGGCCATGCTGGAGGGCGGCGAGGACTGCTCGTTCCCCGAGTCCATGCAGGACCTGATACTCAACTCCGTCGAGCGCCTGCCCGAGGAGACCCAGCGCGTGCTGCGCGTGGCGGCCGCCGGGGGCATCAGGGTCAGCCACGCGCTGCTCGCCGCCGTGAGCGGCCTGTCCGACGTCGAGCTGGAGACCGCGCTGCGCCCGGCCATCGCCGGCAACGTGCTGCAGATCGCCGACAGCCGCGCCTACGTCTTCAGGCATTCGCTGATCCGCGAGGCCGTGCACGACGAGCTGCTGCCCGGCGAGCACCAGCGCCTGCACGCCAGGTTCGCCGAGGAGATCTCCAAGAACCGCCTGCTCGTGCCGCCCGGGCGTGCCTCCGTGGAGCTGGCACACCACTGGTACGGCGCCCGCAACGACCACTGGGCGCTGATCTCCGCGTGGGAGGCGGCCCAGAAGTCGTTCAAGGCGTTCGCGTACACCGAGGCCGTCCCGCTGCTCGAACGTGTCCTCATGCTCTGGGACCGGGTGCCCGACGCGGCCGAGCTCATCGAGGCCGACCACACCACCGTGCTCGAACGCGCCTCGGAGGCCGCGAACGCGGGCGGCGACGTGGACAAGGGCATGAAGTTCGTCAAGGCCGCTCTGGCGGAGCTGGACGAGACGAGGGAGCCGGAGCGGGTCGCTCAGCTCATCGTGCGGCGGGCGGCGTTCAAGAGCTCCAAGGACCACCCTGGCGTCATCGAGGACCTCTACGAGGCCCTGCGGCTCGTCCCGGAGAACAGCCTCGACCACGCCGAGGTCGTCACGCCGCTCAGCCGCCGCCTCATGCTCAAGGGCGAGATCGCCGAGGCGGGCCGGCTCATCGCCGAGGCGCTGCGCCGGGTCAGGGAGCTCGGGGACCGGTGTCTCGAAGCCGACCTGCTGATGAACCTGGCGCTCGGCCACTCGCTCGGCGGCGAGCTGGAGTCCGCGATCGTCATCAACGAGCAGGCGCTGGAGATCGGCCGGAAGGAGGGCTCCGGACGGCTGATCACCCGGGCGATCGGCAACAACATCGACGCGCTGATCGACATGGGCCGCGAGGACGAGGCCCTGCGCATGTCGGAAGACGGCTGGAAGATCGCCAAGAAGTACGGCCGGCTGCGCGGCAGCGGCCTGTTCATCAAGAACAACTGGGCCGAGGCGCTGGAGTCGATCGGCCGCTGGGACGAGGCCGTCGAGATCGTCGAGGGCGCGCTCGGGCACGGGCCCGCGCTGCGCACCAGGCACGCCCTGCTGCGCGTGCGCGCCGACATCGCGCTGGCCCGGGGTGAGCTGCAGCTCGTCGAGGGCATCCTGGGCGAGATCGGCGTGCTCAAGGGCCGCCCCAAGGACCTCGTCCAGGACGTCATCAGCAACGCCCGCCTGCTCATCGGCTGGCACCTGCTCAGGGGCGAGCCGGGAGCCGCGCTCGCCGTGGCCGAGCAGGTGCTCGCGCATCCCAGGCAGTCGAGCAAGGCCATGCTGAGCTGGCGGCTGCTCTCCCTGCTCCGCACGGTCTGCGACGCCGCCGAGCCTGCCGAGCCCGAGAGGACGGCGGCGGTACGCGAGCACGCCGCGGGCGTGGCGGCCGAGCTGTCGCTCATCGGGCCGGTCGCGGAGGCGTACCGGCTGTCGTACAGCGGTGACTTCGACGCCGCCGCGGCGGCCTGGGAGCGGCTCAGGCGCCCGCACAACCAGGCCAAGGCCCTGCTGCGCGCGGCGACCGCCGCGGCCCGCAGCGGGGACCGCGAGGGGGCGGCGGCCCGGCTGCGGGTGGCGCTCCCGCTGGCCCAGGCGTTGCGCGCGACGCCGCTGATCGACGAGATCGAGGCGCTGTCGCGCCGGGTGGGCCTGGGCCAGCCGGCGCAGGAGCCCTCGGAGCTGCTGACGCCGCGCGAGCTGGAGGTGCTGCGCCTGGTGACCCAGGGCCGCACCAACAGGGACATCGCGGCCGAGCTGTTCATCTCGGCGAAGACGGTGAGCGTGCACGTGTCCAACATCCTGGCCAAGCTCGGCGTGACCACGCGCGGCGAGGCCGCCGCCGCGGCCCACCGGCTGTCCCTGCTGTCCCGATAGGCCGGGTAGGCGGGGGGTAGGACCTGGTAGGCCGGGTAGGCCGGTGGCGGACGTTTCAGGGCGTCAGAGGAGCGCCTCGCCCAGAAGCAGGATGCCGAAGACGGCGAACGCCGCGGCGGCGCCGTACCGGATGACCTTCTCGGGCAGGTGCTTACCCAGTAACCGGCCCACCACGATGGCCAGCGCGTCGGCCGCCACCATGCCGATCGTCGAGCCGATCCAGGTGCCGACCCAGCCGTGCTGCGTCGCCAGCGTGATGGTGGCCAGCATGGTCTTGTCGCCCAGCTCGCTCAGGAAGAACGCCACGGTCACCGCGATCAGGGCGTTCCTGGTGGTCCGCTGGGCCTTCTTCGACTCCTCCTCGGTCAGCTCGTCGCCGCGCAGCGTCCAGATCGCGAACCCGAGGAAGGCCAGCCCCGCGACCACCGCGATGGCCGTCGTCGGCAACGCGTCGCCGATGAGGCCGCCCACCGCCACGCTGAGCAGGTGTACGACGGTCGTGGCGACCGTGATGCCCAGAAGCACGGTCCAGGTCTTGAAACGGGTCGCGAACGTCATGGCCATGAGCTGGCTCTTGTCGCCCAGCTCGGCCACGAAAATGACGCCGAGACTGATCCAGAACGCTTCCAACGGTCCTCTTCCGCGCGGCCGAGCCGGAAAGAGGCACCCAGGGAGTTTTCGGGCACGACTTCGGCCCGGCAGCGTCTTTGTCACATGACTGCCAGGCCGAAGGTCTCGTCCGCCCGTGAAGGCCCGCGTGACCGGGCGCGATGAAGCGCCAGCATGTCGATCACACGATTGGGACTACTCCCCTTCGGTATTTCAACCCACCATAACAGCCCAGAACGGCGTCCTATTCCGCCAGGGCGCAGCCGACCATCACCGGCTCGTTGACCAGCGTGACCCCGAACTTCTCGCGCACCCCGTCACGGACCTCCCTGGCCAGGGCCAGCAGGTCGGCCGTGGTGGCCTCGCCCGCGGGGTTGGTGAGCGCCAGCGTGTGCTTGGTCGAGATGCGTACGGGCCCGCGCTCATATCCCTTCGGGAACCCCGCGTGCTCGATCAGCCATGCGGCGGGCACCTTGACCGATCCGTCAGGCATGTCCCATCGCGGATGCCCAGGAGCGCGCACCGCCAGCTCATCGGCCTGCGCGGGCGTGAGCACCGCGTTGGTGAAGAAGGAACCGGCGCTGCGGGTGTCGGGGTCGTCCGGGTCGAGCACCATGCCCTTGCTCCGGCGCAGCCCCAGCACCGCCGCCCGCGCCTCCGCGAGCGGCACCCGGTCCCCGGCCGCCACCCCCAGCCGCCCGGCCAGCTCCGCGTACGCCAGCGGGCGGGACAGCTCCGAGACGTCCAGCGCGTACGTCACCCCCAGCACCACGTGCCGGGACAGGTCGCGCTTAAAGGCGCTGTCGCGGTAGGAGAACCCGCACTGCCGGCCCTCCACGTCGATGACCTGCCTCGTGCGGCGGTCGTAGGCCCGCACGCACCAGATGGTCTGGGAGACCTCCTGCCCGTAGGCGCCGACGTTCTGGATGGGGGTCGAGCCCACCAGCCCGGGAATGCCCGACATGCACTCGATGCCCGACCAGCCCTCCGCCACGGCGCGGGCGACCAGCGGATCCCAGTCCTCGCCCGCCTCGACCGTGACCAGCATCTGCCCGCCGTCGCGCGAGACCGTCACGCCCCGGGTCGCGACCTTGATGACGAGCCCGTCGAACCCCTCGTCGGACACCACGAGGTTGCTGCCGCCGCCGAGGATCAGCGTGGGCACCGCCTTCCTGTCGGCGTCGGCCACCAGGGACACGAGCTGCTCCGACGTGGTCGCCTCCGCGAACTCGCGGGCGGGGCCGCCCAGGCGCAGCGTGGTATACGGTGCGAGCATCTCCATGGGCAACTAGCTTATGAGGCGCGCAGCATCCGCAGCACCCCGTCGTAGTTGCGACGGCACTCGCGGGCCCGGTAGTCGGGGGAGACGTCGTGCCGGCCGAGCCGTTCCACCGGCAGGCGCACTTCCGGGACGACCAGCTCGCCGCGCAGGGCGAGCGAGAGCTCCAGGTCGGCGTACCCGCCGTAGTTCGCGTCCTCGGGCAGCGCGCCCAGCGCCGCCGACCTGCGTACCGCCATGAGGTCCCCGGCCAGCGCCCGCACCTTGCCCGGCCCGGCCTCCCGCCAGCGCATCCCACCGTCCGGCGGCTCCGAAGCCTCCCGTACGTCGTCCAGGGGCTCCATGCCCCGCCACCCGGCCGCCACGGCGCCTTCCACGATGGCCGCGACCAGCGGGGTCAGCGCGTCGCCGAGCAGCGCGACGCTCGTCTCCATCAGCACGTGCACGTCGGACTCGTCCAGCCGCAGCAGCTTGGCCCGGCTCTCGCCCCAGCCCGCCGTGCCGCCGCGCCAGTGCGGCTCCTCCGCGACGTGCCAGACGGCGATCCGCTCGGGATGCCGCTCGGCCAGCTCCTGCAGCACGTCACCGGCGCCGTCCACGTTGCCGAGGTCGAGGGCGAGCACCTGTACGCCGGTGTGCTCGATCACCGACCGCACGCACCTCTCGACGTCCAGCGGCCAGCCGTCGACGAGGAGGCACACGGCGGCGGTCACGTCCTGCGTCTCCACGCGCCGCCGCTCGGCGTTGACGCCCAGCTCGTCGAGGCGGTTCATGGCGAGCGAGGCGTCCCAGGCGCGCTGGGCGTGCAGCATGCCGCCGCCCGTGTCGCCGTGCTGGCCGGGATCGCCGGAGAAGCCCAGCTCGGCGGCCGGGTTGAGCCGGGCGTGCGTGCCCGCCGTCCCCACACCCGTCGCCGTGCGGGGCCTGGCGCCCGCGCCCTCCTGGCCGCCCGTCGTGTCCCGCCCGCTTCCCGCGCTCCCCGCGATCTGCTCGATCCGCGCGGGCCGCAGGGACGACGTGGAGGTGTCGTCGGTCACGGCGGACACCGGGATCGCGCGAACCGAGGGCCAAACCTGTCGCACAGCTTCAGTCATAGGACACGGGTACCCGAGAGCAGCGCGACATATCATCCGCTTCCGGGATGATCAGGACAGCTGCACCACCGCGCGCGCCTTGGACAGCACCCGAGCGTCGCCCGACTTGGCGGTGAGCCCGATGACCACCCGCTTGTCCTCGAGCTTCTCCTCCACGATCCCGCTGACCGAGACCGTCGCGCCCTGGTCGTCGTCGGGAACGACCACCATCGACGAGAAGCGCACCCCGTAGTCGACCACCGCGCCGGGATCTCCCGCCCAGTCGGTGACGAACCGGCCGGCCTGCGCCATCGTGTACATCCCGTGCGCGATCACGTCGGGCAGCCCGACCATCCTGGCGAACCGCTCGTTCCAGTGGATCTGGTTGAAGTCACCGGACGCACCGGCGTACATCACCAGGTTGAGCCGGCGCACGTTGTAGTCCACGGCCGGCAGCTCCTGCCCGACCTCGACCTCGTCGTACTTCACCGTGGCGGTCATCTCAGCCTGCTCCCCCACGCTCGACGATGGTGTTGTAGGTGACGCAGACGGGCTCGCCCTCGACCGTCGTCACGTCGCTGCGAATGGTCAGCAGCTCGTTGCGCCCGGCGGTCCTGATGTCGGTGATGGTAGCGGTCGTGATCAGCTCGTCGCCGGCGCACACGGGGCGTACGTACTCGAAACGCTGCTCGCCGTGGACGACCATGGCGAAGTTGAGCCCCAGGTCGGGATCCACCAGCGCCTCGCCGCCGCTCTGCATGCCGAACACGATGGGGAACGTCGGGGGCGCGATCACATCGGGGTATCCGGCGGCCTGGGCGGCCTCCCTGTCGCGGTAGAGCGGGTTCCCGTCACCGATCGCGGCGGCGAATTCCCGGATCTTCACCCTGCTGACCTCGTATGGGGCGCTGGGCGGATAGCTCCTGCCCACGAAGTCACGGTTCAAGGCCATCAGTGCTCCCTCGCATGTCTTCAGCCGGGCGCTGCTGAGGCCGACGCTAACAGAACAAGGTTCGGCTGTCCCTGCTCATGGCCGGGTTTTTGCTCTCCCCCACGACCCGCATCACCGGGCCTGGCCGATGACCAGCGGGCCGGCCCGGCCGCACCGTGCGGGGCAGCGGCAATCGGCCCGGAAAACACGACAAACCGGCGCCCTGCGATGGAGCGCCGGTTGTGCGATATTCACGATGCAGAGGCAGGAGTGCTGCCCGAGCCCTTGACGGGCGAGTGCTGCCCGAGGCCCTATCGGGTCTCGCGGTGCGCGCGGTGGGTGCGGCAGTTGGGGCAGTACTTCTTCAGCTCAAGCCGATCCGGGTCGTTGCGCCGGTTCTTCCGCGTGATGTAGTTGCGGTGCTTGCACTCCTGGCAGGCCAGCGTGATCTTCGGCCTAACGTCTGTGGCAGCCACTTGGGAGTGCCTTTCTACGTCGGGATATGGACACACCCGTACCCAGGCCGATCGACCTGGGATAGGGCAGTAGCGGAGGCCGGACTTGAACCGGCGACACAACGATTATGAGCCGTTTGCTCTGCCTGACTGAGCTACTCCGCCTTTGAGCCGGTAAGACCCCCCGGCCCCATAGAGGATACCCGACGCTGCGAGCACATTAGTAACTCGCCCAATCGGGTGGGGTCCCACCAGTATGCCTCAGGACCCCCGCCAAACCGAAATCCGTCACCAGCGCCGGTATACCTCTTCCGCCCAACCGTACAGCCCGCTGATCTCCACCACCTCCCCGTCGTCGGCCACGACCGTCCCCCGGTAGTGGCCGAACGCCTGCGCCTCCCTGCTGCGCATGTACAGCGCCCTGCGCACGTCGGCGAGCCTGACGTGCTCCGGCACGAACTCCAGGTCCACCCGCGCGCCGGTGACCCGCCAGGGCGCGTGCCAGTCGGAGGTGTCGTAGCGCCAGACCAGTTCCTCGCTGATCTTGTGGACGCGGCCGTCGAGGATGAGCGCGTTCTCGACGCTGCCGGTGCCGTCGGTCCACTTCCCGCCGATCTGCACGGCCACGTCCCGGCCGCCGGGCCGCCCGGCCGCGGCCCCCCAGTTCCACAGGATGTCGGACGGCCAGCGGCCCCTGCCGAGGTCGAGCGTGGCGAGCGCGTCGCCGGCGGAGAAGGTCCGCGTCCTGCCGTTCACCCGCACGGTGCCCTCGGCGGGCCGCCCGACGTCCTTGACCGTGTACTGGAAGCGCCGCGACGACCAGGGCACCACCAGAGCCAGGCTCTCCCTGTCCGGCACCCGGTGCACCAGCAGGTCGGCCTCCATCTCGGCCGACTTCAGCCGCAGCCGCGTCCCCTCGGCGGTCTCGTCCACGCTGATCCGCACCGCGCCCGCCCCGATCCGCACGCTGCCCTCGCCGCAGCGCTCGGAGAAGGAGACCTGCCTGGCGGGCACCAGCAGCCCTCTGCTGGAGGTCTGCTCGCCGGTGCGGCGGTCGAGGAACCAGGCCGACTCGCCCGCCAGGTAGTCGAGGCTGCTCGCGCTGAACGCGAACACCTGCTCCGGGCTGGTCACGCACCAGTAGTCCCAGCGCATCGTGCGGCCCCAGCCGCGGAGGTTGGCCCGGTGCAGCGGTACGCGGCTCCAGCCGACGGCCGCCGGGTTGAGCCGGCCGTCGGGCAGGCACAGGTCCACCCGCTCGGTGATCTCTCGCTCGCGTACGGCGTGCGGACTCGTTCGCATGGTGCTCTCCGTCATCGGCCCAGCCCAACGCTGAGGTACTTGTAGTCCAGGTAGTCGGCCACGCCCAGGCCGCCGCCCTCGCGGCCGTACCCGCTGTTCTTGATCCCGCCGAACGGCGCCTGCGGCGGCGCCAGCGGCCCGCCGTTCACGGTGACCATGCCGAACTCCAGCTCCTCCGCCACCCGCAGCGTCCTGGTCAGGTCGGCGGTCCACACGTAGGCGGTCAGCCCGTACGCCGTGGCGTTCGCCCTGGCGACCACCTCGTCCACCGCGTCGAACTCGATGACCGGCGCGACGGGACCGAACGTCTCCTCCCGGCAGACGAGCATGTCGTCGGTGACCCCGGAGAGCACGGTCGGCGGGAAGAAGGTGCCGGGACCGTCGATCCGCCGCCCGCCGGTCACCGCCTTGGCCCCTCTGGCCAGCGCGTCCTCGACGTGCCGCTCGACCTTGGCCAGCGCGGCGGCGTCGATCAGCGGCCCCATGTCCACGCCGGGCTCGATGGCCTCGGCGTGCCGGGCCAGCGCCGCGGTGAAGTCCGCGGCCACGTCACGGTGCACGAAGATGCGGTTCGGCGACGTGCACGCCTGCCCCGCGTTGAGGAACTTGCTGCGGGCCACCGCCGCCGCGGCCGCCACCGGGTCGGCGTCGGGGAAGACCAGCACGGGCGCGTGCCCGCCGAGCTCCACGCTCAGCCGCTTGACGTCCTCCGCGCTGCGCCTGATCAGCTCCCTGCCGACCTCGGTCGAGCCGGTGAAGGACACCTTGCGCACGCGCCGGTCGGCCATCACCGTCTCGGCGAAGAGCGCCGGCCGGGCGGTCGGGACGAGGTTGAACACGCCGGGCGGCAGCCCGGCCGCGGTGAACGCCTCGGCGACGGCGATCGCCGACAGCGGGGTCAGCTCGGCGGGCTTGAGCACCACCGTGCAGCCGGCGGCCAGCGCGGGCCCCAGCTTGCGAGTGATCATCGAGACGGGGAAGTTCCACGGCGTGATGCCCGCGACCACTCCGACCGGCTCGGGCAGCAGCCAGATGCGGTTGTCCGCGGTGGCCCCCGGCACCGTCTGCCCGTAGAGCCGGCGGGTCTCCTCCGCCGCCCAGAGCAGGTGCTCGGCGCCCGACAGCACCTCCGCGGTGGCCTCGGCGAGCGGCTTGCCCTGCTCGGCGGTCATCGTCGCGCCGATCGACGCGGCCCGCGCCGTCAGCTCGTCCGCCGCCCGGCGCATCAGGCCGGCGCGCTCGTGCGCGGCCAGCGCGCGCCACCCCGGCAGCGCCGCCGCCGCCGCGTCGACCGCCCGGCCGGTCAGCTCGGCGCCGCCGTCGGCGACCTCGGCGATCGCCGCGCCCGTGGCGGGGTCGAAGACGGTGAACGTACGCCCGTCCGGCTCCGCCTGCCACTCGCCGCCGATCAGCGCCCTGCCCGCGGCCTCAGCCGTTTCCATCTGTCTCCCGTATCCCGTCGATGAGTGCTTTCATGGCGGCCATCTCGTGCGCGTGCTGGAGCTCGCTGGCCAGCGCGATGTCGCCGTCCACCAGCGCGTTCCTGATGGCGACGTGCTCGGCGTGCGACTCCGGCAGCCGCCAGGGCACCAGGCGGAAGCCGCGCTGGGCGGTCTCCGTCCTGGCCCACAGGGTCTGCAGCATGCGGTGGGTCATCTTGCTGTGCTCGGTGTCGCACAGCAGCGAGTGGAAGCGCCGGTTGAGCCCGGCGAACGCGGCCACGTCGCCGTCGCGCACGGCGACCTCGCACTGGGCGAGCACCTCGTCCACCGCCGCCAGCCGCTCGCCGGTCAGGGGCTCGCCGCCGAGCTCTAACGCGAGCGCGGTGAGCGCGGCCCGCACGCTGTACAGCTCGCGCACGTTGTCCACGGTCAGCTCGGCCACCACCGCGCCCACATGCGGGCGCTCGACCAGCCACTCCTCCGAGCAGAGCTGTTTGATGGCCTCGCGCACGGGCGTCTCGCTGATGCCGACGGCCTCCGCCACCACCCGCGTGATGATCTTCGTGCCAGGAGCGGCCTCACCGGTCATGATCAGATGCTTGATGTGCTCCGCCGCCAGGTCTGCCTTGGTGCGGAAAGGGGAACGCGTTACGGCCATGATCGACAGCCCTTCAGACCTGCTGGACGGTGAGCGGCTCGATCGCCGCGTAGTCCAGCTCTACACCGAGTCCAGGACCATCCGGAACGCCCACGAGACCGGAGGAATCGGGCAGCAGCGGCTCGGTCAGCATCGAGTGGAACACCTCCGGAACGATCACCGGCGGATCGTAGGGGTACTCCAGCCAGTCGCAGTTCGGCAGCGACGCGCATAGCTGCAGGTTTCCCGCGACGCCGAGCCCGGTGGCCCACGCGTGCGGGATCACCCGGCGCTGCCTGGCGGCCGCCATGGCGCCGAAGTCGCGCAGCGCGCCGATCTCCTCGCTCTCGTTGGCGTCCGGCTGGAAGATGTCGAAGCAGCCGTCCTCCAGCATCCGTACGAGCTGCCCGATGCCCCGGTTGTGCTCGCAGCCCGCGATCGGGATCGGCGCGGCGGCGGTCAGCTCGCACAGCGCCCGGTAGTCGTGCCGGGGCAGCGGCTCCTCCAGCCAGGCCACGTCCAGGTCGGCCAGCTCCCTGGCCGTCGCGAGCGCCCGGTCGTAGTCCCAGATCATCCGGCTGCCGTCCGGCGCGTAACGCCAGCGGGCGGCGGCCTGGTTGGCGTCCACCATGATGGCCACGTCCGGGCCCACCGCCTCGCGCACGGCCGCGACCTGCGCCACGTCCTCGGCGATCGTGGCGGAGTGGACGCGCAGCTTGATGCCCTGGAAGCCGTGCTCGACCGCCCGCAGGCTGTCCTCGGCCCGCTGCTGCGCGCTGCGCACCTCGCCGAAGCTCGCGTAGGCGCGGACCGCTCCCGAGTGCCCGCCCCACAGCTTGTACAGCGGCTGCCCGCAGGCCTTGCCGACGGCGTCCCACACGGCCACGCCGACCACCCAGGGCCGCGGGAAGACGTACTCGGCGACGTACCGCAGGCGGTTGGCCACGTGCGTGGTCGCGAACGGGTCGAGGCCGACGAGCTGGGGCCTGATCCACCCGCGGATGGCCTCCAGCAGCATCGGCCCGGTGCCGTGGCCCATGTCGCCGCCCGACACGCCGATGATGCCCTCGTCGGTCTCCACCTCGACGATGACCGCCGACATCACGTCGTGCGCGCCCTCGGGCGCCCACGACGGGACGAACGGCCGCGGGTAGGGCATCTCGATGACCCGCCCGCGCACGTCTGTGATCCTCATCTGCCTCTCACCCCTTGGTCGCGCCGTCGGCGAGACCCTTGATCAGGTACTTCTGGACGGCCAGCGCGAAGATCACCACGGGCAGCACGGTGAGCACGCCCACCGCCGCCAGCGGCCCCCAGAGGCCGCCCTTCTCCGTGTCGGCGGCGATGCCCGCGATGGCGACCGGGATGGTGACCGCCTTGTCGTTGGTGAGGATCAAGGCGAACAGCAGCTCCTCCCAGGCCAGGATGATGCAGAAGATCAACGTGGAGATCAGCCCGGTCATGCTGGTGGGCACGATCACCCGGAAGAACGCGCCGAACCTGGTGCATCCGTCGAGCATCGCCGCCTCCTCCAGCTCGGGCGGCAGGCTGCGGAAGAAGGCCCGCATGAGCCACACCACGTACGGGATCAGGAAGGTGACGTAGGCCAGGATGACGGTGATGTACTGGTCGGTCAGCCCGAGCTTGCGCGCCACCAGGAACAACGGCACGACCAGAGCGATCGGCGGCACCGCGCGGGAGGCCAGGATCAGCCCGCCCACCACGCCCGCGCCGCGCATCTTCATCCGCGACAGCGCGTAGCCGGCCATCGACCCGGCCACCATCGAGATGGCCGACGCCCCGACGGCCACGATGATCGTGTTGACCATGCGGGGCAGGATGCGGGCCTGCTCGAAGTAGCTGGTGTAGTTGTCGAAGGTGAGCCGGCTCAGCCAGCGCGGCGGGACGGTGAAGATGTCCTTCGGCAGCTTGAACGAGATGCTCACCATGTAGATGACGGGCAGCAGGAAGAGCAGTGTGACCAGGACGGCCCCGGCGATCGCGGCGTAGCGTCCCGTCTTCGACCTCACCATCGGTTCTCCAGACGGTGGCTGATGCGGAACAGGACGAAGGTCAGGGCCATGGTCACCACCAGCACGATCGTCGCCATCGAGGACGCCGTGCCGAACTCCAGGCTCCTGAACCCCTTCTCGTAGATGTAGAGGTTGAGCACGTTGGTGGCGTTGCCCGGACCGCCCTTGGTGGCGGCGAGCGCGATGTCGAACATCTTCACCGCGCCCAGCCAGCGCACGATGAACGCGGCGGCCATCACCGGGACCAGCAGCGGCAGCGTGACGTGCCGCAGCGTCTGCCAGCGGCCGGCGCCGTCGGACCTGGCGGCCTCGTACACGTCGCCGGGCAGCGCCATGATCCCGGCCGCGGCGATCAGCACGACGAACGGCGTCCACCGCCACGTGTCGATGATGATCACGCTGGCCATCGCGAGCGTCGGGTCGCCGATCCACTCGACGGGGCCGATGCCGACCAGCCCGAGCACGTAGTTGACCACGCCCCAGAGCGGGTCGAGCAGCATGCGCCACACGCCGCCCGCCACGACCGGCGCGACGACCATGGGCACCAGGAACAGCGCGCGCAGCACGCCGCGCCCGCGCCAGTCCACGTTCAGCAGGAACGCGATGGCGAAGCCCAGCACCATCTGCAGCGGCAGCGCGATCACCAGGTAGATGCCGGTGACCTTGAACGACTCCAGGAAGCCGGGGTCGCTCAGCACCGCCGCGTAGTTGCGCCAGCCCACCCAGCCGGACGGCTGGAAGGAGGCTAGGTCGAAGTCCGAGAGGCTCACCCAGACCGTGTAGAAGATCGGGTAGAGCAGCATGCCGGCCAGCAGCACCAGGGCCGGGGTCAGGAAGAGCCAGGCGGTGCCCGGCTCTCCCAGCCGCAGCCGTTTTGCGATCACTGGCCGTAGCCCTTGGACTTCAGCAGCTCGGTGATCTCCTTTGCGGCCTCGGCGATCGCCTGCTGCGAGGTCGCCTGCCCGGACATGGCCTGGCTGGTCTGCAGCGCCAGGATCTGCTGCACCGCGTCGGACTCGGGCAGGCGCGGGCGCCACATCTGGTTCTTGCTGACCACCCCGTAGCCGGACTTCAGCGCCGCGTACACGGGCTTGGCCCAGTCGGCGGGCGGGGTGCCGTCGAGCGAGGAGTTACGCGCGGGGAACGTTCCGAACGCCTTGCCGGTGAACTGCTCGCCCTGCTTGGAGGTGACCCACTGCAGCCAGGTCCAGGCGGCGGCCGGGTGCTTGGACTTCTTGGAGATGCCCGCCGACCAGATGCCCCGGTGCGCGCCCGCGCCGGCCGTGCCCGCGGGCAGCGTCGTGAGGCCGACCTCGTCGGGGGACAGCGTGGTGGTCTCCTTGTCGACCGCGGTGCCCTTGTACACGCTGCCCCACATGAACATGGTGGCCGTCTTGCCCTGGCGGAAGGCCTCCAGCGGCTCGTTGAACTGGTACGTGCTGGCCCCTGGAGGCGCGTACTTGAGCAGGTCCACCTGCGTCTGCAGCGCCTTGACGCCGTTGTCGTCGTTGAAGGCGACCTGCATCTTGTCGTCGAGCAGCTTGCCGCCGTTGGAGTTGAGCACCGTCTGCCAGATGGTGGGGGTCAGCGGGTCCTTGGTGAAGTACGTGCCGACCGCCCACGAGTCGGTCTTGCCGTCGCCGTCGGTGTCCTGGACCAGCTTCTTGGCGTCCGCGAAATACTGCTCCCAGGTGGTCTGCTCGTTCGGCTCCTCGACCCCGGCCTTCTTGTAGAGGGTCTTGTTGTAGAACATGAGCAGCAGGTTCGAGCGGACGGGCACGGCGTACTGCTTGCCCTCCCACTCCCCCGCGGCCAGCGGCGTCGGGTTGAAGTCCGCCCAGTCGTAGCCCGGATCGTTCCACTTGGCCAGCTCGGCGCCCTTGAGGTCGTACAGCGCGCCGGTCTTGGCAAGCTGCGGCAGCCAGGGGTCGTCGGCGAGCACCGCGTCGTAGGTGGCGGTCGTGCCGGTCAGCTCCAGCATCGTCTTGGCGAGCTGGTCGTTGTACGGGACGCCGTCCACGGTGACCTTGATGTTCGGATACTTCTTGTTGAACTCGGGAACGAGCTGGTCCTGCCACTGTTTGGCGAACGCGTCGTTGGCGATGACCCGGATCGACACCGGGCTGCCCTGACTGCCGAGCCCGCCTCCGTCGGCCGGGACCTCCTCGGCCGCGGAGCCGCAAGCGGCGAGTGCCAGTCCGAGTGCGGACACTGTCGCGACAAGCCGGATTTTCGTTGGCATGTGCCAGCTTCTCCTTCGGGGGGTGTTGGGGGTTTGAGCCGGTTTCAAGCAGTGGGGTCGATCGCGAGCTTCACGACGTCACTGCCGTCGAGGGAGTAGCCGCCGCCGAGCGCCTCAAGCGCTTCCCTCGCCCTGGACAGGGGCATGCGGTGGCTGACGAGTTGGTCCAAGGGCAGGCCGCCACGTCCCAGGACGGTGAGCGCGGTGTGGTACCTGCGTTGCATGTCGGGGCCCGCGCCGTAGACGCCGGCGATCGTGATGTCCCGCTTCAGCAGGTCCGCGTAGGGGTTGAAGGGGATGCTCCCGCGGTCGGTGAAGTTGCCGAGCTCCGCGAGCACGCCGCCGTCGGCCACCAGCCCGAGCGCCTCGGCGAACGACTCCGGCGAGCCGGCCGTGCCGATCACCGCGTCCGCCCCGCCGCCGAGCGCGTCGAAGACCGCCGTCCTGCGCGTGGCGGGGTCGGGCACGCGGTCGAGATCGACGACCTCGTCCGCGCCGAGCGCCGCCGCCAGCGCCAGCCTGGCCGCCGGGCCGCCCACGGCCACGATCCGGGCCGCGCCGGCCGTCCGCGCCGCCACCACCGCCATCAGCCCGATCGCGCCCGTGCCCTGGACGACCACGGTCGAGCCGATCCGGACGCCCGCCCGCTCCACGCCGTGCAGGGCCACCGACAGGGGCTCCTGCAGCACCGCCACCTCCGGGGCCAGGTCGGTCCGGTAGAAGACGGTGCCGGCGTTCGAGGCGTACAGGTGGGTGGCGAAACCGCCGGTGAGGTACGGCGGGCGGTCGGCGGGCGAGGCGAAGCCGTACGAGGGGCGGCGGTCGGGGCAACTGCCCGGCCGCCCGCGCACGGTGCATTCGTAGCACCGGCCGCAGCTCAGGGCGGGGAAGACGCCGACCCGGTCGCCGACGCGCACCGGCCGGCCCGCGTGGTCCGCGGTGACACCCTCGCCGAGCGCCGCCAGCCGGCCGACGATCTCGTGGCCGAGCAGCGCGGGGAAGTGGACGCTGGCCAGCCGGCCGCGATAGATGTGCGCGTCCGTGCCGCACATCCCGCACAGCTCGACCGCCAGCAGGAACTCACCGGGGCCCGGCCGGGGCAGGTCGTAGTCGCGGACCTCCACGGCACCGGCGACGTCCGTGACGATGGCGGCGCGCGCTCGCTCCGTCTCGCTCATCCCGGCCTCCGCATTCTGGATTCTATAGAATGCAGTAGAAGCTAGTTTGTCCGTTTTTGGTCGGTCAAGGACTGTTACCGGAATGTTTCCTAGCAGCTCAAGGCGCACAAGGGTTCGCCGAGCAACGAAAAACGCCCGACCGCGTTACGCGGATCGGGCGTGAGGTCTTGCCAGAGTGCGAGCCCCCAAACGGAATCGAACCGTTGACCTTCTCCTTACCATGGAGACGCTCTGCCGACTGAGCTATAGGGGCCTGTCCGGCGCTGCGGACAGGTGTAACCATACACGGCAGTCAGCGATGATGCGAACTCGTTCGGGCCTTCGCCGACTCCTTCGCCGGGCGTCGCGCCGGGAAGTCGATCACCTCGCACAGGTCGGCCAGATCGACGTGCCTGGCCACCTCCGCCACGGAGGTGCAGTCGGCGACCGTCCCCCCGTGCCTGCGCACGCGCAGCACCTGTCGCCCGGCCCGCAAGACGCCTACGACCTCGTAGCCGTCGAGGCCGACCCATCGCCTGTCCATAGCGGCACAGATTAGCCGCCGGGTCTCTCATTTTCCGCCGCGCCACACGCGTTACAGCCATACCAAGTCGGCACCAAGAGGGGTCTAAGTGCCGGGGCGCACGCTGGTGCCATCTCAGAGAGAGGAGCGCCCCATGACCCCCAACCTGCTCGGAATGCGCATCAACCACCGTGCCATGCGTGCCGACTCCCGCCGGCTCGCCACGGTGATGAACGAGATCGCCGCCGGCGAGCAGCAGGCGTCACCGGCGCGGCTCGCCGCGATCAACGAGTTCGCCGCCGGGCTCTGCACGGGGATCCACCATCACCACCGGGCCGAGGACGACATCCTGTGGCCGGTCATCGTCCGCTCGGCCGGGGCGGAGGTGGACCTGAGCGACCTGAGCGACGACCACGCCGCGCTCGACCCGCTGATGGAGGAGATCACCGCGACCGCGGCCACCCTCGGCACGGACGCGGCCGCCCCCAGGCGGCTGGCCAAGGCGCTGACCACGCTCGCCGACCTGCTCGACGAGCACATCGAGGAGGAGGAACGGCTGGTGTTCCCGGTCATACTCAAGTACGTCTCGGTGGCGGACTGGGCGAAGGTGGAGGAGGGCGTGCGCAAGGGCAGCAAGCTGTCCTTCGAGGTGCCCAGAATCGCCCAGTACGCCAGCCCCGAGGAGCTGGCCGAGCTGCGCCGCGAGGCGGGCCTGGTGCTGCGGATCCTGCTCAGGCTCCTCAACCCCGGGCACCAGCGCCGCCAGCGGCTCATCTTCGGCTGACGGGCGCCCGCCGCATCACGTGCCCTGGGTGAGGCGGCGCGCGGCGGCTCCGGCCCAGTGCGCCGAGCCGACCACGTTCGCGACCTCGACGGCCTTCTCGTAGTGCGCGGCGGCCTCCAGCCCCAGCACCCGCGCCAGGTCCCCGAGCACCGTCGCCACGGGCCCGAGCACGACCGAGCCGCTCTGCATCCCGGCCACCTCGTCCGCCCACGGCAGCAGGTTCCGGTAGGAGCGCGCGGCCGCCTCCCGATCCGCCAGCGCCACGGCGGTCATCGCGCGCTGCGTCTCCCAGAGCAGCCAGTAGTAGTCGCGCGGATGCGGCTCGTCCGGCCGCCAGATCTTCCTGGCGGCCGGCAGGTCCCCGCTGGCCGCCAGCACCCCGGCGTACAGCTCGACCATCCCGGGCCGCGGCACCTGGTCGAAGTGCCCGGCGATCTCCGCCACCGACTTGTGCACGTCGCCGCGGGCGTGCCGCACCACGTAGCGGCCGAGCAGCCCGATCGCCTCCGCGTTCGCGCCGCCGCGCTCGGCCATCAGGTCGGCCAGCCACGTGTACGCGGCCTCCGCCCCGTCGAAGTCACCCGCCACCAGCTGCCGCATCGCCCCGAACAGCGACAGCACGGACAGCGACAGGCCGAGCTGCCCGCTGGTCGAGACCTGGACGCCCGCGTCCGCGTGATGGGTGGCGGTGGCCAGGTCGTTGCGGCCCGCGGCGTTCATCATCAGGCAGAGGTGGCCCAGGGTCGAGTAGCCGACCAGCCGGTGCGTCCCGCCCAGCTCCAGCAGCTCCGCCCCGATGGCGGCGAGCTCGTCGCGGTGCTCCGGCGAGAGCACCGCGAAGTAGCGCGCGTTGAGCCCCATGCAGAGCAGGTCCGGCTGGTCCAGGCGGCGGGCCAGTGCCAGCGCCTCGGTGCCGGCGGCGTCCACCAGGGCGTCGTCGTGGCTCTCCACCGCGAAGACCAGCGCGGCGAGCAGGCGGACCCGCGTGGCGTCGTCGGGGTCCGCGGCCAGCTCGGCCTCGACGGCCGCCACGAAACCGGTGTCGAGCCGGACGTCCTGCTGGATCGTCCAGGTCACCGGCGCGTCGTACGAGGTCAACGCCCGCACCACGGCATCGGCGCGACCGCCGCCGCCGGAACCGGCCTGGCCCGCACCGCCGGGCTCGGCCCGGTCCGTGCCGCCGAGGCCGGCTTTGAGCCGCAGGCCCAGCTCCAGTGCCTGGCTTCTGGCCGACACCGCGCCCACCACGTCACCGGCGTGCCCGAGCGCCGAGACCAGCCCGCACAGCAGGTCCAGCCTGGTCTCGTCGTCGGCGGCGAACTCCAGCGCCGCCCGCCACAGCGCCGCCGCCTCCCGGTGCGCGTACAGCCCGGACGCCTGCACGGCCGCCGCCCGCGCGTACCGCACCGCGCTCGGCGCCGCGGCCTCCAGCGCGTGGTGGGCGAGCGCGGCCACGTCCGCTGGACGGACGTGCTCCAGCGCCGTCACCACCCGCCCGTGCAGCCGGGTACGCCGGATCCTGGCCGTGTCCTCGTAGAGCACCTGCCGCACGAGGACGTGCGTGAACCTGACCCGGCCCGGCCCCGGCTCGGCCAGCAGCCCGGTCATGACCCCGGCCTCCAGCCCGTCGAACACCGTCTCCTCGTCCCCGTCGTGCAGCGCGATCAGCACGTCCACGTCCGCGTCCCTGCCGACGACGGCGGCGTTGCGCAGCACGGTCTGGGCGGTCGCGGGCAGGCGGCTGATCCGGCGCCTGATCAGGTCGCGCACGCCGGGCGGCAGCGCCTCGGCGGCGGCGAGCCCCTCGGAGGCGAGCAGCCGGGCGATCTCGCAGACGAACAGCGGGTTGCCGAGCGTGCGCTCGGTGACCGTCCGGACGGTCGCCGCGTCCGGCTCGCGCTCGGAGTGGCGGGCGAGCAGCTCGGCGACCTCGTTCTCGCCCAGCCCGGCCAGCTCCAGATGCCGGCTGCTGACGGCCAGCGCGGCCAGCGTGGCGGCCAGGTCGTCGGTCGTCTCGGCGGGCCGGTAGGTGGCGATGACCAGCAGCTTGGCGGTCTGCTTGAGGTGCCGCAGCAGGTGCAGGGTCTCGCCGTCGGCCCTGTGCACGTCCTCCAGCACCACGACCAGGGGCGCGTTGGCCGCCAGGTAGCCGGCCACGGCCCTGGCGAGCTGGAACTGGTTCTGGATCGCGACGCCGTCGTGCAGCAGCGGCGCCAGCCTGGCCGGCTCGCCGGGCGGCCGGAGCTCGGCGAGCCGGCGGACGATCTCGCTCCACGCCCACGCGGGCGGCGCGTCGCCGTCGATCTCCGGGCAGCGGCCCACCGCGACCCGCCAGCCGCGCTCGCCCAGCTCGGCCGCGAACGCCTCGGCCAGCGTGCTCTTGCCCGCCCCCGGCTCACCGCCGAGCCAGACCGTCCTGTGCGCGGGGTGCTCGGCTTCCTCGCGGAGTATCGCCAGCTCGCGCACCCTGCCGACGATCGTGGCCGCCGGGGCGGGGGCAGGTTGCCCGCGTACCTGCTCGACGACCTCGGGAGCGTGCAGGGAGTCCGACTGGAGCAGGATGTCCTGTTCGAGGGCGCGTAAGACGGGGCCGGGATCGACGCCGAGCTCGTCGGCCAGGCTCTTGCGGGCCTGGCGCAGCACGGCCAGCGCCTCGGCCTGGCTGCCGGAGCGGTAGTGGGCCAGGGCCAGCAGGCGCACGGCGTTCTCGCGCAGCGGATGCTGGTCGGCGTGGTGGCGCAGCTCGGGCACGGCCTCGGCGTGGCGGCCCAGCATGAGGGCGGCCTCGGCCCGGTATTCGAGGGCGATCAGCCGGAGCTCGGCCAGCCTGGTCGCCTCGGGCGCCGCCCAGTCGTCGGCGAACTCCCCGTACGCGGGCCCCGTCCACAGCCCCAGCGCCTGGTCCAGCAGGTCGTACGCGACCGCACCCGCGCCCTGCTTGAGCGCGGCCCCCGCGGCGTCGATCAGGCCGGGCAGCCGCCACGCGTCCACGCTGCCCTCGGGCAGGCAGAGCCGGTAGCCGGGCGGCGCGCTCACGATCACCGTGGCGGGGGCGCGCGGCGGGCGGTCCGGTTCGAGGACGCGGCGCAGGTTCGAGACGTAGACCTGGAGGGCGGCCAGTGCCTTGGGTGGCGGCTGCCCCTGCCACAGGTCGTCGATGAACCGGTCGGTCGACACCACCTGGCCGCCGGCCGCCACCAGCCGCGCGATCACGGCTCGTTGCCTGGCGGAGCCGAGGTCCAGGCGGCGGCCGTGCATGGTGGCCTGGAGCGGTCCAAGGATGTGGAGATGGAGCATGGGCACCCTTTTCAGTACCGGTAAAAGCCCGCGAAGTCCTTCTTCCGCGCGATGTCGTCGATGCGCACCACGGCCCCGGTCTCAGGGGCGTTCATCATCTTCCCACGGCCCAGATAGATGCCTACATGGTGAGTTTTGACGGACTTTTTCGTGATTTTTCCAAAGAAAACCAGGTCGCCGGGGGCGGGCGCGCGGACGCGGCGCATTTTCCGTACGTGATCGTTGGTGTTGCCCGGCCCCAGCACGTCCCGGCCGTGCGCCAGCGCGTAGACCCATCGCGTGAAACCCGAGCAGTCGAGGCCGCGCGTCCGCCCGGCCGGGCAGGGCTTGATCGTGCCCTGGTAACCCTTGCACGTGCCCTTCGACGGGCCGGGGTCCTCGCTGTGGCCGCCGCCCCACGAGTACACGACGCCGCGCTGCTCGATCTCGTACGCGAGCCGGACGATCCGCGGCGGCACGTACGCGTCCAGCGGCATCGAGGCCGTGGCGAACAGCAGGACGAACGCCGCCGCCACGGCTAACCGCCGCCTCATCCCGTTCCCCCCTTTTGCACTGGGCCCCGGGATACATCCTGCAATATCAGGCCCTAAGGGTGAGCTTCACCGATCCGACGGTGATGTACATGCCGACCGAGCCCTTCGCCTTGGGCTTGGTGGTGAAGGTGAACGTCGCCTTCTTGCCGCGCGGCAGCTCGCCGATCGAGCAGCGCACCGCCGTGCCGCTGAACGTGCACCCCGGCGCCCGCACGACCCGCTGGCCGCCGAACGCCCGCCCCGACAGCTTGACGTCCTTCACGGGGTGGGGGCCGACGTTGGAGATGGTGACCGTGTAGGTCTTCCTGCTCCTGGCCGCGCCCGAGACCTTGACCTCGGCGGGCGGGTTGGCCAGCGTCTTGAGCTGGGACTCCGAGCCGTTGAACGAGTTCTGGCCGCCGGCCAGCGGGCCCTTCTCCGCCGACTGCCAGAACGTGTGCTTCTTCCAGCTCTTCGGCAGCTCACCGGGCTCGCTGCCCCAGCGGGCCAGCCAGAGCGGGTTGGACCTGAACTTGTCGGAGTTCCCCGTGCAGGTCTGCCACCAGCTCGTGGTGGTGTAGATGATCGCGTGCCGGCCGGTGGCCGCCCGATACTTCTTGGTGAAGTCCTTGAGCCAGGTGACCATGTCCTTGGCGGACAGGCCGTAGCAGTTGTTCTTCCCGTTCTTGTCCTTGTACGGGTTGTCCTCGATATCGAGAACTCCGGGCAGCGTTTGGCCGTCGCTGATCCAGTTGCCGCCGTTCTGCAGGAAATAATCCGCCTGGGCTGTCCCATCGGATTCGTGCGGTTGCGCAAAGTGATAAGCACCCCGCACCAACCCCGCCGTCGCGGCACCGCCGAACTGGGCGTCGAAACTTGGATTGCGATAGTTCGTACCCTCGGTGGCCTGCACGAATGCGAACTTTCCACCACCCGAGGAGACGCTTTCCCAGTCGATCTCACCGGTCCAGTTGCTGACATCAACCCCGGGAACTCCGTCGGCCGCCTGGGCGACCCCACCCATCCCGACAACCGCAATTACCGCTACGAATAACAGACGTTTCACGCCGGAGATCATTGCGGAGTTTCACACAATGCCGCAAGTCCAGATATATCCACTGTTATCGAGGTGTCCAGCCGATAGACCGGCCCGAGCCCCAGCGGTCGCGCCCCCGCCACCCATTCCCGCCACCGCTCGTCGTCCACCTCGCCGTCGCAGTGGATCGCATGCCGCCTCCGCCGCTCGTAGCGGCGTCTGGCCAGCTCGGGCGGCACCTCGCACCAGACCTCCCGCACCGCGGCCGGGTCGCGGACGCCCGCCCGTTCGAGACCGGCCAGGACCACCGGCCGCAGCGGCGCCGGCCACGGGCTTTCCAGCACCGCGCCGCGCCCGGCGTTCGCGAGCAGCGTCCACAGGCTCTCCCCCGCCGCCGCGCCCAGCCGCCTGCTCCACTCCCGCTCGCCGACCCCTTCCGGCCTTTCCAGCATGTCGGCCAGCGTCTCCTTCAGGTCGTCCTTGCTGAAGACCGGCAGGCCGAGCGCCCGGCCCAGCGCCCGCGCGACCGTCGTCTTGCCGGAGCCCGGCAGCCCGTTCACCAACACGATCAGCTCGCCCACGCTCCGACATGTTTCCGCAACCCTGCGCGGTCCGGGCGGAAAACTTTTCCGATCCCCGAAAAACCGCACTTCAGAGCCCGGAAATCGGCCGTTCCCGAGCCGGCCGGCCGACGGCGTTTTCGCAGGTCAGCGCCGGTATATGTACGTAATGTTCGCGTTTGCCAAATCAGCATTCCGCTCCGCAAACTGGATCCGATCCTCAAACCGAGCCCCGACCAGGGGTTTCTTCGCCATGCCCGGAGGAGACCGAACATGATCCACACCCGGGGACTGACCCGAGTGTTCACCGTCAAGAAGGAGCGGGTCGAGGCCGTCCGCGGCATCGACCTGGACGTCGAGGCCGGCCAGCTCGTGGCCTTCCTGGGGCCGAACGGCGCTGGAAAGTCCACCACCCTCCGGATGCTCACCACCCTCCTGCCGCCGACCGCCGGCACCGCCACGGTGGCGGGCCGCGACGTGGCCGGCGACCCGGCAGGCGTACGCGCCCGCATCGGCTACGTCGGCCAGCGCAACAGCGCGGGCGAGAACTTCCGCGTCCGCGACGAGCTCGTCACCCAGGGCCGCTGCTACGGCCTCGACGGCAGGCAGGCCGGCACCAGGGCGGACGAGCTGCTCGACCTGCTCGACCTCCGGCCCCTCGCCAAGCGCAAGCCCGGCACCCTGTCCGGGGGCCAGCGCCGCCGCCTGGACATCGCGCTCGGCCTCATCCACCGCCCCGGCCTGCTCTTCCTCGACGAGCCCTCGACCGGCCTCGACCCGAAGAGCCGCGCGGAGATCTGGCAGCACATCCTGCGGCTGCGCGAGACGTACGGGACGACGCTGTTCCTGACCACGCACTACCTGGAGGAGGCCGACAGCATGGCCGAGCGCGTGGTGATCATCGACAACGGCCGGATCATCGCGGACGGCACCGCCGAGCAGCTCAAGAACGACCTCGCGGGCGACCACATCACCATCACGACCGCCACGGACCAGGAGGCGCGGGCCGCCGCCGAGCTCGCCGGCGCGACCGCCGAGGGCACGACCGTGCGCGTGCGCGTCCCCAACGCCGCCGCCGCGCTGCCCGACTACCTCAGAACCCTGGACGGCTCCGGCATCAAGGTCACCGCGGCCGAGACCACCCGTCCCACCCTCGACGACGTGTTCCTCACTCTTACCGGGAGAAGCCTCACCGATGACGACATTCCTGCGTGACACCACCACCGTCTTCTCCCGCGAGTTCGCGCCGGTCGTCCGCGAGCCCGCCGGGCTGCTGTTCGAGATGGGCCAGCCGCTGCTCTTCCTGTTCCTGTTCGGGTCGCTGCTGGACGGGGCGGTCGGGGCGTCGTGGCAGTGGTTCGTGCCGGGGATCCTAGTCATGATGTGCCTGACCGGCCCCATGGGCTCCGGATACACGCTGCTCGTGGAGCTGATCGGCGGCTCGATGGAGCGCCTGATGGTCACGCCGCTGAACCGGACGGCGATGCTGGTCGGCCGGACCATGAAGGAAATGATCATCCTGCTGGCGCAGGCGGTGCTGATCATCCTGCTGTCCATCCCGCTGGGCTTCGAGCTGCACGTGGCGGGCGTGCTGGCCGGGCTGGCCCAGCTGGTCGTCTTCGGCGTCGGGCTGGGCGCGTTCTCGTTCGTCCTGGCCATCAAGTCGGCGCCGGGCGGCACCCTGTTCTACATCGTCAGCCAGTCGATCATGTTCCCGCTGCTGCTGCTCTCCGGCGTCCTGCTGCCGCTGGAGACCGCCCCCGGCTGGCTGCGGGTGGTCGGCCAGGTCAATCCCGTCACCTACATCGTCGACGCCCAGCGCGCCCTGTTCTCCGGCGACCTCACCGCCCCCTCGGTCCTGTACGGCGCCGCGGCCGCCGTCGCGGTCGCCGCGGTGGGCCTGCACCTGGGCAACCGGGCGATGCGCAAGGGCGTCTGACTAAGCTGGCAGGCGTTCCGGGAGGGGGAGCCATGACCGAGCTGATCGCGACGAACACGGTCCCGTGGATCCCCGTGGCGCACCGCCTCGACCTGATGCTCTCCTCCGCCCTCCCGCCTGCCGGGCAGACGACGTCGGCGTTCGCGTTCGTCGCCGACCAGGCGGGCCGGATCCTCATGACGTGCGTGGACCGCGAGGGACGCGGCTGGGACATCCCCGGCGGCCATCTCGAACCCGGCGAGACGGCGCTCGACGCCGCGGTCCGCGAGCTCTACGAGGAGACCGGCCTGCGCCTGCCCCCGTCCGATCTGTCGGTCTTCGCCTGGGAGCGCATCGAGCTGCTGGAGCCGCCGCCGGACGACTACCGGTACGCGCCGCTGACGTACATGGCGATGTTCCGGGCCACCCTGCGCGCGCCGGGCGGCCCGGCCAGCCCGCCGACCGGCTCGGAGAGCACTCACGCCGGCTGGCTCACCCGCGAGGAGATCGAGCGCCGCTGCCCCGGCCGCACCTGGCTGGCGCTACTGGATCTCACGGGCCCGCTCTAGGTCCTCCGACCGGTACCACCGCTCGGGAATGCTCGCCAGCCTGGACGGATGCACCTGCGGTCCCAGTCCGTACAGCTTCTGGAAGCTCATGATCAGCGGCCGCCAGGCGTCCGGGTCGATCCGGTCGCTCGTGCCCTCCATGCGGATCTCGTCGTGCACGTACACCCGCTGCACCCGCACCTCGAACGACAGCACCCCGCCGTCACCGATCGGATGCACGGCCTCGACCACGGCCTCCATGCTCACCGGGCACTCGCCGACCCGCGGAGGCGTCACCGTCTCGGACGGCACGGCGCTCAACCCCGCCCGCCCGAACTTGTCCGCCACGAACCGGTAGCCACGCTCATGCTTGCGGTCGGGAACGGGATCGGACCCGGTGGTCAGCGCCAGCCGGTCGACGGCGTCGGCGAGGTCGTGTGAGGGCAGGTTCAGCACGCACTCGCGCGTCCGCAACAGGTTCTGGCTGGTCTTCGCCCGCGCGCCGAGCCCCAGGACCGCCCGCCATCCGAGCCAGAAGGCCGACGACATGGGTGCCAGGTTGGCCGTTCCGTCCTCGTTCGAGGTGGAGATCAGGACGACGGGGGTGCCGAAGTAGAGGATGTTCGGCTCGATACGGGTCTGCTTGTCAACGACAACGCTCATACGCACCACTTTCGCGCCCGGCCGCGCTCAGGCGCTGGCGGCGATCGGACGTCTCGTTGCCCGGCGGACGGCGCCGTCCGGCTCAGGCCCGATCCGCGGCGGGGCGGTCAGTAGTAGTGGCGCATCAGCTCGGTCGCCCAGGCGGGCTGCACCGTCTCGCCCTGGGGCCCGAACTCCGTCATGTACGGCTTGAGATCGAGCACCGGGCTGCCGTCGATGGCGTCCAGGCCGCGTACGCGCACGTCGAGCCCATCGACGGCGAGCAGGCGGCAGCGGGAGACGCCCAGCCGGTTCGGCCGGTTCTTGGCCCGCTGCGCGAAGATGCCCACCGCCGGCCAGTCCGGATTGCCGCGGGGGCGGCGGGCCGAGGTGTGCACCGACGCCGAGTCCACGAGGTGGAACTGGAAGACCACCTCCAGGTGGGAGAACTCGCTCAGGCCGGCGAGGGCGTCCGGGGCGAAGCGGGTCGCGTCGAGGCGGATCAGCGCCTCCTCGGTGTTCCAGTCGTCGTCGTACGCCTCCGTCCGCCCGCCGGCGACGACGCCCACCGGCTCCAAGGTGATGACGTTCGTGCTCATGGCTCTCCTCCACTGTCGATCGGCGACTGCTGACGACCGTAAGGGTGCGGCACCGTGACCGGATAAGTGACCATGACCGGTCTCCTTCCGGCCGGCCGCCAGCGGTTAGGTAAGGTCAGGGCATCATGATCGGGCGAACCGCCGAGATCGCCCTGCTGCGGGGGCTGATCGCCGAGTCGGGTGCCGGCCGGGGCAACGCCGTCGTCGTGTACGGCCAGGCCGGGATCGGCAAGTCGGCGCTGCTGGCCGAGGTCGCCGGTTCGGCCGGCGACGACCTGCTGGTGCTGCGGGTCACCGGGGGTCGAGGCCGAGGCGGAGCTGCCCTTCGCGGCGCTGCACCTGCTGCTGTGCCTCGTCGACGACGTGCAGTGGCTGGACCGGGCCTCGGTGGACGCGCTGGTGTTCGCGGCACGCAGGCTGGGCGCCGAGCGGATCACCATCGTCTTCGCCGCCCGCGACGACGGCGCCGTGCTGCCCGTCCGCGGCGTCCCCGAGCTGAGGATCACCGGGCTCGACCGGGCCGACTGCGCGCGGCTGCTGGACGAGGCGGCGGCCGACCTGGTGCCCGAGGTGCGCGAGCGGGTGATCGAGGAGGCCAGGACGCAGTTGCTGTACGGCGAGTGGCTCCGAAGAGCGCGCCGCCGACCCGACGCGGGAGTGCAGTTGCGCGCGGCGATGGGCCGCTTCGCCGCGATGGGCGCCGCGCCCTGGGCCGAGCGGGCCCGCACGGAGCTCGCCGCGACCGGTGCCACGAACCGGCAGATCGGCGCCCAGCTCTTCCTGAGCCCCCGGACGGTCGGCTTCCACCTGTACAAGGCCTATCCGAAGCTGGGCGTATCGTCGCGCGCCGGCCTGGCGGCCATCGACTTCGAGAACCGGCATCCCGCCGGCGGGGGTTGAACGGCACCATCCGCACGACGATGATCGAAACGGACCCGCCAGGCCCTCGCGACCTCGTCTGAAGGAGTGCCCATGAACCCCCGGCCGACGTCAGGGATCTCGGAGCCGGGCCAGGGCCAGGGCCAGGAGTCCGAGCGGCGCACGCAGTGGGTGACGATCTCCGTCGTCTATCTCGGCGGGGTCGTCGCGGCGATGAGCCTCGGCAAGTTCGCCTCGGTCGGGCCGGAGGTGGCGGACCGGCTCGGGCTGTCGCTGTCGCAGCTGGGCTGGATCATCTCGGCGGTCGTCGGCGTGGGGGCCGTCGTCGGCCTGCCCGCCGGCTATGTAATCCGCCGCGTCGGCACGGAGAGATCGCTGGTCGCCGGCCTGGCCCTGACCGCGGCGGCGAGCGCGGCGAGCGCGGCGGCGGGCGACTTCACCTGGTTGCTGACCCTGCGAGTCCTCGAAGGCATCGGCTACCTCCTGGTCATCATCGCCTGCCCGGCCCTGGTCCTCCGCCTCTCCGCCGAACGCGACCGCGGCCTGGCCCTGTCGATCTGGGCCACGTTCGTACCGGTGGGCCTCGGGGCGAGCACGCTGGCGGGCGGCGCGGCGGGCGCCGCTCTGGGGTGGCGCGGCTGGATCGGGCTCGTCGCCGGCCTGACGTTCGTGATGGCGCTGGTCGCCTGGGTGCGGCTGCCGCGTGGCCCGGCCCGGCAGGCGGCGGCCGGGGCCGTACCCCGGGCGCGGGCGCTGGCGTGGCCCGGGCTGCTCTCCGCGGCCTTCTGCCTGGCGGTGCTGGTGACGCTGCCGGTGGTCGTCCTCCTGCCCACGCTCCTCATCGAGCAGCACGGACGCTCGGCCGCCGCCGCGGGCGCCATGACCTCGGTGGTCTCGCTGCTGAGCGCGCTCGGCGGGCTGAGCGTGGGCGTGCTGCTCCGCCGTGGCGCGCCGCTCGGCGTCTTAGCCCTGTTCGGGCTCCTCACCGTGCCCGCGGCCTGGCTGATGTACGGCGGCGACGGCTCGCTGGCCGCCACCCTGGCCGGGGCGGGGGTCGTCTCTCTTGAGAACGGGTTCCTGGGTGCCCTCGTCTTCGCCGCCCTCCCCCTGGTGCTGGAGCGCCTCGACCAGGCCGACGTGGGCAACGGCGTGATCGCGCAGATGGGCAGCCTCGGCTCGCTGCTCGGCCCCCCGCTGTTCGGCCTGGTGGCCGGCGGGTCCGACTTCCAGACGCTCGTGCTCATCATCGCCGCCGGGATGCTCGCCGCCATCGGCCTGCTCCTCCTGGTCAGCCGCCGGGCCACCCGCCCCCGGCCGAGCGCCGCCGCCTGGACCAGCTGACCCCCACCCGTATATGTAGACTGCCTACGCCCTGAACGTGTAGCCTGTCTACGTATAGTGCGACGTCGTCGAGCCAGGAGGCGCATCCGTCATGAGCGAGGAGCAGCCCAGGGAATCCGTCTGGCCGGCGGTGCGGCTCGTCGTTCTGGTCGTCGCGGGCATGATCGTCGGCAATGTGCTCGTCACCCTGCTGATGACCCGGGACACGGGCCTGGGCCCCGACGAGGCACTCGCCTTCGGCGGAGGCGCGGCACTGGGCCTGCTGATCGAGTTCGCACTGTTCCGGCGGAAGAAGCGCTGAGGCGCGCCGATCCGGGCTGGCGATCTCGGACCGTACGATGTTCCCGGCCCTTCTTCGCTCGACGGCAGGATTTGCGGCAATGGCTCTTGAGATCATCCAACCCGAGGATCTGGACCGCCCGGAGACCTACAGCCACGTGATCGTCGCGAGCGGCAGCCGGCTGGTGTTCGTGGCCGGGCAGATGTCCGACGACCCCGCGGGCAACCTCGTCGCGCCCGGCGACCTCGCGGCCCAGGCCCGGCAGGTGTTCGCCAACCTCGGCCGCGCCCTCGCCGCCGCCGGCGCCCGCCCCGACCAGGTCACCAAGATCGGCATCTACGTCGTCGATCACCGCCGCGAATATCTGCCCGTCATCGAAGAGGCCAGGGTCGCGCTGTTCGGCGAGCACAAGCCCACCGACACGCTGCTCGGCGTGGAGCGGCTGGCCGCGCCCGGCTACCTGATCGAGGTGGACGCGATCGCGGTCGTCGACTGAGCCCCGGCCGCTCGCCCAGGCCGGTGAGACGTCAGATCTGGCCGCGCAGCCACTCCAGGCCCGATTCGGCGTGGGTGACGATGGTGAAGTGGCTGTCGCCGGCGCAGAGCCGCAGCTCGGCGGCCGGGCAGTGGGCCGCCAGCCACGATCCGTGGCCGGCGGGGATGATCCGGTCCTCGGTGCCGTGCAGGAGAAGGACCGGGACACCGATGGCACCGGGATCGCAGCCCCAGGGAAGGGTGTAGGAGACGTCGTCGTCGATCTGGCCGTAGGGGCCGGCGTCGAGCGCCGGCTGCCCGACCTTGCCCAGCCATCCCCACGGCCCCTCGAACACGGCCAGATCCGCCGGGGTGAACTCGCAGTCGTAGGTGAAACCCGACGCGTCCAGCGCCGCCCTGGCCACGCGGCCCGCCGCCGCCGTCCCCAGCGCGGCCACGCTCGACGGAACCATGCCCGTGAACCAGTCCAGCCCGTCGGCGCCGTACGGGGCGATGCCGGCCAGGCTCAGCACGGCCTGGACGCGGCCGCCCAGCACCGCGGCACATCCCAGGGCATAGGTCCCGCCGCCGGAGTACCCCACGACGGCGAAGCGATCGATGCCGAGCGCGTCCGCGACTTTCGCCGCGTCACCGGCGACCGACGACACGGTCCGCCCCGGGGCGACGCCGGAGCCGCCGTAGCCTGGCCGGTCGAACGACACCCAGCGCAGCCCCAGCCGGTCGGCCGCGGCGAAGAGCGGCTCGGGAGGCGCCCCGAGGTCCGGCGTGCCGTGATGCCACATGACGGGCAACCGCCCGCTCTCCGGGGCCGCGTCGTAGACGTGCAGCGTGCGGCCTCCGCTCACCGGGACGTCCAGCTCGATCATTTCGTCACCCTTCCTCTCACGGGAGCAGGCTGCACGGTCGTCGCTTCGGTGCAGAAGTTTGCCACCGCCGTCTGTCTTCGCCCAGAAGCAGCCCTGACGGCCTACACTCGGCCCGCATGCGACTGAAGACGATCTTCACGCTTCTGGCCGTCTACGCCGTCACGGCGGCGCCCGCGGTCCTGCTCGGCGAGTGGCGCGTAATCGTGCAGCCCGCCTCGGACGACGCGGTCGAGGTGTACTACGAGCTCGTGGAACCCGTGCTGGTCAGGTCGTACGAGGGGATCGAGCCCTTCAACCGGGCGCAGCAGATGGCGGAGGAGCGGGCCGCTGCGCATCCGGACGACCTCGCTCCCCCTTACATCGCGCACGGCGGCCCGTACCGGCTCGTCGCTCCCTACGTCACCGCGCGGGGACGTGAACTGGCCGCCCCGGCGCTCTCCGGTGAGTACTGGTCGGAGGGGAGCCGGATCACGTACTCGATCGTGCCGGAGGTGCGGGCGGTGGCGAACAGCCATGCGGCACTGCACAGGGTGATGGACGACGACGGGCCGATCCGCGAGCCCGCCGCCTTCGCCATGGGGATCGACGCGGAGCTCAACCGGGTCGTCCTGCGCACGAATGCCTTCGACCAGGGGCTGCGTCGCAGACTGGCCGGACGATACGGCGGGCTCATCACCGTCGAATGGAATCCGTTCGGGCAGCGTGCGGTCCTGCAGTGAGCAGGCGCCGGGTCCTGGACCCGGAGAGGGGCCGGGCGGCGCCCGCCCGGCCTGGCGGCTCCCTGCCGGATGCCCGGAGCGAGGAAACCTCCGCCACCAGGTCGGCGACCGCGTTCGGGTCATCGACCCGGCGGGTTCTTGGGCAGCAGCCGAGAAAGCGTTATGTGGGTGAACAGGCCGACAAATCCTGGGTTCGATGCCTTTGATCTACAGCACAAGGACGCTAGGGTCTCCCGACAAGGGCATAGCCGAAGGGGCGGTGGGTGCACGATGGCCGAAACGCGGGGAGTGCTCCTGCCCGCCTACGTGGTGGCGGACGAGTCGGCGTCGATGGGCCCCTACTACCAGGATCTGTCCGGAGGGCTGGCGGCGCTGTGCAACGGGTTACGCGCCGAGCCGATGATCGCGGCGAAGGTGCGGCTCGCGATCCTCGGGTTCTCCGACGACGTGCAGCTGCGGCAGGGGCTGAGCGACATGCGGATGGTCGAGAGGCTGCCGCAGCTCGCGGTCCGCGGCGCGACGAACTACGGCGCGGCCTTCGCCGACCTGTTGCAGCGCATTCCCCATGACGTGCAGATGCTCAAGAACGACGGCTACAAGGTGCACCGCCCGGTGGCGTTCTTCCTGAGCGACGGCCAGCCCACGGACGGCCGGCACTGGCACGACCCGCACCGGATGCTCGTCGACCGGAACACCCAGCCGTTCGCGCCCAACATCATCGCCTGCGGGATCGGGTCGGCGCGGGCCGACACGATGCTCCAGGTGGCGACCCGCCAGGAGTTCGCCTTCGTCGCGCTGCCCAGCGCCGACATCGGCCGGGCGATCGCGGAGTTCTTCCACGCGCTGACGGCGAGCCTGGTCGCGTCCGGCCGGGCCATGGCCGACGGCAACCCAACGCTCGTCGTGAACCGGCCGGAGCAGTTCCGGCTGGCGATCGACGAGGTCTGACGCCGACGCGAGCTCAGGAGGTCGGGTACGTGCAGCGCGTGCAACGACAGGCCGGCCACATCCAGCCGTGGCGACGAGTCGTCATCGACATCCCCGGCCCGGAGTTCGAGCCGGCGCCCCCGCGCCTGGTGGGCGGCACGTGCCCCGACTCCGAATGCGACGGGTGGTCCACCCCGGAGCTGACGCTCCGCTCGGCCTCCGTGCGCGGCGAGCGGCACCGCTACTACCGCCAGCCCCGCCAGGACGCCACCTGTGCCGTGCTGCACGAGGGCACGGGCACCGTGGTGTTCGCCGTGGCCGACGGGCTGTCCAGCGCCACCGCGGCGACGGTCGGCGCGGCCGAGTCCTGCCGATCGGCGGTCTGGGCCATCCACGCGCAGCTCGACGAGGGCGGCCCCGGCCACGATTTCCCGGCGGTCGTCTCGTACGTGGTGGAGACGCTGCGCCGGCAGGCGGCGGCGCTGCTGCAGCGGGAGGACCCGGACCTGGCACAGGTGGAGGAGCTGGTCGCGACCACTCTCGTGGCGGGCACGGCGCGCTCCGGGCCGGACGGCGTCGAGCTGGCCCTGTTCCGGGTCGGCGACTCGGGCGCCTGGGTGCTCGACCTGACCCGGCCGTGGTTCCATCCCCTGTTCGCGCCGAAGACCGAGGGAGACGTGGTCGCCAGCGCGGTCTTCGCCCTCCCCAGGGTGCCGAGGAAGCTGGAGCAGTGGTTCGGGAAGCTGGTGCCCGGCCAGGCCCTGCTGGTGGGGACCGACGGATTCGGCGATCCGCTCGGCGACGGCGGGGGCCAGGTGGGCGCGTTGTTCGCCGAGCACCTGGCCGTGCCGCCGTCCCCCATGTGGCTGGCCCACCTGCTCGACTTCTCCCGGGAGACGTTCGACGACGACCGCACCCTGCTGGCGCTCTGGCCCCGGAGCGAGGGCCGATGAGCCGTACGGACCGCGCCACGCTCAGCCTCGGACGACGCCTCGGCCAAGGCGGCCAGGGGACGGTCCACGAAGTGCTCGACCGCAAGATCAACCGCCAGTGGGACGTCGCCTACAAGGAGTACGATCCGGACGTCCTGCAGCGGCTCGACGTCACGGCCCTCACCGCGATGACGGACCTGATCGGCCGGCTCCAGGGATGGGACGCCGCCTGGTTGTGCGACAAGACGGCCTGGCCCGCCGGGCTCGTGGAGGCGGACGGCGCCGTCACCGGTTTCCTGATGCGGGCCGTGCCCCACAGGTTCTCCTTCGACCTGCGGACGCTGTCGGGCACCGTGCGCAAACTGACGACGATGGAGTTCCTGCTCAACGACGACGCGTACGTCGGCCAGATCGGCCTGCGGGTCAGCGAGCGCGACCGCCTGCTGCTGCTGGCCGACCTGGCCGACACGCTCGCCCGGCTGCACTCGATGGACATCGTCGTGGGCGACCTGTCGCCCAAGAACCTGCTGTTCTCCACCGAGGGCTCGCCGGAGTGCTTCCTCATCGACTGCGACGCGATGCGGCTGGGCGGGACGGAGGCGTTACCGCAGGTGGAGACGCCTGACTGGCAGATCCCCTCCGACGAGCAGAAGGGCACGCCGCAGAGCGACGCCTACAAGTTCGCGCTGCTGACCGTCCGCGTCTTCGCCCGCGACCAGTCCGCCACGGACCTCGGCCGGCTGGCCGCCGTCAGCCCCGCGCTGGCCGATCTCGCGTCGGCGGGGCTGCACCAGCCCCCGTCCCAGCGGCCCGCTCCCGCGCAGTGGGCCACGCTGTTGAGGCAGACCGCGCTGTCGGCCTCCACCGCCCCGACCACCGTGGCACCACCGCCGCTCCCTCCTCCCGGCCCTCCCGGTCCTCCTGGCGTTCCCGGCTCCTTCCCCCAGATACCGCCGCAGACCAGCGGCAGCCCTTTCCCGGCCAAGGTCATCGGCCTCGGCGTCGGCGCGGGAGTGCTCGCCCTGGTGCTGGCCGTGGTGGGCGTGAACGCCGCCGTCAAGAGCGTGAGCTCGAACGCGCCGTCCTCCGGCGCCTCGTTCACCCTCGCCGAGCCCTCCTACACCTACTCCCCCTCCCCGGAGCCTTCGGAATCCGCGTCCGAGGAGCCGACGCAGGAGCCGAGCGACGAGCCCACCGAAGAGCCGTTCAGCATCGCCGACCTCGACAGCTCGGCCACCGACCCGACCCCGCTGACGCCGACGGCCCTGCTGCCGGAGTCCTTCACCACCGCCAAGGGCGTGCGCTACAACCTCAAGGCGAGCGGCGTAGGCAAGTGCCCGGATTCGTACCACGACAGCAATGTCCGCAGCGCTCTGCGCAAGGCACGCTGCACCAAGATGATCAAAGGCGCCTACGTCAACCCGAACGCCCCGGCGAACCGGCGGATCATGGTGTCCGTCTGGGTCGTCCCGCTGAAGAACGCGGACCGGGCCGACACCGCGTACTCAAGGCTCGACACCGCCTACGCGGACGACTGGGGCATCGTGTGCCCCAGGAAGGGCCCGGGGGCCGGGCTCTGCGACTCGGGCAGCTGGAACCGTGCGCAGACGTGGGGGTGGATCGGCTCCACGCACCGGTACCTGCTGCACACCATGGCCATCTACACCAACCGCGCCTCATCCACCAGCGTGCGGCCGTGGCTCAAGGACGCGTCCAAGGCGGCGTTCAACGCGGCCGGGCCCATGGTCTACCACGACAACTGACCTGCGGTCCCGGCGCCGCCCCGCGCTAGAACAATTCCCGGAGCACGTCGTCCACAGGGGAGGCGCTCACCCCGAGGATCTTCTCCGTTTCGGTGAAGTCGACGACGAACGGGTGGCCGGGCTTGGTGAGCACTTCGTGCAGCTCCGCCCAGAACGGCTCGGTGAACGCGAGCAGGGTCAGGTCGCGTTCGGTCATCTCCTCCAGCCGCGGTTCCGGCGCCCCCGCGAGCCGGGCGAGCCGCCCGGCCAGCTCCCGTACCGACAACGTCGCGGTGGGCACGTGCCAGGCCCTGCCGTACGCCTGCTCGTCGCGGCTCGCGGCGACCAGCGTGCGTGCGGCGTCGCCGATCGCCGAGTAGCTGTGCGGCACGTCGAGCTCCTGCGGCACCAGGGCGAGCCGGCCGGCCAGCACCTGCCCCTGCACCATGAGGCTGAAGACCGAGTAGGCGCCGGCGCCGTAGAACTGGCCGGCCCGCACCTCGGTCACCTTCGCCCCCGAGGCGGCGGCCTCCTCCCACACCCGCGCCCTGGTCCGGCCCTTGGGCCCGGTCGCGGTCAGCGGGAAGTCCGGCCGCAGCGGCCCGTCGACCGGCCCGTAGGCGTACAGGTTGCCGAGCATGACGTAGGCGACGCCGGTCCGCTCCACCGCCGTGAGCAGCGACGCCGACAGGATCGGGAACTGCTCGGGCCAGGCGTGGTACGCCGGTGCCGCGGTGGTGAACAGCGTGTCCGCCCCCTCGGTCAGCTCGGTGAGCCGATCGGTGTCGGTCGCGTCCGCGGCGACCCGGTCGATGAGCGGGTGCTCGGGCCCGCCGCCGGTACGGCTGATCATGCGGACCCGCTCGCCGTCCTCGGCGAGCAGCAGAGCGGTCTTCGTCGCGGTGGCCCCGCGACCCACGATGACATGAGATTTCATGCTGACAACGGTGTCGTTCTCTGGCCTCGTGAGATAGTGGCCAGAATGCCAACTATCCGGAGGATCTGGCCATGCATCGCATCGCCGCGGTCGTCGTACCCCCAGTGCTGAGCTTCGACGTCTCGATCCCGCTCATGGTGTTCAACAGCGTCCCGCACTATGACGTGCGCATCTGCACGGCGCGGCCGGGCCCGGTGCCGACCGTGGGCGGGCCGGACGTCGTGGTGACGAACGGCCTGGACGCGGTGGAGTGGGCCGACACCGTGATCGCGGTCGGCAGCGGCGGCGAGCAGGCTCCCCAGGAGGTCCTCGACGCCCTGCGGAAAGCCGCGGCCCGCGGCGCGCGGATCGCCTCGCTGTGCACGGGGGCCTTCGTGCTGGCGCAGGCCGGCCTGCTCGACGGACGCCGCGCCACCACGCACTGGGGGCTGGCCGGCGACCTCGCCGCCCGGTTCCCGTCCGTCAATGTCCGGCCCGACGTCCTCTTCGTCGAGGACGGCGGCATCTTCACCTCGGCGGGCGCCGCCGCCGCCATCGACCTGTGCCTGCACCTGATCAGGCTCGACTACGGCGCCGCGGCGGCCAACGCGGCCGCGCGGCTCGCGGTCGTCGCCCCCGTACGGCCGGGCGGCCAGGCCCAGTTCATCGAGACCCCGCTGCCGCCCGAGCGCGGCACCTCGCTCGCCCCCACCCGCGCCTGGGCGCTGGAGCGGCTCGACCGCCCGCTCACCCTGGCCGACCTGGCCGGGCATGCCAGGACGAGCGTGCGCACCCTCACCCGGCGCTTCCACGCCGAGACCGGGCTGAGCCCGCTCCAATGGCTGCTGCACCGGCGCGTCGACCGGGCCAGGGAGCTGCTGGAGACCACCGCTCTGCCCATGGACCAGGTGGCGGAGAAGAGCGGCCTGGGCAGCGCCGACTCTCTCCGCAAGCATCTGGCCGGCCGGGTCGGCCTGACTCCCACGGCCTATCGCGCGAGCTTCAACCGGGCGCCCTCCGACGCCTCCCGCTGAGACCGGCGGCAGGCCCGGCGCGCCTGCCACGGGGCGCCGAGCCTGCCGGGCGTGCGGTCCCGGCCGGGCGTGCGGTCCCGGCCGGGTCCGGCGCTCAGGTGAGCTGGATGTAGTCCAGCTCGGCGTAGCCGGTCCCGCCGGCGAAGAACGGCGAGCCCTTGGCCAGGCGGATCACGTTGTAGCCGGCTCTGAGGGTGACGCTGGTGCTGACGGTGGCGCCGAACTGGCCCCACCCGGCGGTCGGCGGGTAGCTCACCGTGCTCCAGGCCCCGCCGTTGTAGGCCAGGCCCTGGGTGGCAGTGGCGCCAGTGCCGTTGGCGTAGCCGATGGTCATCGTGTACGCGCGGGCCGCCGGCACGTTGACCACGAAGTCGACGTAGCTGTCGGTGCGCGGCGTGCCGGAGTTGTCGATGCGGCCGACGTAGCCGCCGCCGGACGCGCCGGCGGCGGTCAGCCGCTCGGCGCGGAACGGCGCGGCGTTCTCGGCCTCGTAGCGCTGCTGGTAGGACGGCACGCCGCTGGCCGGCTCGACGACGAGCTGGTACGCGCTGGTGGCGACCATGTTCGGCACGGAGACGCTGAGCTGGCCGTTGCTGACCGTCCTGGTGGTGCTGGACACCGCGGCCGGCGCGGTCACGGCGGTGAAGCGGCCGCTGGAGGGGCTGGACAGCAGCGTGACGCGCACGCTGGAGCCGAGCGCGCCGAGACCGGTGAGGTTGACGGTGTTGGTGCCCGCCTCGTTGCCGAACACCACGTTGACGATCTTGCGGGTGCCGTCGTAGGCGGCGAAGCCGTCCAGGCCGGTCGTCGTGGTGGTGGCGGTGGTGACCATGCTGCCGGCCATGTCGCCGTACCACTTGTACAGCCACCAGGTGCCGGTCGGCTGGTTGTTGTTGACGACCAGGCCGTTCATGGTGCCGTACTCGTACCAGAACGCGCGGTGGGCGGACTCGACGCCGGCGCGCTCCAGCTTGGCGACGTAGCTGGCGATGCGGCCGGGCACGTCGACCTCGGCGGGGGCGGCGTACTCGTTGATGGAGATGCGCCGCGGGCTGATGCCGAGCGAGGACTCCAGGTTGCGGTAGTCGGCGATGTCGGTGGCGATCCTGGTGGGGTTGGTCAGCTCGTGCCAGCAGATGATGTCGGGCAGCGTGCCGGTGTCCCTGGCGCGGGTGAGGAACGACTGCATCCAGGAGCGGTCGTAGACGGCCGTGCTGGGGCCGACGATCGGGGTCTGCGCGTCGAGGGCGCGCACGGCGCGGTGGGTACGCACCCAGCCGTCGTTGAAGTTGCCCGCGGCGGAGGTGTTCCAGGTGTAGTCGGGCTCGTTCCAGAGCTCCCAGCCGATCACGTTGGTGACCGTGCTGGCCGACAACCTGGCGTTGACCATGGTGTTCACCTTGGCCAGCCAGTCGTCCCAGCTCACCCACCGGTACGGGAAGTCGGGATAGATGTCCGGCATCCGGATGAACTGGCCAGCGCCGACCCTGGTGGCCTGGGGGGCGACCAGCAGGGAGTCGCCGCCGGGCGGCTGGCCGTTGGGCCGCTGGCCGACGCCGGGGGCGGGCTGGGTCAGCGAGTTCACCTTGATGGGCAGCAGGGTGGAGTCGGCGGGCCGGGAGTTCTCCGCCAGGCCGTACAGGCCGCCCGAGGCGGCGTGGGTGACCGGCCGGAACGGCTGGGCGACGTTGACGGTGAGGGTGGCCCCCGCCGCGGCGGCGGGGGACGCGGAGATCAGGACGGTGGCGGCGGCGGTGGTCAGAGCGCAGGCAAGGGCTCGTAAGCGTAAGGACACGTCGCTCTCCTAGAGGGGGTGGGGGGTGGACGCGGGCAGCCAGACGCGCATGCCCGAGGGACCTGTCTCTTATACACCTCT
>NZ_VCKX01000737.1 GCF_005889725.1 Nonomuraea zeae
GCGGGGGGGTGCAGGTGCACGTCCGGGTCAACGACCTCGCCGGGCCGCGCGGGCTCGACGACCTGGCCGCCGTCGGCGACCTGGCCGACGCCGTGCGGCTGCCCAAGGTCGAGTCGGCGGACGTGCTCGACGCCGTCACCGGCGCGCCGGCGTACGCGCTGCTGGAGTCGGCGGCCGGGATCGTCGCGGCCAGGGAGATCGCCGCGCACCCCCGCGTCGCCGGGGTCGCGCTCGGCGAGCAGGACCTGGCCGCCGAGCTGTCCATCACCGACGAGAACGCCATGAACCACCTCAGGCTCCAGGTCGTGCTCGCCGCCGCCGCGGCGGGCCTGCCGCCGGTGCCGATGTCGGTCTTCCCGAACGTCAAGGACGAGGGCGGTCTCCTCGCCTCCTGCCGGGCCGGCCGGGCGCTCGGCCTGTTCGGCCGGACCGCGATCCACCCTCGGCAGATCCCCGTGATCAGGCGGGCGTTCCGCCCGACGGAGGAGGAGACGGCCAGGGCCGCCGAGATCGTCGAGGCGGCGGAACGGGCCGAGCGGTCGGGGAGCGGCGCGGTCGCGCTGCCGGACGGCCGGTTCGTGGACGCCCCCATCGTCACCAGGGCCCGCCGCACCCTGGCCC
>NZ_VCKX01000738.1 GCF_005889725.1 Nonomuraea zeae
GGCCCCGACCGCCCGCGCTCCTGTCGTTCCTGCCCTGCGGGCCTGTTGCGCCTTGCGCGCTTCTCCGGGGCGATCCGCCGTCATGTCCGCGTGTCCGTCCGGCGCTTCACCGGCCCGCCGCACGTCCACGGGCTGCCGCGCGACCGCCTCGATCTTGGCGGGCTGCCCCCGTCTGGGGCCGTCTCCGCCCGGCCGGACGGCTTCGCTGGGCTGCACGCGTACGGCGGGGCCGCTGAACGTCGTCGTCTGCCCCGTGACCCGCAGGGCGGCGGTCCTGGTCATGATCGTCGGGCCGTCACCCGAAGGAGCCTGCATCCTGGCCACTGCCGCGAGCACCACCTTCTTCGCCCCGGCAGGGGCGGTGAGCGTCACGTCAATGGCCTCCGAGCCGGACGCGCCGCCCAGAGCGCACACGCCGGCCCCGGGTGGCACCGAGTTCTCGGCCGCGGCGGCTCTCACAGCCGTGGCTCCAAGCAGGCCCAGCGTCCGCACCGCCACCGTCCGCACGGTCAGCGCCCGCACCGCCAGCGCCCTCGCCGCGGCGACGCCGAAGCCCGCTCCGCCCAGCGGCGCCCGACCGACCGCCCCCGGCCCTATCTCCGATACAC
>NZ_VCKX01000082.1 GCF_005889725.1 Nonomuraea zeae
GGGTGTGGGGGTCACGGGGTGTCCAGCATCGCCGTCCACATCTGCACGAACTCGGGCAGGGTTTTGGCGGTCGTCGCGATGTTCTCCACTTCCACGCCGGGCACCGCGAGGCCGATCACGGCGCCTGCCGTGGCCATGCGGTGGTCGTCGTAGCTGTGGAAGGTGCCGCCGTGCAGCGGGCGAGGGCGGATGTTGAGGCCGTCCTCGGTCTCCTCCGCGTCGCCGCCGAGGCGGTTGATCTCGGTGGCGAGCGCGGCCAGCCGGTCGGTCTCGTGGCCGCGCAGGTGGCTCACCCCGCGGATGCGGCTCGGCGTGGTCGCCAGCGCGGCCAGGGCGGCGATCGTCGGGGTCAGCTCGCCCACGTCGCGGAGGTCGGCGTCGATGCCGGTGAGCGCACCCGATCCCGTGACCACCAGGTCGGTGGTGTCCGAGGGGGCAGGGACTCCCGGCTGGTCGATGGCGTCGGGACTGGCCGGGGTTGTCGAGTCACCGGTCGCTGGGGAGCGGGTGACTGTGGCGCCCATGGTGGTGAGGAGGCCGCGCAGGGCGTCGCCGGCCTGGGTGGTGTGCAGGGGCCAGGAGGGGATCGTGACCGTCCCGCCCGTGACGAGGGCCGCCGCCAGGAACGGGGCGGCGTTGGACAGGTCGGGCTCCACCGTCATGTCCCTGGCCGCGATGGGGCCCGGCAGGACGCGCCACACGTCGCGCTCGCTGTCGTCCACCGTGACGCCCGCCGCCCTGAGCATCTGTACGGTCATCTCGATGTGCGGCTGTGAGGGCACCGGCGGGCCCACGTGGCGGATCGTGATGCCCTTCTCGAAGCGCGCGGCGGTCAGCAGCAGGCCCGAGACGAACTGCGACGAGCCCGAGGCGTCCAGTGTGACCTCCCCACCCGTCAGGGGGCCGCTGATGGTGAACGGCAGGGCGTCGTTGTCGACCCGCGCCCCGAGCGCGCGCAGGGCGTCGAGGATGGGACCCATCGGGCGTTTGCGGGCGTGGGGGTCACCGTCGAAGAAGACGGGCCCGTCGGCCAGGGCGGCCATCGGCGGGACGAACCGCATCACGGTCCCTGCCAGCCCGGCGTCGATGCTCGCACCGCCGCGCACCGGGCCCGGCGTCACCTGCCAGTCGACTCCGGCGGCGCTCTCGTCGGTGGCCTCCAGCGTGGTGCCCAACGCTCGTAGCGCCGTTGCCATGAGGTCCGCGTCGCGGCTGCGCAGCGCCCGGCGTACGGTGCCTGGTCCGTCGGCGAGCGCGGCGAGGAGCAGCGCTCGGTTGGTCACCGACTTGGAGCCGGGCAGCGCGACGGTGGCGGTGACCGGAGTGGTCGCCGTCGGGGCGGGCCAGTGCGGAGCGGGCATGGTCAAAGACTACTGGGCGTGGTGGGGCGGGGTCACAGCCTGTGGATGACGGCCTGCTGCGGTCATGCTGCCTGTGGATAACCGCCCTGGAGGGTTGTCCACCCGGCTTCCCCGGGTCCCTTCGGGTTCGCCTGGGAAGGTCCCCTTGGGTTCGCGTAGGAAGGTCCCTCTTGGGTTCGCGTGGGAAGGCTCGCTCAGGTTCGCCTGCGAAGGTCCCCTCGGTTCGCCTGGGACCGGCCCGCTCGGGTTCGTATGGGAAGGTGCCCACGGCCCGCCTGGGAAGGCCTGTCCGGAGGTGGTTCGTGGGAGACGGGCCGAGCTGAGCAGAGGAGCGGGCGCCGCGCATGATCGAAACATGCGATCGAATGCCGGACATGGCAGTGTGGGGTCATGTGCGGTAGATACGCCTCGGCGCGCAAGAAGCACGAGCTGCTGGAGGAGTTCCAGGTCGAGCTCGACGGTGACCCCGACAAGGAGCTCGGCGCCGACTTCAATGTGGCGCCGACCAAGAACGTCTACGCCGTCCTCAGCCGCGTGCCCAAGGAAGCCGAGCGGGCGGTGCGCCAGCTCAGGATCGTGAAATGGGGCCTGGTGCCTGCCTGGGCCAAGGACCCGTCGATCGGCTCGCGGCTGATCAACGCCAGGGCCGAGACGCTGGCCGAGAAGCCGTCGTTCCGCCAGGCGTTCGCCAAGCGCAGGTGCCTCCTCCCCGCCGACGGCTATTTCGAGTGGATGCCGGTCGAAGGTGAAAAGAAGAAGAAACAGCCGTACTTCATTCATCCCGAAGACGGCGGGGTGCTGGCCATGGCGGGCCTGTACGAGTTCTGGAAGGACCCGTCGCGCGACGACGACGATCCGCTGAAATGGCTGGTGACCTGCACCGTCATCACCACCGACGCCGAGGACGAGCTCGGGCGCATCCACGACAGGATGCCCATGATGATCGAGCGCGAGCGCTGGGCCGAATGGCTCGACCCCAAGCTCACCGACACCGCGCAGGCCTCCGGGCTGCTGGTGCCCGCGGAGGCGGGCCGGCTCACGGCGTACGCGGTCTCCACCGATGTCAACAACGTGCGAAACAATGGCCCGGACCTCATCAAACCGCTACCTGAGGAGGAGGAGACGCCGCTTTTCTAAAGGTGTAAGAAGCACGGTAAATGGGCATTCGGTGAGGAAAGCGATGCATCCGTTTACTCGGTGTCACCGCCAAAATGCCCCCTAAATTGCACCGGGCGGGACAACCGGGGAGTCCTTGCCGCGGGCTGCCCTCATTTACCCGGAGGTGCGGATTCGTGGACGTCACGACCGCTCGTGAGCGGCTGGAAGACATGCTCGCGGAACTGGATCGTTCGATCGGGGTCCTCCAAGGCGACCCCGTCGCCGTACGCGAGCACTCGGCGGCCGACGCCGGTTCCGACCTGACCGACGCCGATCGCGCCCAGGCCATGCTGACCGTGGCCACCGCACAGCGCCGCGCGGTGATCGAGGCGATCAAGCGCGTCGACGAAGGCGCGTACGGCAGGTGCGTCGACTGCGGCAAGCCGGTGCCGGAGGGCCGGTTGGAGGCCCGGCCGGAGGCCGCGCGCTGCGTCCAGTGCCAGGGCAAGCGCGAACGCCGCCGGTAGCGCGCGGCAAGACCGAGGCCGCGCGCCGCTGATGGACCGCGCGGCACGACCGAGGCCGCGGTGAGCGCCGAACGCCGCCGGACACGAAGAACGGCGGCGGCCAGGCTCGTCGCGGGTCACCCGGCTCAGCACTTGCGGGCGCTGGCCACGAGGTGGATCCCCACGGTGTCGTCGTCGTCGGGATGGGCCTCCAGCTCCGTGCGTACGAGCCAGGTCAGCGACCGGGTGTCGGACCCGAGCACGTGGTCGACCGTGGACGGGGACAGGACCGTGCGCGGCCGCATCCACTCCACCTCCAGCCCCGCGCCCATCAGCAGCTCGCGCAGCTGCCCGCTGCTGAAGCACCGCGTGATGCTGCCGTCCGGCCACGGCACGAGCATGACCTCGCCGGTCTGCCGCAGGTGCTGCCACTGCTCCTGCTCGGCGAGTATGGCCATGCCGAGCACGAGCGAGTCGACGCACACCAGCGCCCGGCCGCCGGGCCGCAGCACCCTGGCCACGTCGCTCATGGCCGACTCGGCCATCAGCTCGATCGACATCACGCGCTCTTCCGCCAGCACGGCGTCCACGCTCGCGTCGGGCAGGAACGCCAGGTCGTCCGCGCGTACGTGGCGGACCCGGTCGGCGTCTCGCAGCCGCGACTGCGCGTCGACCGTCCTGCGGAAGTCGAGGACCTCGATCACCCGGTGCCCCGCCTTGGCCGCCTGACCGGACCACCGCCCGCGGCCACCGGACAGATCGAGGATCACGGAGGGCTCACCGGGAAGCCATCGGTTGAGTTGTTCGGCGGCGACGGCGCGGTAGAAGGTCCAGTACGGCCCGAGCGTCCCTGAGCCGTTCAGTTCCTCGGCCGGAATGGGCAGCACACGCGACTCCTGGGTTCCGGGAAATGGGCTACCAGCCGGTACGTATTGACGTTCCCCGCACCGGGTCCTTCGTACCTTCTATCTTGCGGGAACAGACAAGGGCGCGGGCGTGTTGCGACGAGCATGCCCGCTGTTCTTGACGATCGCGACCGCTCCGGCGGTCGCAGGTTCGCGTCTCTCTCTCCTTCACCGAGCCCTTCGCCGAGCCTTTCGCCGAGCACTTCACCCAGCCCTTCACCCGGCCCTTCGCCGAGCTCCTACGCCAAGGTGCTCAGCCCACGACCCGCTGACCATCGGGTCACGGGCCAGCGGGTATCCTCCCCTGAGTACGGTGTACCGCCACAGCCGGCCACCGGTGATCTTAGGGGGGTGGGTCCGGTGCCCGCGACAGGCGCGGAGACGCTGGAGCAGCGCAGTGAGCGATTCGAGCGCGACGTCATGCCGTATCTCGAACAGCTTTACTCCGCCGCGCTCCGGATGACCCGAAATCCCGCGGACGCGGAGGACCTGCTCCAGGAGACCTTCGCCAAGGCGTTCGCGTCCTTCCATCAGTTCCAGCAGGGCACCAACCTCAAGGCGTGGCTCTACCGGATCCTGACCAACACGTTCATCAACAGCTATCGCAAGAAGCAGCGTGAGCCCAAGCAGTCCGGCACCGAGGAGATCGAGGACTGGCAGCTCGCCCGCGCCGAGTCCCACACGTCGAGCGGTCTGAAGTCGGCCGAGGTCGAGGCGCTGGAGCACCTGCCCGACGGCGACATCAAGCAGGCGCTCGCGGCCCTGCCTGAGGAGTTCAGGATCGCGGTCTATCTGGCCGACGTCGAAGGCTTCCCCTACAAGGAGATCGCCGACATCATGGGCACTCCGATCGGCACCGTGATGTCGAGGCTGCACAGGGGACGCAGGCAGTTGCGGGGCCTCCTTGAGGACTATGCCCGCGAGCGTGGCCTGGTCCCGGCGGAGGGATCGAAATGAGCTGTGGCAACCCGCATGACACCGACTGTCGCGAGGTCCTGGACAAGGTCTACGCCTATCTGGACGGCGAGCTCACCGATGGCGACGTCGTCGACATCCGTGTCCACCTCGACGAGTGCAGCCCGTGCCTGAAGGAATATGACCTGGACAAGGCGATCAAGGCGCTGGTGGCCAAGCACTGCGGCTGCGACCCGATCCCGGCGGACCTGCGCTCGAAGGTGCTGGCCCGCATCGCGCAGGTGAGGTCGGAGCTGGCCGACTAGGATTCACCCCATGCGCGTGTTGGTCACCGGGGGTGCCGGGTTCATCGGGTCCAATCTCGTCGATCGCCTGCTGGCCGACGGGCACGAGGTCGACGTGGTCGACGACCTGTCGTCCGGGAGCAGGGCCAACCTGACGCAGGCCGGGGAGAGCGAGCGGTTCCGGCTGCACGAGCTCGACGTGCTCGACCCGGCGCTGATCGGCCTGGTGTCGAAGCTGCGGCCGGAGGTCATCTGCCATCTGGCCGCGCAGATCAGCGTGCGCAAGAGCGTCGCCGACCCGGTGCGCGACGCCCGGATCAACGTCGAGGGTACCGCGGCGGTGCTGACCGCGGCCCACGAGGGGCACACGCGCAAGGTGGTGTTCGCCTCGTCCGTGGCCGTCTACGGGCGCCCGACGACGATCCCCGTGCCCGGTGACGCGGCCACGGACCCGCGCTCGCCGTACGCCGCCTCGAAGCTGAGCGGCGAGACCTACCTCGCCACCTTCCGCGCGCTGCACGGCATCGAATACACCACGCTGGTGCTCTCCAACGTCTACGGCCCGCGCCAGTCGCCCGAGGGGGAGGCCGGGGTGGTGGCGATCTTCACCGACGCCCTGCTGGCCGGCACCCCCACGGTCCTCTACGGCGACGGCACCCAGACCCGCGACTACATCTTCGTCGAGGACGTCGTCGACGGCTTCGCCAGGGCGTGCGGGCCGGACGGCAACGGCCGCCGCTTCAACCTCGGCACCGGCATCCAGACCACCGACCGCCGGCTGCACTCGCTGATCGCCGACGCCGCCGGGGCGCAGGACAAGCCCGGGTTCGCGCCGCCGCGCCAGGGCGACCTGCCCGCGATGGCGGTCGACCCGGTGCCGGCGCACGACGGGCTCGGCTGGCAGCCGCGCGTCGATCTGCCGACCGGGGTGAAGCGGACGGTCGAGTGGGCCGCGGGTCGTCGCGGCAAGTAGCTGGTTGATTACGCTTTGCTTGCGATTTCCGACTACGCCCGTGCGGTCACCTCGTCTTCTGTAGCGTGAACCCCAGAAGTCGACGTGGAGGCATGTGGATGTTGAAGGTTATGGCCGCCCGGCTGCTCGTGGCCGTCGTGCTGATCACCCCGGTGGTCATGCCGGCCGGCCCGGCGGTTCCGCCCGGGGTGTCCTGGACCTGAACACCGTAGGGGGCCGCAATGCGTGATCTGCCGTGGCCTGCAAGGGTCTATCTGGTCGCCGTGATAGGCGCGGCGGCCGCTCTCATCGTACGCAGCGTGATCGTCTCCGGCACCCTCGTGGCCCCGGCGGACCTGGACGTGCTGCTGGTCCTCGCGCTGCTGTTCCTGGTGTGCGAGTCGATGCCGACGCTGCTCAACGTCGAGCAGTTCGCGGTGTCGGTGAGCTTCTCCGCCGCGCTGGCCGCGGTCGTGCTGATCGGGCCGGAGGGCGCCGCGCTCGTGGGGCTCACCGCCGTGCTGAGCGTGCGGCCGGGGCTGCCGCTGATCAAACGGCTGTTCAACGGCGCGCAGTTCGCCATCTGCGGTTACGCGGCCGGGGGGCTCTACGAAGCGCTCGACGGCCGGGTCGGCGTGCCGCAGGTCAACGCGTTCGACGACCTGATCGGCCCCTACGCCGCGGCGACGGCCGTCTTCGTGCCGCTCAACATCGTGCTCACGCTGACCATGATCGGGCTGGCCACCAGGGTGCGGGCCACCGAGGTGCCGATGCGCGGCATGGCCCAGTTCCTGCTGTCCTACCTGGGCTACGGCACGTTCGGGCTGCTGGTGGCCGGGCTGTGGGCGACGGTGCAGTCGATCTCGGCGGTGCTGGTGCTGCTGCCGCTCTTCGTGGCCAGGTGGGCCTTCGGCCAGTATCACGCGCAGCAGCGCTCCTACGACGCCACGATCGCCGCACTCTGCCAGGCCGTGGAGACCAAGGACTACTACACCAGGGGCCACTGCACGCGCGTCTCGCTCGCCTCGTCCATGATCGCCCAGGAGATCGGCATGGGGCTGGAGCGGGTGCGGGCGATCCGCTACGCGGGCATGCTCCACGACGTCGGCAAGCTCGGCGTGCCCACCAAGGTGCTGCAGAAGAACGGGCCGCTCACCGAAGAGGAGTTCGCCGCGATCCAGCTCCACCCGATGCGCGGGCTGGAGATCGTGCGCGGCATCGGCTTCCTCGACGAGGCGTACGCCGGGATCATGCACCATCACGAGCGCCACGACGGCACCGGCTACCCGATGGGGCTCGCGGGTGACGAGATCCCCGAGTTCGCGAAGGTCATCGCGGTGGCCGACGCGTTCGACTCGATGACCTCCGACCGCTCCTACCGGGGCGCGCGGCCCGTGCCCGAGGCCATCGACGAGCTGCGCAAGACCGCGGGCACCCACTTCGACCCCGTCATGGTGGCCGCCTTCATCCGCGCGCTCGAGCACGAGCCGTGGCAGCCGCCGCGCCGCGTCGATCCGCCGCCGCCCGAGGCCACCGAGACCCCGATCAAGGACCACGACGACCCGACCATGCCCATCGAGGTCGTGACCGGCCAATGACCACCACAGAGCGCGTCAGACGCAGCGAAGGATCCCTGAACACGGTCCTGCGCCGGCTCGACTCCGGCCAGCTCCTGCTCATCTGCGCCGCCGGGCTGGTCGCGGTCGCGGGCATCGCCCACACCGCCGCCATCGGGCTCGTCGACCCGGAGATCGCGGTCGGGTTCGGGGCGCTGATCGCGGTCGGCGAGCTGGCCAGGCTCACCATGCCGGGCAACAGGGAGGTCGCGCCGATCGGGGCCGCCGCCGCGCTCGGCTACACCCTGCTGCTCGACCTGAGCCAGAACCAGCTGCACCACTCCGCGCTGCAGGTCGTGGCGGTGATCGCGGTCGGCATGCTCGCGGGAGCGCTCCCGCACCTGGCCGTCGGCCGGCCGCCGCGGCTGGACGCGATGGCCCGCCGCCTGCTCACCGGCGCGCTGCTGGCCTTCGCCTTCCGGCCGCTGACCGATTCGCTCTACGAGCTCACCAAGCCGCCGACCAGCACCTGGTGGCCCGCGCTCGCGGTGATGGTGGCGCTCATCGCGGTGACCCTGCTGATCGACGTGCTGATCGCCGCGCTGCTGCGGGCCGAGCAGGTCCGCACGGCGTTCCGGGTGGCGGTGCGCGACGAGATCAACATGGCCTTCCCGCTGGGGGCGGCGGTGGCCTCGTCCGGGGTGCTGCTCGCGCTCGCCACGCACAGCATGGACCTGGTGGCGCTGCTGGTCTTCGCCGCGCCGCTGCTGGTCACGCAGGTGGCCTTCCGGAAATACGCCGGGATCCGCGCGACCTATCTGCAGACCGTACGCGCTCTGTCCCGGGTCACGGAGGTGGGCGGCTACGTCGAGCCCGGCCACTCGCGCCGGGTCAGCCGCCTGGCCGTGGCCGTCGGCAGGGAGCTGGGCATGGCCGAGCCGGAGCTGCTGGAGCTGGAGTACGCCGCGCTGATGCACGACATCGGCCAGCTCTCGCTGCGCGACCCGATCCCCGGCGGCGCCACCGTGCTCACCGAGCCCGAGCAGGCCCGCCGCATCGCCGAGCTGGGCGCCGAGGTGATCAGGCAGACGGGCGTGCTCGACCGGGTGGCCGAGGTGGTCAGGCGCCAGTGCGACCCGATCACCGACGATCCGCCGCTGTCGAGCCGCATCATCAAGGTCGCCAACGCCTACGACGACCTGGTCGGCCCTTCGACCGACCGTGACCGCGCGGGGGCGGCGCTGGAGCGGATCAGGCTGTCATCGGGCAGCGTGTACGACGCCCACGCCCTGGAGGCGCTCGCGCGGGTGATCGACCGAGGTCGCGTCTGATCCGTACAAGACGGCCGGCTGCCTGTCCCGTTTCCGGCGGCTCACAATTGTGGGTTTCCTACAGATCGTGATTGTCGGATCGGTGGTTTCGGGAGAAAGGGGGCGAGCCGCCGGCGGTCATAGGGTGGGCGGCGTGCTTATTGAGACGCTCGGACCCGTTCTGATCGCCAACCGGGGCGAGATCGCGCGGCGGATCATCCGTACGGTCAAGCGCATGGGCCTGCGCGCCGTCGCGGTCTACTCGGAGGCCGACGCGGACCTGCCGTTCGTCCGCGAGGCCGACGAGGCCGTGCTGATCGGCCCGGCCAATCCCGCGCAGAGCTACCTGGACGCGGGCAAGGTGCTGGAGGCGGCCCGCGCGACCGGCGCGAAGGCGATCCACCCGGGTTACGGGTTCCTCGCGGAGAACGCCGCGTTCGCCAGAGCGGTCATCGACGCCGGGATGGTGTGGATCGGGCCCGCCCCGGCGGCGATCGACCGGATGGGCGACAAGATCAACGCTCGCAACCTCATGGAGGACGCCGGCGTGCCGGTCGCCGCGGGCACCCGCGAGCCGGTCACCGATCTGTCGCTGGCGCTGAAGGCCGCCGAGGTCATCGGCTACCCGGTCATGGTCAAGACCGCGGGCGGCGGTGGTGGCATCGGCATGAGCGTGGCGTACGACGACGAGGGCCTGGCCAAGGCGTTCGAGCAGGCGGCGAGGGCGGCCGCCAGGTTCGCGGGGCCGGCGGGCGACGCGCTCGACGGGCCCGCCGTGCTGCTGGAGCGCTACATCGAGCGGGCCCGCCACGTCGAGGTGCAGATCCTCGGCCTGCCGGACGGCCGCGTCGTAGCGCTGGGCGAGCGCGACTGCTCGGTGCAGCGCCGCCACCAGAAGGTCGTGGAGGAGTCGCCGTCCCCCGGCATCACCGCCGAGCTGCGCGAGCGCATGCTGGCCGCGGCCGTGCGGGCCGGGCAGGCCGTGGGCTACCTGGGCGCGGGGACGGTCGAGTGCCTGGTCGACGTGGACCGGCAGGACTTCGTGTTCCTGGAGATGAACACCAGGCTGCAGGTGGAGCACCCCGTCACCGAGCTGGTCACCGGGCTCGACCTGGTGGAGCTGCAGCTACGGGTCGCGGCGGGGGAGAGCCCCGAGGTGCGCGCCGCCGCCGAAGGGCACGCGATCGAGTTCCGGGTCTACGCGGAAGATCCCACGCGGTTCTTCCCTGGGCCTGGCAGGATCGCGGTGTGGGAGGAGCCGTCCGGTGACGGCGTACGCGTGGATTCGGGCTACGAAGCCGGTAACACGGTGACCCCGTTCTACGATCCGTTGATGGCCAAGCTGTGCGTCTACGGCGACAGTCGTGACGACGCTCTGGAGAAAGGGCGCAAGGCTGTCGCCCAGTTCGCAGTAGAAGGACCTAAGAACAACCTGCCATTCTGTGCGGAGCTGCTGGAGAACGCGGAGTTCGTCACCGGCGACTACGACACGGGCCTGGTCGCGCGGATGCGCGCCTAGACCGCATGACATTGTTAGAGCACTGAAAGAGGGGAGTTCCGGTGGCTGAGGTACGCGCTGAGATGGTGGCGAACGTCTGGAAGGTCGTCGTCAGCGAGGGCGACACCGTCTCCGACGGCGACACGCTGGTCATCCTCGAGTCGATGAAGATGGAGATCCCCGTGCTGGCCGAGGACGACGGCACCGTGTCGCAGCTCAAGGTGGCCGAGGGCGACGTGATCCAGGAAGGCGACCTGATCGCCGTCATCGAGTAGCGCGGGCGAGGAACTTCGCGCGGTCGACCACCACGCGTTCGATGGTGCCCCTGCCCACGACGGTGTGCTTGTCGTGGGCCTCGAAGGCGAACACCAGTCGCCGGCCCTCGACCTGGGTGAGCTCGACGCCGATCTGCACGTGCCTGCCCAGCGGGCTGGCCGCCAGGTGCTCCATCTCGACCCGGGTGCCGACGGACGTCTCGCCAGGCGCGAGGTGCTGCTCGATCGCGCGTACGGTCGCCGCCTCGGCCAGCGCGAGCAGCCGGGGTGTGGCCAGCACGGGCACGTCTCCGCTGCCCGCCTTTTTCGCGGTGTCCGACATCTCGACCATGATGAGTGTCTGGGCGCGGAGACCGGGCGTGAGCGTCATGGGTGCAGCCTACGGCGGCCGTGTTGAGCGGCCGTCACCGGCGGCGGGTAATAGGCCCCCGGGGTTCCCGAAAACGCGGACAAGTGCGGTCGTAAGGGCTCAGGATAGGCTTTGTACGGCTTGAGGCATTTAAGTGGCATGTGGGACAGGTGAGTCGTACACTCTCTGAGTTCCGTGACCACTGTGTTACCTCACCGCGACACAAGTTCGCTTTGTTGGAGAACCGCGGGGTGGGAGAGGTTACGGACGTAGGGGGGTAACGGGGGCGTCATGGTGGCACAAGGGACGACGCTGGCGGGGCGGTATCGACTGGATACCCGCATCGGCGCCGGTGGCATGGGCGAGGTGTGGCGAGGCGAGGACATCGTGCTCGCGCGCACCGTCGCCGTCAAAGTGCTGCTTCCCGGCCGTATGGAGGACCCCGGGTTCGTCGCTCGCTTCCAGGGGGAAGCCCGGGCGATGGCCACGATCAACCACTCCGGCGTCGTCGACGTCTACGACTACGGCGTGAGCGGCGACACCGTCTACCTCGTCATGAAGTTCGTGGACGGCGAGCCGCTCGACCGGCTGCTGTCCAGGCTGGGACGGATCCCGCCGCAGGCGGCCATGGAGCTGATCGCGCAGGCCGCCTCGGCGCTGCAGGCGGTGCACAACCAGGGGATCGTGCACCGCGACGTCAAGCCGGGCAACCTGCTCGTGCAGCGCGACGGCACGCTGGTGCTGACCGACTTCGGCATCGCCCGCTCCGACCTGGCCAACCGGCTCACCGACGCCGGCATGGTACTCGGCACCGCCGCCTACTGCGCGCCCGAGCAGGCCGAAGGCGCTCCCGTCACCCCCGCGGTCGACATCTACGCGCTCGGCGTGGTCGCGTACGAGTGCCTGGTCGGCCAGCGGCCGTTCGACGGTGACAGCGCGGTCACCATCGCGCTCAAGCACATCAGGGAGGCTCCGCCACCGCTGCCCGCCGACATCCCCCCGGCGGTCCGGTCACTGGTGGAGGTCGCGCTCTCGAAGGACCCGGCCAGGCGCTACCCGACGGCCAGGGCGATGAGCGAGGCCGCGCGGGCGATCGCGAGCGGCCAGATGCCCGCCGTGCACGAGCCCGTGCAGCCGCTGTCCACCGGGGCGTCGATGGTGCCGCCGGTGGAGGCGTACCAGACCGGAGCGCACCAGGCGCGGGCCCGCCAGTCGTCGGAGGAGACGACGGTGGCCGAGCGGCGCGCGGGCAGCCGCCGCGCGGCGAAGGCGCCGCGCAGGACCGGGCTGATCGCGGGCGTCGCCGCCGCGGTGGTGCTCGGCGTGGGCGCGGGCGCGGTCGCGCTGACGGGCATGACCCCCGGCGACCCCCAGATCACGACCACCGCCGTGCCACGGGGTGACTCCGAGAGCTCGATCAAGACCACCAAGCCGCCCACCAAGCGGACCACCAAGCCGCCCGAGCCCGAGACGACGCGGCCGGAGTCCAGACCGGCCACCACGAGGGCGCCCCGGCCCACGGAGACGGAAGAGCCGGAGGAGACGCCCACACCCACGCCCTCGGTCACGAAGACGCCGACCAAGACGCCCACGGGCTCGCCCACGCCGAGCGTCAAGCTGGTGCTCGTGCCCGAGGTGGTCGGGATGCCGTTCCTGCCGGGGCAGGAACGGGTGCAGGCGGCCGGCTTCGACGTGCACGTGGACGACAGGACCACCAGCAGGAACGGCCTGTCGTGCGGCAAGATCCAGCAGACGGTGCCGAAGGGCGGGACGAAGCTCGACGTGACGAAGCCGGTCAAGCTGATCGTCATCGACGGCGTCTGCGAGACGTCGTCGCCGAGCCCCAGCCCGACCGCCACGTCGAAGTAGCGGGTCGCTCACACCCCCGTCGTGTTGCGGGGGTAGGCGATCTGCGGGTCGGTCGCGATGTTCACCATGTACGGGATGCCCGAGTCGAACGCCCTGCGCAGCGCGGGGCCGATCTCGGACGGCTTGGTGACCAGCTCGCCGCCCCCGCCCAGCGCGGTCACGACCTGGTCGTAACGGCACTGCGGCTGGAGCTCCGCGGCCACGTCGTAGCCGTACAGGAGCTGCATGGGGTGCTTCTCCAGGCCCCAGATGCCGTTGTTGCCGCAGATCATGACGACCGGGAGCCGGTGGCGCACGAGGGTGTCGACGTCCATCAGCGAGAAGCCGGCGGCGCCGTCGCCGAGCAGCAGCACGACCTGGGAGGAGGGCCTGGCCAGCCGGGCGGCTATGGAGTAGCCCAGGCCGGTGCCCAGGCAGCCGTACGGGCCCGGGTCGAGCCAGTTGCCCGGCTGCCGGGGCTCGACGTATTTGCCGGCGTAGGAGACGAAGTCGCCGCCGTCGCCGATCACCACGGCGTCCTCGGCCAGCACCTTGCCCAGCTCGCCGTACACGCGCATGGGGTGGATCGGGTCGGAGCCGGAGGCCAGCAGCTCGGCGTCGCCCGCGATGGCCGCGGCGGCGCTCTCCGACAGCTTCGACACCCAGGAGGCGTACGCGTCCGGCTTGACGCCCGCGTCCCCGCAGGCGGCGCCGAGGCTCCAGAACACCACCGACAGGTCGCCCGCGGCGGAGGCGGCCGGCTGCATGTGCGTGGCCAGCTGTGACGGCGCGTCGGCGATGTGCACGACGCGGGCCAGCGGCGCGCCGTCCTTGCCGCCGAACCAGCCGTAGCCGAGCCGGAAGTCGAGCGGTGTGCCCACCACGATCACCAGGTCGGCCTGGGCGAAGGCGAGGCCGCGGGCCCGCGTGACGAGCAGCTCGTGCCCGGCGGGCAGGATGCCGCGGCCCTGGCCGTTGGGGATGACCGGCAGCCGCCAGGTCTCCGCGAAGTCGCGCGCGGCCTCCTCGGCCCGGTCCATCCACACGTCGGACCCGTACACCAGCACGGGCCGCTGCGCCTCGGCCAGCAGCCGCGCGATGCCGGCCAGCGAGTCGGGGTCGGGCTCCAGCGGCGAGGGCGTCTGCGTCTGCACGTCGTGCACGGCCGACGGGGCGAACAGGTGGTCCATGTAGAAGTCGAGGAACACCGGGCCGCGGTGGGGGGCGACCGCCGTGCGGAAGGCCACCTCGACGTCCTGGCCGACGGACTCGGCGTCGCTGGCGGTGAACGACAGCTTCGTGATCGGGTCGAGCAGCGGCGGGTGGTCCATCTCCTGAAGGGCGCCGCTGCCCCAGCGCGACTGCGGGGCCCGGCCGCCCATGACGACCACGGGGGAGCCGTTGAAGTGGGCGGTCGCGACCCCGCTGACGCCGTTGGTGATGCCGGGCCCGGCCGTCAGCACCGCCAGACCCGGGTTCCTGGTCAGCCTGGCCGTCGCCTCCGCGGCGAAGACGGCGCTCTGCTCGTGGCGTACGTCGAGGATGCGCATGCCCTCGTGCACCGCCCCGTCGTAGAGCGGGAAGACGTGCCCTCCTGACAGGGTGAACATGGTTTCGACGCCATAGGCCTTGGACACGGCGACGGCGGCGTCACCGGCGTGCTTCGCAGACTCCATGCCGGGAACTTACCAACCAGTCACAAGAGTAAACAGACTTTAAGGCGGGCGTGCGATTCCGCCATCGTCACCGGCCGGGCGTGCTCACCTGCAGCAGATGGTCACGCTGCCGTTCGGCGCCCTCGCGGTGATCTTGCGCGGCGAGCCGGCGTCGAGCCGGACGTCGAGCCTGGACCGGGCGGCGTCCACCGTCACGTCGTAGGCGCCTCTCGGCACGTTCACGTTGACGGCTCCCGCGGTCCTGACCACGGCGTTGACGGTGGCCGGGACATTGACGAACGACAGGTCCACGTCGCCGGCGCCGACCTCCACGTCGGCCGCCCCGCCGCGGAGCCCTTCCGCCTTGACATTGCCCGAGCCCGACCTGGCCCAGACGGAGCCGGCGACGTCCCGGACCATGACGGAGCCTGAGACCGAGGTCAGGCGCACGTCGCCGAAGAGGTCACCGACACCGAGGTCGCCCCGGGTGACGCTGGCCTCGATGTCGGTCTCCGGCGGCACCATGACCACGTACTCGGCCCGGCAGACCGGCCCGGCCGGCTGGCCGGACCCCGGGCAGGTCGCGTCGAGCCGCAAGGTCCCGGTGCGCTCGTCCCAGTCCTCGGTCACGGTCGGCCGCTCCACTGACCACCGCAGCGCCCTGTCGAGCAGCAGCTCTCCCGCCCGGCCCGGCATGATCAGCAAAAGCACGTCGCCGGAGCCCGCCTCGATCAGCACTTTGTCCTTGGCGAACGGGATCGACCGCTGCGTGGTGTCGGTCGGCGGCTCCGCCCTGGCGAACCCGCGCCAGAACAGCATCGTGGACAGCAACAGTGCGAGCACGGTCGCCAGGGTGCCGGCCGTCAGCCAGACCGCTCTCATGGCAGGCTCCTGATCTTGAGGAACTGCAGGACGGCGAGCACCCGCCGGTGGTCGCCCTCCGCGGGCGGCAGGTCGAGCTTGGTGAAGATGTTGCCGATGTGCTTGCCCACCGCCCCTTCGCTGAGCACCAGCTCCTGGCCGATGCCCGCGTTGGAGCGCCCTTCCGCCATCAGCTTGAGCACCTCGTGCTCCCGGGGCGTCAGCCGTTCGAGCGGATCGCTGTTGCCGCGCAGCAGGAGCTGGGCGACCACTTCGGGGTCGAGCGCGGTGCCGCCGGAGGCCACCCTGCGCAGCGCGTCGATGAACTCGGCCACGTCCGCCACCCGATCCTTGAGCAGGTAGCCGACGCCGCCGGTCGCGGCGGAGGCGAGGAGCTGGGCGGCGTAGCGCTCCTCGACGTACTGGGAGAGCACGAGGACGGCCAGCCCCGGCTGCTGGCGGCGCAGCACGAGCGCGGCCCGCAGCCCCTCGTCGGTGTGCGTGGGCGGCATCCTGACGTCGGTGATCACCAGCTCGGGACGGTGCTCCTCGGCCGCGCGCAGCAGCCCTTCCGCCTCGTCCACGGCCGCCACCACCTGCAGGCCGGCGGCGTCCAGCAGCCTGATCAGGCCCTCGCGCAGCAGCACGGAGTCCTCCGCGAGCACTACTCGCACGGCAGGTCCACCTCGATCGTCGTGGGGCCGCCCAAGGGGCTGGACAGCCGGAGCGAGCCGTCCACGGCGTCGATCCGCTGGGCCAGGCCGCGCAGCCCGGTTCCGCCGTCCAGCCGGGCGCCGCCGCAGCCGTCGTCGTACACGAGCACGTGCAGGCGGTCGCGCTCGCGCCGCACGTTCACCTCGGCCCTGGTGGCCGCGGCGTGCTTGGCGATGTTGGTCAGCGCTTCGGACACGATGAAGAACGCCACCGCCTCGATGGTCGGAGTGGTACGCCGCTCGATGTCGACGCGGAGCCTGACCGGGAAGGGGGCGCGGGCGGCGACCCCGGACAGCGCCGCGTCCAGCCCCTGGTCGTTGAGCACGGCCGGGTGCAGGCCGCGGACGAAGTCGCGCAGCTCCTTGAGCGCCAGCTTGGCCTCCTCGTGCGCCTGCTCGATGGCCTCACGGGCCGGCTCGGGCAGGTCGGTCAGGGTGGCCCTGGCCAGCCCGAGGTTCATGGCGAGCGACACGAGCCGCTGCTGCGCGCCGTCGTGCAGGTCCCGCTCGATCCTGCGGCGCTCGGCGTCGGCCGCGTCGATCACGCCCGCCCGGCTCTCGGTGAGCGTCTCGATCCGCTGTCCCAGCTCGGAACGGCTGGGCCCGAGCAGCGTACGCGCCACCGACAGGTCCAGCGCCGCCATGCCGCGCGCCAGGACCGGCGCGAGCAGCACCAGCACGAGCCCGACGGCCACGAAGACGGTCACGACCCGGTCGTCCCTGAGGTCGAACAGGAACTCCAGCGGCGGCGGCTGCAGCATCGGCGCGGTGAACGACAGCAGTCCCACCAGCGCCGCGCCCCACACCGCCGCCACCAGGACCGCCGCCGCGAGGCTCACGACCGGGGACAGCAGGTGGTAGCCGATCTGCCGGTACGTGGCGGGGCTGCGCCAGCCGGTCGGGGAGGGCATGGGCGGTATGTACGCGCCCAGGAACGCCTCGAACCTGGACCGCTGCACACCGGTGGCCCAGACCAGGCCGCGCGGCAGCAGGGGCGGCGACACGACCAGCACGAGCGTCAGCCCGCCGAGAATGACGGCGACCGGGAGCCCGACCATCACATGCGCCGTGTCCAGCCAGGCCCGAGCCGACCACGGGCGGGGGACTTTCATGGCTCAAAGGTATTGACGACGGGCCGGGGCGCGAAATGGGTCTGGTGTGCCGATGAATGGTGGGGTTAGCCCCACCATTGTGGCGTCGCCGGCGGGTCTGCGCGGGATCTCCTCAGGACGGCGGGGGGAGCCGGTGGCGGAAGGCCACGGGGTCGAAGGAGCCGCCCAGCGTGGCTCCCAGCCCCTTACGGGCCGCCTCCGCGAACGCCTGCCCCCCGAGCGCGCCCGCTCCCTCCGGCAGCACGCCCGCCAGGGGCCGCGCGGCCAGCATCTCCAGATCGCCCACGGCGCTCAGCTCGGCGATCCCCGGCGCGGCGGGCCAGCGTCCGATGACGAGCCCGGCCAGGTCGAGCCCGCGATGCGCGAGCGCCTCCAGGGTGAGCGCGGTGTGGTTGACGGTCCCGGCCCCCGCGCCGGCCACGATGAGGACCTGCGCGTCCAGCAGCCGGGCCAGGTCGGCGACCGTCGCGCCGTCCTCGTCGAAGCGTACGAGCAGCCCTCCGGTGCCCTCCACGACCACCAGCCGGTTGCTCTCGGCCAGCTCACCGATCAGCCGGGCGGCCCCCGCCATGGACACGGGCGGCATCCCGGCGGCCTTGGCGGCGGCGGCGGGGGAGAGCGGGCCGGCGAAGCGGGACAGCTCGAAGGTCGTGGTGATCCCCGACAGCCGGATCACCTGGTCGACATCTCCGGGCTCGCCCGGGGCCGTGCCGGTCTGAGCGGGCTTGACCACGGCGACGGAGGCGCCGCGCTCCCTGGCCAGCGCGGCCAGCGCCGCTGCGACGACTGTCTTGCCCACGCCGAAGTCGGTGCCGGTCACGACGAGAACGCTCATGGAGCTCAGCCTAGAAGTGGCCCGGCCCGGAAGTACGCGCCGTCCGGGCATGTCGCCCGGGGCGCTTCGGCCCGCGGGCCGGCGAAGAACCCGGCGGTCAGGGCCGGCGCAGGCGGGTGACGAACTTGTAGCGGTCGCCGCGGTAGAGCGACTGCGCCCACTCGACGGGGTTGCCGTCGGCGTCGAAGGCGTGCCGGGTGAGCAGCAGCATCGGCAGGCCGACGTCCACGCCGAGGGCCTTGGCGTCGTACGGGGTGGCCAGGACGGTCTCGATGATCTCCTCGGCGTCCGTGAGCCGCACGTTGTAGGCGTTGTGCAGCGTCTCGTACAGCGACGCGTGCACCTCCAGCTCTCGCCGCAGCCGCGGGAAGCGCCGCGCGGACAGGTGAGTGGTGTCTATCGAGACCGGCTCCCCGTTGGCCAGCCGGAGCCGGTGGATGCGCAGCACGCGACCGCCCGGGTTGATGGCCAGGCGGCGGGCCAGGGCCTCGTCCGCGGTGACGTAGCCGATCTCCAGGATCTTGGTGTCCGGCTCCAGGCCGGCCGTGCGCAGGTCGCCGATGTAGGAGGTGAGCTGCAGCACCTGCGCCACCTTCGGCTGGGCCACGAACGTGCCCTTGCCCTGGATCCGCAGCAGCCGGCCCTCCACCACCAGCTCGGTCAGCGCCTGCCTGACCGTGGTGCGCGAGGTCTCGAAACGTACGGCCAGCGTGCGCTCGGGCGGCAGCGCCGAGCCCGCCGGCAGGCTCTTGGTGAGCTCGAGCAGGCTCCGTTTCACGTCGTAGTACTTCGGTACGCGGGGGCCGTCGTCTGTCACGCGCTCACCTTCACTTCTGCCACGGCGGTGAGGGCGTGTCTGATCACCGCGAGATCATCGGAACTCACTTTGGCCCGAGCGGTCAACCGCGGGCTTGAGCGGCCGACCGGCGCCGAGCGCGTACGGCTCCTGGCACGCACGGATCCGAGCAGCTCAGGTTGATTGTGAAGGATATCCACAGCAGCGCGCGCGATCGCAACCGAGGCCGGTCCGTCACTCGTGTCGCGGCAGAACCACCTGGCCGTGTAGATCACCTCCGGCTTCGCCGAGCACCGTCCGTCCTGCGATGCGAGCGTGTTCGGCAGTGTGATGGTTCTCACAATATGAGATTTCCGGTAAATCCAGTTGGGTGCACGATGCCGTATCGGCCTTCACTGTGCGACTGAGCGGGCGTGCGGGCGGTGCGAGCGGACTCCTGGCCGCACATCCGATGCGCGATCAAACGTGCGCATTCGTGCGAGGGCCGGTTTGGTTGTTGCACGGAAAAGCACGCATGATGCACTCGTGCCGACTCTCAGCGACCTCGTAGCCCGCCACACCACGCTTGACGAGGCGGACCTCGACTGGCTGCACTCGCTGGTCTCCGACTGGCAGCTGCTGGCCGACCTGTCCTTCGCCGACCTGATCCTGTGGGCGCCGCTGCTGGGCGAGAGTGGCTGGATCGCGATCGCCCAGATGCGCCCCACGACGGGGCCCACCGTCTACCACGACGACATCGTCGGCAGCGTCGCGGCCAAGGGCGAGCGCTACCTGATCGACACGGCCTGGAACGAGCGCCGCATCTGCCGCGAGGGCGACCCCGACTGGTCCACGGGCGTCCCGGTGCGAGAGGAGACGATCCCGGTCCGCCGGGCCGTCGAGAACGGCGAAGGCCGCTTCCTGGCGGTGATCCAGCGCTCCACGAACCTCTCCTCGGCCCGCACCCCGTCCCGCCTGGAGCTGACCTACCTCCAGAGCGCCTCAGACCTGGCGCAGATGGTCGCCGAGGGCCGCTTCCCCTTCTCCGGCGAGGAGCCGATCCTGGTCCGCTCGCCCCGCGTCGGCGACGGCCTGCTCAGGCTCGACCGGGCCGGGCGCGTCACGTACGCCTCCCCGAACGCCCTGTCCGCCTACCGCCGGCTCGGCCTGCACGCCGACCTGGTCGGAGCCGAGCTGGGCCGGGTCACCGCCACGCTGTGCTACTCGGACGAGCCCATCAACGAAGACCTCATGATCGTGGCCAGCGGGCGGGCGGCGAAGGAGACCGAGGTCGAGTCCGGGGGCACGATCGTCCAGCTCAGAGCCATCCCGCTGATCGTCGGCGGCGGCCGCATCGGCGCGCTGGTCCTCATCAGGGACGTGACGGAGCTGCGGCGGCGCGAGCGCGAGCTGATGACCAAGGACGCCACGATCCGCGAGATCCACCACCGGGTGAAGAACAACCTGCAGACGGTGGCCGCGCTGCTCAGGCTCCAGGCGCGGCGGCTGCAGGTGCCGGAGGGCAGGGAGGCGCTTGAGGAGGCGGTACGCCGGGTCGGATCGATCGCGATCGTGCACGAGACGCTGTCTCATGCGCCGGAGGAGTTCGTGGACTTCGACGAGATCGCCGACCGGGTGATCGCGATGGCCGGCGAGGTGTCGGCGGCCGAGGTGGCCGTCACGCCGCGGCGCGTCGGAGGGTTCGGCGTCCTGCCGTCGCTGATCGCCACGCCGGTCGCCATGGCGCTGACCGAGCTGCTGCAGAACGCGTTGCAGCACGGGCGGCCCAAGCGACTGGAGGTGCACGTGGAGCCCACGGCCGACCGGCTGAACGTCGTCGTGTGGGACGACGGCCGCGGTCTGCCCGCGGGCTTCGACCTCGACAGCTCCACCAGCCTGGGGTTGCAGATCGTCCGTACGCTGGTGGAGGGCGAGCTGTCGGGCAGACTGTCGATCCAGCCGCGCCTGGAGGGAGGCACGGAGGTCACGCTGTCGATCCCGCTCCCGGCCGCCTGAGGGCGGCACGCGTACGGGACGGTCGAGTGGGGTTCGGGTCGGGGGATCAGGCGGAGGCGCGGGCGCGGGCGCGAGCGGACCGGCGCTTGAGAGCGCGGCGCTCGTCCTCGCTCAGACCGCCCCAGACGCCGGCGTCCTGGCCGGACTCCAAGGCCCACTTCAGGCAGGATTCGACGGCCGAGCAGGACCGGCAGACGTGCTTGGCCTCCTCGATCTGCATGAGGGCCGGACCGGTGTTGCCGATCGGGAAGAACAGCTCGGGGTCCACGTCACGGCAGGCAGCTCGGTGGCGCCAGTCCATGCGTCCACTCCTTAGTAGATGGAGCCTTTGGTCGGCTCCGTGCGGCTACTACTTTGTGAAGAGTTTCACTAACTCAAGCGAACGATTACCCGGATCCTTGTAGGGACCGGGGCCGCCCGTTGACGCTCGGAGAACCTGGGGTTGTTAAAGGTCCTACGTTCCGACGTCAGTGTTGAGCTTTTCAGCCACGCAGAGTGCACGCAAGAGGGTTGGCGCGAAGTTTTGGCGGTTATGGATGTCGGATGCGTCACACAATGACCGAATGTAACCAGCTAGACCAGAACTTGTAATGCGTTCCGTGTAGACCGGAATGTTACGGTTTCGCGCTCGCCCAGGTAGTCGCCGTCCAGCTGGAAGGCCACCGGGCGCTCCGCGGTGAGCGTGAACTCGGGCTCGTCGTGGAGCTGGACGAGGTGCCGGCCGGCCGGAAGGACGTCACTCTCCGTGAGGATCTGCCGGATGGTGGCGGCGAGGGTCATCGGCCCCATGCGCCGCAGCCCGAGCAGGTCGAGCCCGGTCTCGAAGCTGGCCCACGGGGTCGGCGTGACCGGTCGCGTCCCGACGTATGTCCAGGGCGAGGTGTTGGAGATGATCGCCATGAACACCCCCTCGGCGGCCGGGATCCCCGGGCCGGTCAAGCGCATCGCTGGATGCCGCTTGTCCGTGGCCAGATAGTGCCGTAGAGCCGTGTTCACATACCGTGCAGGGGTAGCCTTCCTGCCGGTGCCTCTCAGGCCCTCCACGGCCCGTACAACCTCGGCGTCGTACCCCATCCCCGAGCAGAACGTGAAGTAGCGGCTCTGCCCCTCCCAGAGGGCCTGCCCCAAACCCACGGTCCTGCGCCGGCCCTCCCGGAGGGCCTCCAGCACCGCGCCGGTGGACTCGACCGGGTCGTTCGGCAGCCCCAGCGCGCGGGCGAAGACGTTCGCGCTGCCGCCGGGGATGACGATGAGGGCCGGTCGGCCGGCGCTCGGGTCCTCGCCCGGCGGGATCTCCTCGCCCGGCGGGACGTCGCCGCCGTTGACCGGGTTGAGCAGGCCGTTGACGGTCTCGTTGATGGTCCCGTCGCCGCCGAGCACCGCCACCACGTCGTAGCCCTTGGCGCGGGCGGTGGCGGCCAGCGCCGCGGCGTGGCCGCGATAGCGGGTCTCCTCGACGGAGAGCTCCACGGCCGCGCCGAGCGCGCGGATCAGCACGTCACGCGTACGTGCGTTCGTGGTGGTGGCCTTGGGATTGACCAGCAGCATGGCGCGCATATCGCCAGCGTAGCCGGTGATCGATGTCCGCCTTATCGGCCGAACGTCCTATTTCCCCGCCGGGCATGAGACGCGGGTAGGGTACGGGCGTGAACCATCGTCCACTCACCCTGGTCCTGGCCGCCGTGGTCGTCGCCCTGGAGGGCCTGGTGGCGTTCGGGCTCGGCGCCTTCGTCGCGGTGGAGACGCTGACCGGCGCGCCCGACGCGGTCACGACCGCTCTGGCGGAGGCGGCGTTCGGCCTGCTGGTGGGCGCCGGGCTGCTCTGGGTGGCCTGGGGCGGGCTGTACAAGATGGAGCGGTGGGGGAGGTCGCCGGCCGTGCTGGCCCAGATCTTCCTGCTGCCCGTCGCCGTCACGCTCATCCAGTCGGACCAGCCGCAGCTCGGGATCCCGCTGATCGTGGTAGCACTGGCCGGGCTGGTGACCCTGCTGGCGCCTCCCACCACCCACGCTCTCTACGGCGACGGCTAGTCGTCCGCGGTCAGGCCCTCGCGCAGCTGGGCCAGCGTGCGGGCGAGCAGGCGCGAGACGTGCATCTGTGAGATGCCCAGCTCGGTCGCGATCTGCGACTGCGTCATGTTGCCGAAGAACCGCAGCAGCAGGATGCGCTTCTCGCGCGGCGGCAGCCGTTCGAGCAGCGGCTTGAGCGACTCGCGGTATTCGACGCCTTCGAGTGACTCGTCCACGATGCCGAGCGAGTCGGACACCGCGGGGGCGTCGTCGTCACCGGAGTCGGGCGCGTCGAGCGAGACGGTGGAGTAGGCGTTGGCCGACTCGAGTCCTTCGAGCACCTCCTCCTCGGTCATCTTCAGGTAGGAGGCCAGCTCGGCCACGGTCGGGGCCCGGCCCTCGCGCTGCGACAGATCGCTTATCGCCTTGGTCAGCGAGAGCTTGAGCTCCTGCAGGCGGCGCGGCACGCGCACCGCCCAGCCCTTGTCGCGGAAGTGCCGCTTGATCTCGCCGACGATGGTGGGCGTGGCATAGGTGGAGAACTCCACGCCGCGGTTGAGGTCGAAGCGGTCGATGGACTTGATCAGCCCGATGGTGGCGACCTGGGTGAGGTCGTCGAGCCACTCGCCCCGGTTGCGGAAGCGGCGCGCCAGGTATTCGACCAGCGGAAGGTGAAGCTCGACCAGCTCATCCCTGATGCGCTGGCGGCGCGGCTCCTCGGGGCCCAGCTCGGCCAGCTCGGCGAAGAGCATGCGAGCGCGCACCCTGTCGGGCACCGCGTGTTCGCTGGTGGCCATGGCTCCAGTCCTTTCCGTCACGCCGGCCTCGCTGCGCCTCGACGCTTACGCAGGACGATCGCCATGCGATCGGGGGAGCCGGTCACCGCGTCGACGTCGTCGGCCAGCGCGGTCAGCACCATCCAGGCGAAGTCGTCACGCTTCGGAGCGGAGCTGCCGACCGTCGTCACCTCGACCCTGACCTGCATCTCCTGCCCGGTCAGCTCGAACTCGGCGGTGAGATCGGTGCCCGGCACCGCCTCGCTCAGGAGCATGGCGCACGCCTCGTCGACCGCGATCCGCAGATCCTCGATCTCGTCGAGCGTGAAGTCCAGCCGTGCCGCCAGCCCGGCGGTGGCCGTACGCAGCACGGACAGGTAGGCGCTCGCGGCTGGGAGCCTGATGCTCACCACGTCGCGAATGCCTGCCACGCCCTCGGCGCGCGTCTCGGTTTCCTCGGTCACGTTCCTCCTCGCCTACGTGCGGACGCTACGTGCGATGAACCGCTGGACGCGGCTCACCGTATCCGACGCCAACTGCAACTTACCGCCCCTGAGCGGTGGTTGGACGAATCAGACTCGCCATCAACGGAAAAGGCTCTGTGCGGCCTGCAACCGCACAGAGCCTTATGTGCCGTTTTAGGCGGCCTTGGTCTCCCAGAAGATCTTGGAGATTTCGTCGATCTTGCCCAGCAGGTCCTCGGCCTTGGCGACGTCCACGGTGCCCTTGGCGCCGGCGGCGCCCGCGAGCTTTGTGGCGTCCCAGAAGAGCTGGTGAAGCTGAGGGTACTGCTCCAGGTGCGGCGGCTTGAAGTAGTCGGTCCAGAGCACCCAGAGGTGGTGCTTGACGAGCTCGGCGCGGTCTTCCTTGATCGACAGCGCGCGGGCGCGGAAGACCGGGTCCTCGTTGCCGGCGTACTTCTCCATGATCGCCTTGACCGACTCGGCCTCGATGCGGGCCTGAGCGGGGTCGTAGACGCCACAGGGCAGGTCACAGTGCGCGGAAGCGACATGCTTGGGTCGTAGCAGTCGTGCGAGCATCAGAAAGTCCTTCCTTGATGCTGAATCAGCTTGGTCCACAACCGACCTTACTCGGGTCCAGAACACCTGCGGAGTAGGGGGTCACAGCCCATGAGAGTGCGTGTCGAAGGCGATTCCATGCGTCCAGCGCTGCTTCCCGGCGACTGGCTCCTCGTCCGCCGGGGGGCCGCCGTCCATCCAGGCGACCTCGTCGTGGCCCGCCTTCCCGGCGACCCCGGCCAGCTCATCGTGAAACGGGCGCAGTGGCACGGCGCGGACGGCTGGTGGCTGGAGAGCGACAACCAGCGGGCCGGCGGGCGGCGCGACAGCTGGGACTTCGGCCCGGTCGACGAGATCGTCGGCAGGGTGGTGCTGCGCTACTGGCCGCTCTTGAGACGGGCGCGATAGGCGGCCACGTTGGCCCTGCTGGCGCACCTGGCCGAGCAGTAGCGGCGCGAGCGGTTGGAGGAGGTGTCGAGGAAGGCCCGCTCGCAGTGCGGCTCCTGGCAGCGGCCGAGCCGGTCCACGCCCAGCTCCGCCACCGCCGCGGCCAGGCCCATCACGGCGCCCGCGCCGTAGTCCTCCGCGAGGTGCAGGTGCCAGCCGCTGCCGTCGTGGTCGGACAGCTGGGGGCGTACGGGGTAGCGCACGAGCAGGGCGTTGAGCCGCTCGACCACGTCCCGGTGGTCGCCGGCGGCGTCGAACACGGCGGCCAGCTCGTCGCGCAGCGGCCGCAGCTCGGGCGGCGGGTCCGGATCGTTGGCCAGCCGGACCGCCCATTCGGCGTAAGAGGTCAGGTCCATGCCGGAGTATTACACGAGAAGGCGAGGCGCCGTGGCGCCCCGCCTTCCTCGGCCGTGGGTGTCAGCCCTCCGGGTGCAGCACGCGGTGCAGGAACGTGCGCGTGCGTTCCTGCTGCGGATCCCCGATGACCTGCGCGGGCACGCCGTCCTCGACGATCACGCCGCCGTCCATGAACACCACCCGGTCCGCCACCTCGCGGGCGAAGCCCATCTCGTGGGTGACGACCAGCATGGTCATCCCCTCCTCCGCCAGCTTGCGCATGACGGTGAGCACGTCGCCGACCAGCTCGGGGTCGAGCGCCGAGGTCGGCTCGTCGAACAGCATCAGGTCCGGGTTCATGGCCAGTGCCCTGGCGATCGCCACCCGCTGCTGCTGCCCGCCGGAGAGCTGGCCGGGCAGGGCGTCGCACTTCTCGCCGACGCCGACCTTCTCCAGGTTCTCCCTGGCGACGATCTCGGCCTCCCGCTTGCCGCGCCTGAGCACCCGCTGCTGGGCGATCATCACGTTCTGCAGCGCGGTCATGTGCGGGAACAGGTTGAACTGCTGGAAGACCATGCCGATGTGCCGCCGGACGGCGTCGATGTCCACGTCGGGGTGGGTGAGCTCGGTCCCCTTGACGAACACCTTGCCCTTGGTGGGCTGCTCCAGCAGGTTCACGCAGCGCAGCAGCGTGGACTTGCCCGAGCCCGACGGGCCGATGACACAGACCACCTGGCCGGGATCGACCGTCAGGTCGATGCCCTTGAGCACCTCGTTCATGCCGAAGTGCTTGTGCAGGTCTCTCAGCTCGATGGCGTGGGTCATGGGTTCCTTCCCTTACGCCGCTCCAGCCGGGACGCGAGGTAGCCCAGCGGGATGGTGACGATCAGGTACGTCACGCCCGCGACCATGATGGGGGTCGCGTTGGCGTACTGGGAGGCCAGGTCGTTGCCGAACTTCGCCAGCTCGACATATTCGCTGGACACGCCGAGGAACAGCACCAGCGAGGAGTCCTTGAGCAGGGCCACGAACTGGTTCGTGGTCGGCGGGATGACCATCCGGATGGCCTGTGGGATCACCACGGTGACCTGGGCCCGGGTGGCGGACATGCCCAGTGACCTGGCCGCCTCGGTCTGTCCCTTGGGCACGGCCTGCAGACCGGCGCGGAAGACCTCGGCCTGGTAGGCCGCGCCGATCACGCCGAGACCGAGCGCGACCTGGCCGTACGTGCCGAAGGGCACCTGGAAGCCGGGCAGCGCGATCGGCAGGAACGTGATCATGATGAAGATCAGCAGCGCCGGGAGGCCGCGGAAGATCTCGATGTAGACGATCGCGATCCACCGGTACGGCCGCACCGGCGAGAGCCGCATGAGGGCGAGCACCAAGCCCACCACGAACGAGAAGACGAACCCGCTGACCGTGTAGATGACCGTGTTCCGCAGCGCGATCGTGAACAGGTCGGGCAGCGCCTCTCGCGCGACGTCGATCTTGGCGAAGTTCTGCGCCAGGTTGCCCCAGTCGGCGTACAGCACGACGAGGACGAGCACGGCGACCAGCACGACGTACTGGGCACCACGGCTGTACTGCTGCTTTTTCCGGGGGCTGAGCCTGGCGCGCGCAGGCTCAGCCGTCTTCGGCTGGTCGGCCATGGATCAGCCCAGCTCGCCGGGCTTCTTACCGAACCACTTCACGAAGATCTGCTCGTAGGTGCCGTCCTGCTTGGCCTTGGCGATCTCATCGTTGATCGTCTTGAGCAGGACCGGGTCGGCGCCCTTCTTCAGGCCGATCCCGTACTGCTCGCCGGTGTCGAGGCTGCCGATCAGCTCGAACTTCTCGGCCACCTCCGGCTTCTTCAGCCAGGTGAGCACGACGGGCAGGTCCTGGACGATCACGTCGGCCTGGCCCGCCTGGAGAGCGAGCAGTTCCTTGGCCGAGTCGGCGTACTCGGTCGGGTCGAAGCCCTGCTTCTTGACGTACTCCAGGCCCGTGGTGCTGGCCTGGGCGCCCAGCTTGAGGCCCTTGGCCTTGACGTCGGCCAGCGACGCCGCGCCCGTGCCCTTCTTGGCCAGCAGCGCCTGGGTGGCGTCGAAGTAGGGGACGGAGAAGTCGATGTTCTTCTGCCGGTCCGGCGTGATCGTCATGCCGGCGGCGGCCACGTCGCACTTCTTGGCGGCCATGGCCGCGCCGCTCTTGATCACCGCGAAGTCGATGTCCACGATCTCCTGGGTCACGCCCAGCTTCTTCGCGGCGAGGTCGACGATGTCCACGTCGAACCCGACGATCTTGCCGCTCGCGTCCTTGAACTGGAACGGCTCGTACGGGATGTTGGTGCAGACGGTGAGCTTGCCGGGCTGGACGAGCTGAGCGCCGCCGGCCGCGGAGGCGCTGGCACTGGTCGTGCCGGAGCCCGTGCCGGACTCACTGCCGCACGCGGTCAGCGTGAGAGCAGCGGCGAAGACGAGCGCGCCGGCGGCGTAGCCGCGGCGGCTCAGGGGACTGAGGGCCATGTACGGCCTCCTCGGAAGTGAAATGCCACGAAACTTGCGTTTTGTGCAGTTTAAGTGGGGCTTTGCCGCGCTCGGTCACCATGCATTTAACGATGCGTCAACAGAACGGCGTCGGCTCCGACACCGAACACCATCTCAGCATGTGGCACTATGGGGAGACGGGTGACCCCCGTACCCCCTCCGAGACGCTCGACGAGGGGATCCTGGCAGCTACAGAAGCCAGCCCACTCGCGCACGTCCGCTGAAGTTTCTTCCGCTTCCAATGATTACAGGGGTCGCTGTGGCTGCCACGCCCGCTTCTGCATCCGCTTCCGCTTCCGCCGAGACGTTCGATCTCGATCCGGCCTTCGCCCTCCATCGCGGCGGCAAGCTCGAGGTCCGCTCCACCGTTCCCGTCCGCGACGCGGACGATCTGGCGCTCGCGTACACGCCGGGGGTCGCCCGGGTCTGCACCGCCATCGCCGACACCCCCTCGCTGGTCAACGACTACACCTGGGTCTCCAACGTGGTCGCCGTCGTCTCCGACGGTACCGCCGTGCTCGGACTGGGCGACATCGGCCCCTCCGCGGCCATGCCGGTCATGGAGGGCAAGGCGCTGCTGTTCAAGGAGTTCGCGAACGTCGACGCCGTCCCCATCTGCCTCGACTGCACCGACGTGGACGCCCTCGTCGAGACCGTCGTGCGACTCGCGCCGTCGTTCGGCGGCATCAACCTCGAGGACATCAGCGCCCCGCGCTGCTTCGAGGTCGAGGACCGCCTGCGCGACCTGCTCGACATCCCCGTCTTCCACGACGACCAGCACGGCACCGCCATCGTCGTGCTCGCCGCGCTCCAGAACGCCGCCCGCCTGACCGGCCGCTCGCTCGGCGACCTGCGCGCGGTCGTGGCCGGCGCGGGCGCCTCCGGCGTCGCGGTCACCCGCATCCTCCTGGAGGCGGGCATCGGCGACATCGCGGTCTCCGACTCCAAGGGCATGATCCACGCGGGCCGGGAGGACCTCAACCCGGTCAAGCAGGCGCTGGCCCGCGACACCAACCGCGCCGGCCACACCGGCTCGACGGAGGAGGCCCTGGCGGGCGCCGACGTGTTCGTCGGGCTGTCCGGATCGACCGTCTCCGAGCAGGCCATCGCGTCCATGGCAGCTGACGCGATCGTGTTCGCCCTGTCCAACCCGACGCCCGAGGTCCACCCCGAGGTGGCCGCCAGGCACGCCAGGGTCGTGGCCACCGGGCGCTCCGACTTCCCCAACCAGATCAACAATGTGCTGGCCTTCCCCGGCGTCTTCAGGGGCGCCCTGGACGTGCGGGCCAGCACGATCACCGAGAACATGAAGGTCGCCGCGGCGAACGCGCTGGCGGCCGTCGTGGGCGACGAGGTGACGGCGACGTACGTCATCCCGAGCCCGTTCGACGACCGCGTCGCGCCCGCGGTGACGGCCGCCGTGGCCGCCCAGGCCCGCGCCGACGGCGTCGCCCGCGCCTGATCCCGCTGTTTCACCTGTGAGCGAGGGCTTTCGGCCCTCGCTCACCCCTTTTTGCGGCCCGTTCCAGGTCGGAGTGGCTCTCGGATTACGCACCCTGCTCGCGGGTAGGTGTGCTGGCCGTCCAGGAGGTAATGGGTGCCGCTCTGGTCGGGCGGGGCTGGATGGAGTCCGGGTGAGCTTTGGGAACTTCCATAAATCCTTTACGCAAGGTGCTATAACAGTAGCTCTCTGTAAGGATGTGGGCGCCGACTCCTGTGACGAGGAGAGCGATGGAACGCGAGCCTAATCGACTGCTGCAGCAGCTCATCGCGGAGGCTGGGTTTTCCCACAAGGGACTGGCCAGGCGCCTCAACGATCTGGGCGCCGCACGTGGCACACCCGGCCTCAAGTACGACCACAGCTCAGTGCTGCGCTGGATCGGAGGCCAGAGACCGCGTGACCCGGTGCCTTGCCTGCTCACCGAGATCTTCGCGCTGCGGCTGGGCAGGCGGGTGACCTCAGAGGACCTGGGGATGCCGGCCATCATCACACCCCTCGATCTCGGACAGGAGTTCACGCACACGTGGCAGGAGGGGGTCGCGACTGTGACGGCGCTGTGGCGGGCCGACGTAGAAAGACGCAGGTTCCTGATCGACTCGACGTTCGCGATAGGAGCAGGCTCCGTAGGGGCCATACGCTGGTTGACGTCCCCTGCTGAGGGACACCTGAGCGGCACCGGCCTGCGGCGGGTGGGCCGCGCCGACATCGCCGCCATCCACGAGGTCACCCGCTCGTTCGGGGAGCTCGACAATCGGTTCGGCAGCGGACGGGTCCGCTCGTCCGTGGTCAAATACCTCGACACCGCCGTCTCCCCTCTGCTCAGGGACGGCTCGTACGGCGAGGCCACCGGTAAGCAGCTGGCCTCCGCGGCGGCCGAGCTGACCCGCCTGGCCGGCTGGATGGCCTACGACATGGAGCAGCACGGCCTCGCCCAGCGCTACCTGATCCAGGCACTGCGCCTGGCCCGGGGAGCCGACGACCACACCCTGGGCGGGGAGATCCTGGCCGGCATGGCCCACCAGGCCATCTACATGGGCCAGGCGGCCCACGCCCTCGACCTGGCCAGGTCCGCCCAGCTCGCGGCCCGCCGGGCCGGCGTGCACACCCTGCTGGCCTCCGCGCACGTCCTGGAGGCCCACGCGCACGCCGGACTGGGCGACCCCCGATCCTGCGGCGCGGCCCTGCACGAGGCCGAGCGCGCCTTCGACGCCCGCAAGCCCGCCGAGGAGCCCACCTGGCTCAGCTACTTCGACGAGGCCTACCTGTCGGCCAAGTTCGCCCACTGCTTCAGGGACCTGGGGGAGGGCGAGCGCACCGTGCGCCAGGCGCGGCGCTCGCTCGACATGGACTCCCGCTTCGTCCGCGGGCGGATGTTCAACCTGTCGCTGCTGGCCGCCGGGCTGCTGGAGTGCGGCGAGCTGGAGGAGGCCTGCGCGGCCGCCGCCAACGCGCTGACGCTCGCGAGCGAGCTCCAGTCGGCCCGCTCGCGGTCCTACGCCGCCGACCTCAGGCGGCGGCTGGAGCCCTACAAGAACGAGCGCCCGGTGCGGGCGCTGCGCGAGCGCACACGGGAGCTCACCGCCGTGTGAACGAGCGAACGGCCCCGGACGTGTTGGCGTCCGGGGCCGTTCCGCGTGATGCGTCCTACTTGAGCAGCTCGCCGTTGGGGCCGACGATCTTCTTCGTCTCGGCGTAGTTGGCCTTGTTGTACACGTCGGCCGTCTCACCGTCGAAGATGGCCGAGCTGATGAAGTCGATCCGCTCGTTGCCGTCGTTGTCGTGGAACATGCTGGTCACGCCGTTGACGTAGCCGGTGCGCTTGCCGTTGTTGTACTTCATGAGCCAGGGGCCGCCGTCGGCGCCGCCGGTCATGGAGCACTTGAGCACCTGGTGGGTCTCGACCTTGAACATGTTGACCTGGTACGACTTCGTGCCGGTCTTGCCGGAGCACCACTTGGGGGTGACGCCGGTGTAGGGGCGGTCGCCGTCGGGGTGGGGGTCGCTCGGGTAGCCGAAGACGGTCACCTGCTGGCCCAGCGGCTGGTTCCAGGCGAAGCCCTGGCCGCCGACGACGTCGCCGAGGCGGCCGGTGTCCTTGGCGATGCCGATGAAGTAGTGGTCACGGAAGTAGCGGATCGTCTTGCCCGCCTTCACCCACTGCTTGATGTAGTAGTGGGTCTCGAACCAGGCCGTCTCGCCACCACTGGCGTTCTTGGTGACGTCGAGCTTGCCGAGGAACTTTCCGTCGCCCTTCAGGTCCGCCAGTTTCTTGTACTCCTCCTGGCTGATGGGCGTCGGGCCGACCTGCTCGTACTGCTCGCCGTTGACGTCGGAGGCGGTGTCCTTGGGGGCCTTGGCGTAGTCGGCCTCGGAGACCTCGACCTTGGTCAGCACCTTCTGGCCGGTGTAGCTGTGCCCGACCTTCTCGGGGGTGACGTCGAAGTCCTTGGACCAGTACGGGCCCGCGGCGCCGTACTTGGCGAAACCGGCGTCGTACTCTTCCTTCTTGATCTCTTCGTGCTGGACCCACTTGTCGCCGGCCCACTGCCCGAACTCGCTCTTGACGACCTCCTTGCTGGTCGTGAGCGAGAAGCCGTTGTGGACCGCCACGAAGGCGTAGTCGCCGTCGTAGTCGTCATAGGTGTCCAGGTCGTAGGCCGTGAAGGCGTAGGCGCCCACGTAGACGCCCCAGGGAGCCTTGCCCTGGTAGTAGCCGGGGACGAAGACCCACTTCTGGAAGACGTCCTTGCCGTTCTCGTACACGCAGTGGCCGGCCGTGGCGACCAGGTTGCGGTTGCGGGACTGGATGGAGGTGGCCGAGCACCAGCGGTAGTGACCGGCGCGGTCGAGGAAGAAGACCTTGCCGATGGTCTTGGGCAGGTTGACGTTCTTGGACGCACCCGCCTTGGCCGCGGTCGTCGGGCCGGTCATGCCGGGCTTGCCGTCAGCGGTGCCCTTGCCCGAGGACGTGACCAGCTTCGGGACGTCCTTGGCGTCCAGGCGGTATTGCGTGGCCTTCCGGAGGGCGGCTCCGTTGGAGTCCAGCCAGAAAGCGGCAGCGCCGTACGCGTCGGCCGGCTTGGGCGTCAGGTTGTCTGTCGCCCAGTGGGGCTCGGCATTGGCGGGCATGGCGATGGCGGCGGCGCTCAGGCCGGCGGCGGCGAGGGGGATGAGCAGGCGCTTCACGGGAGGCTCCACAGTTGTCAAAAAGGGTGTAAAGACCCTATCGACCCTTTAGTCACTCTGGTAAGGGGATTCGCAGATTTGTCGCCAGAAAGGCCAAGGGGCCCGGCGGTTGCCGAGCCCCTTGGTACTGCTACTGAACGATGACCAGGTCGTCGTTCCGAACCCGAGCGAACTACGGGATGAGCTTGCCGGACCACACGGCCGCAGCGGCCTTGTAGATCGCGGCAGTCTCACCGTCGAAGTACGGCGAGGTGATCGTGTCGTAGCGCTTGTTGCTGTCGGTGTCAGCGATGAGGCTGGTGACACCGTTGACGTAGCCGAGACGCTTGCTGTTGCTGTACTTGTACAGCCACGGCGCGCCGTCGTAACCGGCGGTCACGGTGCACTTCAGCGACAGCTGCTCTTCCACCTTCTTGGAGGGGATGCGCAGCACGTTCTTGGCGGTCTTGCCGTAGCACCACTTCGGCGTCACACCGGTGAACGGCTTGTTGCCGTCCAGGTGCGGGCCGTAGGGGTAGCCGAAGGTCCGGACGTACTTGCCGGTCGGCTGGTTCCAGGCGAAGCCCTGGCCACCAACGTTGTCGCCGAGGCGACCGACGCTCTTGATGGCGCTCTCGACGACGTAGTAGTCCTCGACCCAGTACTTGATCTGAGCGGTGGACTTGACCCACGTCTTGACGAAGAACTGCTGCTTGAACCAAGCAACCTCGACGCCGTTCTTGACCTCGGCGCGAACCTCACCGAGGAACTTGCCGTCGCCCTTGGCGGACTTGAGAGCCTCGAAGTCCTCCTTGGAGACGGGGACTTCCTTGCTCAGCCGCTCGAACTTCTGGCCGTTGTCGAGGCCAGAGGTCGCAGCGTCGTACTGCGCCTTGGTGACCTCGGCGCCCGTCAGCTTGATGCCGTTGAGACCGGTGGAGATGTAGTCCTCGATCTTCGCGGCAGCGTCAGCCGGCTTGGCGACGTGCTCGACCTTGGGGTCGACAGCCTTCGACTTGTACGGGCCGGCCTCGCCGTACTTGGCGTAGCCCTCCGCGAACTCCTTGTCGGTGATCGCGGTTTCCTTGACGTAGCCCTTGCCGCCCTTGGCGATGTGAGCGCGGTACTCGCTCGGCGTCACCTTGGTCGACTTGTTGAGCACGCCGCCGATGCCGTCGTAGACGGTGACGAAGGCGTAGTCGCGGTCGAAGTCCTCGTACACGTCGAAGTCGTAGTGGGTGAAGGCCTGCTTACCCACGTACACGCCCCAAGGAGCCTTGCCCTGGTAGTAACCGGGGACGAAGACCCAGCGGGAGACGACCTCGTCGTTAGCCGCGATGTCGTACACGCAGTGACCGGCCGTGGCGACCAGGTTGCGGTACTGCGACTGGATCGAGGTGCCGGAGCACCAGTACAGCTTGCCGTCACGGCCCTCGAAGAAAACCTTGCCGATGGTCTTCGGCAGGTTCACGTTCTGAACCTTGGCGGTGGTCTTCTTCTCCTCGCCGATGGGGGCGGTGGAGCCCGGCTTGGTGTCCGCGCTATAGCCACCACCGGAGGAGATCTTGTCAACCTCGAGCGCGTCGGGGTTGAACGCCACAGCGCCCTTGAGCGCCGCGTTGTCGGACTTGGTCCAGAAGTCCAGGACCTCGGCAGCCTGCGCCGCGGTCTTGGCCAGCGGGTCGGTCGCGACGGTGTCGTCAGCCTGAGCGGTACCGGCGAGGCCGGCGGCCAGGAGACCGGTGGCCAGAATGGCGCCACCGGCGGGGAGGAGGATGCGCTTCAAGGTAACTCCTTGCGCTGTCGTGGAACGCCTCTTGCGTCCCATGCGTCAGTAAAGGGATAGCCAGGAACATACAGTGTCGATCTTGGAAACAGGAAGCCGCTTTGGTCGGAAAAGATGCGACAAGACGGGCGTGATCGTTCTGTGATGTTTAGACGGCTGATGCGCAGGAGTTGAGGGAAGCACGCCTTTAGACCGTTTGCCCTGATCAACATAAGGAAGTTGTCAGTGGGGCTCGCGGGGTGGGGACGTCCTCTTGATCCGGGTCGATCCGGCAATGTGATGCAGATCACATCGAGTTGATGGCACCGTCTGGGCGCCCCATGCGTCCAAGCGCCTTCAAAAAGGGCGGGAACGCGGAAGGGCCCGGCGGGATGCCGGGCCCTTCGCTTGTAACGGTTATACGAACGGCTCAGAGCCGGTCGCTATGCGTTACTTAGACCACCTTGCCGGACCACGAGGCCGCAGCGGCCTTGTAGACGGTGTTGGTCTCGCCGTCGAAGTACGGCGAGGAGATGTAGTCCACGCGACCGTTGGCGTCCTGGTCGTTGAAGGTGCTGGTGACACCGTTCACGTAGCCGAGACGCTTGCTGTTGCTGTACTTGTACAGCCACGGGCCACCGTCGGCACCCTCGGTCATGGCGCACTTGAGGGCGACGTGCTCCTCGATCTTCTTGGCAGCCGAGCCGACCAGCTTCGCCGTGGTCTTGCCGTAGCACCACTTCGGCGTGACGCCGGTGTAGGCCTTGTTGCCGTCAGGGTGAGGAGCGGCCGGGTAGCCGAACACGCGGACGTACTTGCCGGTGGGCTGGTTCCAGGCGAAGCCCTGGCCACCGACGTTGTCGCCGAGACGGCCGAGGTCCTTGCCGGAGATGTCGACGACGTAGTAGTCCTCGACCCAGTACTTGATCTGAGCGGTGGACTTGATCCACTTCTTGATGAAGAACTGCGTCTTGAACCAGGCGACCTCGGTCTTCTTGTCGTCACCCAGCTGGGCGCGAACGTCACCGAGGAACTTGCCGTCGCCCTTGGCCGACTTGAGAGCCTCGTAGTCCTCCTTGGAGATGGGGACCTCGGCGCTCAGCCGCTCGAACTTGTCACCGTTGTCGAAGCCGGTGCCGGCCGCGGTGTAGGCCGACTTCGTGACCTCGGCACCAGTGAGCTGGACGCCCTTGGTGGGGCCGTCGCCCTTGATGTACTGGTCGACGTTCGAGCTGGTGACGTCCGCCGGCTTGGCGACCGTCTCGACCTTGGGGTCGACAGCCTTCGACTTGTACGGGCCAGCCTCGCCGTACTTGTCGTAGCCGGCCTCGAACTCTTCCTTGGTGATCGTCTTCTCTTCGACGTAGCCGACGCCGCCCTTGGCGATGTGCGACTTGTACTCGCTCGGCGTGACCTTGGTGGTCTTGCCGGTGACCTGGACACCGTTGTAAACGGTCACGAACGCGTAGTCGCGGTCGTAGTCCTCGTACACGTCGAAGTCGTAGTGCGTGAAGGCCTGCTTGCCCACGTAGATGCCCCAGGGAGCCTTGCCCTGGTAGTAACCCGGGACGAAGACCCACTTGCCCACGACATCGGTGTTGGCGGCCGTGTCGTACACGCAGTGACCGGCCGTGGCGACCAGGTTGCGGTACTGCGACTGGATCGAAGTGGCGGAGCACCACTTCTTCTCGCCCTTGCTGTTGACGAAGAACACCTTGCCGATGGTCTTCGGCATGTTGACGTTCTGCGTCTTGGCGGAGGTCTTCTTCTCCTCGCCAATGGGGGCGGTGGAGCCCGGCTTGGTGTCCGTGGTGGCGCCGCCCTTGCTCTGCAGCTTGGCGACGTCAGCCTTGTCCCAGACGTTGGACTCGGTGGCGGCCTTGAGGGCAGCACCGTTGTTCTCCGCCCAGAAGTCGGCGATGGCCTTCGCGTTGGCCGCGCTCGTCGCCAGCTTGTCAGTGGCGACGTCGCTGTCGGCCGAGGCCGTACCGGCGAGGCCGGCGGCCAGGAGGCCGGTGGCCAGGAGGGCGCCACCGGCGGGGATGAGGATGCGCTTCAAGGGAACTGCTCCTTGCTCTGTCGTGGGTCGCAACATGCGTCCCATGCGTCAGTAAAGGGATAGCAAGGAACATAGCGTGGCGATCTCCGCAGGTGGAACCCGGTCTGAGCGATCCGGAAGGCACCCCGACCGCCGTTACCTTCCTGTTATCTGTCAGAGACCTTTGCTGATCGTGACGACGGGATCACGTTTGCGCAGGGTATGCGGGGGTTATTTCTGACGGTACGAAAGTGTCGTTAGGGCCTCGACACATACCGTAGTTGACGAAACGTGACTCAGATCACAGGAACCAGATTGGAACCTGTCCCGTCTAAGTTCGCCCGATCTTGCCAGGTGATCTTCAGAAACCGGTCGATGGCGTTCAGACTTCTCAGGTTCGACGCCCTTGTGACGGGGTTTCAGGGGGTGAGAAGCCCTCGCGCGGTGCGCCAGATGGCCGTGTCCGCGGCGTTGAGAAACCCGCTGCCGCCGCCGTCGGCCGGGCTGTACGGGGTTGCCGCCCGGGGCGAAGCGCAACGCCGGCCGCACCAGGGGGGCCGCCGTCGCCACATGGGTCCTAGCGGCCGGTGCACCGCGCAGCGCGTGGAGGAGGGTCGGGTCGGCCGCGGTGGCCTCCTCGCCGGCCACGGGGGCGTCCAGCGGTGCGCGCAGTCGTCGGCTGATCGGCTCCTCCGCTTCGCGATCGGCCTCGGTGACGACTTCGCCAGGTTGTTTCCCCGTGATGTCGTCGGAGGTGAGCGATCGGAAGCGGGGGAGGATCGCGGTCTCGCCGCCGTCGCGCGGGATTTCGGGCACCGCGCCTACCGGTATGCCGCCACCCGCAAACAGATGACGGTGCGCGGAAAGCAGGCAATGGCCGGTGGCTGGGGCGGAAGTTGCCGGTCGGGGGGCTACCCGCCGGTCTGCTGCTCGCCGGTCTGTCTTCTGCTGCCCGGCTGTCTGCTGCTCTGCTGTCCGCTGGTCGGCTGTCCGCCAGTCGGCTGTCTGCTGCTCGGTTGTCCGCTGGTCTGGGCCAGGTGGGCGCGGAGGATGGCCAGGACCGGGTCGCCTGCGGTGCCGTCCTTGTGCCAGACGGGCGGAGGGATGTCCGGACTCGCGGAGGTGGGATCCGGGGCGGTGTCGTCGGCCGTGCGGATCGCGGTCAGGAGGCGCTGCCAGGTCCCGTCGGCCGTCCAGCGGCGGTGCCGCTTGTAGACGCTCACCCAGCAGCCGTAGCGGGGCGGCAGGTGGCGCCATCGGGAGCCGGTGCGGGCCTGGTGGAGGACTCCGTTGATCACCGTGCGGTGGTCGTCCCGCAGGTCTTCGTGCGGGTCGCCCGTGGGGAGCAGCGGCGCCAGCCGCTTCCACTCGGCGTTCGTGAGGTCGCCAGGACGCATGCGCCCATCGTGACGACGTAAATGCTGAGTGTCAGTGGATTAAATAAAGATCTACATGAAATGACAAAGCGAGGGCCTCGTGACTCCGAGGCCCTCGCTTTCCCCTGGTAGGGCTTACTTGTACAGCTCGCCGTTCGGGCCGACGATCTTGCCCGACCACACGTTCTTGGCGGCGTTGTACACCGACGCCGTCTCACCGTCGAAGTACGGCGAGGTGATGTAGTCGATCCGGTCGTTGCCGTCCTGGTCCGCGAACGTGCTCGTCACACCGTTCACGTAGCCGAGGCGCTTGCCGTTGCTGTAGTTCAGGAGCCAGGGACCGCCGTCGTAGCCGGGGGTCACGGCGCACTTGAGGCCGATGTGCTCCTCGATCTTGAGCCAGGAGGCGCCGACGGCCTTGGAGGTGGTCTTGCCGTAGCAGGTCTTCGGCGTCACACCGCTGTACGGCTTGTTGCCGTCGGGGTGCGGGGCGGCCGGGTAACCGAAGGCGCGCACGTACTTGCCGGTGGGCTGGTTCCAGGAGAAGCCCTGCCCGCCGACATTGTCGCCCAGGCGGCCCGCGTCCTTCGACAGCAGGATGTAGTAGTGACCGCCCCAGGAGCGCTTCGGGCCGGTGAAGCGCCCGTAGTCCTTGCGGTCCACCTGCTTGACACCGTTGAACTGGATGCCGTTGTAGACGGTGACGAACGCGTAGTCGCGGTCGTAGTCCTCGTAGGTGTCGAAGTCGTAGTGGGTGAAGGCCTGCTTGCCCACGTAGATGCCCCACGGCGCCTTGCCCTGGTAGTAGCCGGGCACGAAGACCCAGTTGTCCAGGGTCGCGGAGTTGCTGTCCGTGTCGTAGACACAGTGGCCCGCGGTGGCGACCAGGTTGCGGTAGTTCGACTGGACCGAGGTGGCCGAGCACCAGCGGAACTTGCCGGAGCCGTCGACGAAGAAGACCTTGCCGATGGTCTTGGGCAGGTTCACGTTCTGGGCGCTGCCGGTGGACTTGGACGCGCCGGTGGGGGCCGTGGTGCCAGGCGAGCCGTCGGGGCTGTAGCCGCCCTTGGAGACGACCTTTCTGACTTCCTTCGAGTCCCAGGTGTACTGCGTCGCGGAGCGGAGGGCCGCACCGTTCGACGCGAGCCAGAAGGAGGCGACGGACGCGGCCTCGGACGTGTTGCGGGCCATGGGGTCGTTCGAGACATCCCCATCGGCCTGCGCGGTGCCGGACAGACCTGCGGCGAGCAGTCCGGTGGCGAGTACGGCGCCGCCGACGGGAAGAAGGATTCGCTTCAAGGTAACTCCAGGTTGCGCTGACATGAGGCGCCTCGTGCACCCCCAAAACTCAGCAAACGGACAGCCCGGAACCTACAGCGTTGACTCTGGTCATGTGAATTTTCGGTAGATCATGTCAACGTTCCAAACCCTCGTCGTGACCGTCCCGAGATGAGGGTTTTTGCTGATCACGTGCAGTGATCAACTGGTTGCTATGACTTACGTCACATTTGCCGGAGTGGTTTGTGCGGCGGCGCGTTTGTAGACGTCTCCGGTCGTCGTGTCAAAGTACGGCGAAGACACCGCGTCGTACCAGCCCTTGGCGTCCCTGTTCCAGGTCAGGCTGTTGACACCGTTCAGGCTGCCGAGCTTGCGGGTCTGGTCGTAGCCGATCAGCCACGGGCCGCCGCTCGCGCCCGGACTGAAGTCGCAGGCCATGAGCTGGACGCCCTTCTGCAGGTCGAGGCTGGGGGCCACGGTCCAGCGGGTGGCGCCCTCCTCGCACAGCCACAGCTTCTTGCCGTCGAACGGGTGGGAGCCGTCGGGCTGCGCGCCCGCCGGGTAGCCCCAGGCGGACACGGTGTAGGTGCCCGGCTTCCTGTTCAGCTCCAGCCCCTGGCCGCCCACGTTGTCCTGGAGCCTGCCGACGTCCTGCATGACGTACGAGCCGTCCTTGGGGGTCCAGACGAAGCCGCGGTGCACGGTCACGAACGCGTAGTCGTAGTCGTAGTCGCCCTTGCCCGACCAGTCCTCGTGCATGCTGATCGCCGCGCCCACGTAGATGCCGTCGGGCGTCTCGCCGTTCTCGCCGGGGTTGGGGACGAAGATCCAGTATTCGGCTGCCTTGGCCTGCCGCGGGTCGTACGCGCAGTGCCCCGCCGTGGCGACCACGCTGCGGTTCCTGGCCGTGACCGCACTGGCGGAGCACCAGTACTCCTTGTCCCCGAACCGGAAGAAGACCTTGCCTATCGTCTTGGCGATCCTGCCCTTGCGTGGCAGCGCGGGCGCCGCGATCTGCGCCGCCGTGCGCTTGGCCGCGGCGGCGACGGAGGCCGCGGAGGCCGCGGAGGCGGCGGAGGTGACAGGAGCGCCGGGACCGGCGGCGCCGCCGGCGGACGAGGGCGTCGAAGAGGCCTGGGCGCCGGGTGTGGCCGGGGCGGCCTGCTTGAGCCGGTCGGGCTTCCAGTAGTCGGCGACCTTCTTCACGTCCGCGGCGGTCTTGGCCAGCGGGACGGCATAGACCTTGCTGGCGGCAGCGGTGGCCGACCCGGTGGTGGTCGTGGCGGCCGACCCGGCGGTCGTCGTGGCGGTCGTCGTGGCGTTCGCGACCCCTGTCCAGGCAGGCAGGATCAGCAGCGCGCTGCTGAGCGCAGCCGCCACCAAGTGCCTGGCCCGGGGGATCATGAAATGCCTTTCTTGGGGTCGTAAGGGTGGATTTTTCCAGATGTACAGACCGTATTGCAGCCAGGATAGAGATTCGTTACCTGATCAAGGGTGCACAGTGAACTATAAGCAGGGCATCAGACACTCCTTCCAGATACCTCTTAATGATCATAAATGATCTTCGTCTCGGCAGGTCGAGGGCATGATCACGACTGGTCCGCGGGAGTTCAATTCTGTTCTTTCCCGCGCGGGCATTCGACACCGTCAGTGGCGTACGCCACGTCGCCGTCATCTCATGGAACGGGCCAAATGGGCAAGGGAAGGCCCCGGATCCCATGGGACCCGGGGCCTCGGGTGCCCGCTCGTCACGGCATGTTGCCGGTCCAGCGGTTGGCGGCGGCCTTGTAGACCTTGTAGGTGTCGGTGTTGAAGTACGGCGACGAGATGTGGTCGAAGCGGTCGTTGCCGTCGGTGTCCCACGCGACGCTGTTCACGCCGACCAGGTAGCCGGTGCGCGACGCGCTCTTGTAGTTGTAGATGAGGGGTCCGCCGCTCGCTCCGGCGGTGAAGGAGCACTTGAAGCCGATGTGCTCCTGCAGGTTGTACTTCCGGGCCTCGGGCATCGGCTTGGTCTTGCCGTAGCAGTACTTCATCGTGCGACCGGTGAACGGCTTGTCGCCGTCGGGGTGCTCGCCCGCCGGGTAGCCGAACGAGAACACGTTGAGCTTGGTGCTCCGGTTCCAGGTGAAGCCCTGACCGCCGACGTTGTCACCCAGCCGGCCGGCGTTCTTGACGGTCCACTTCCAGACGCCGTTGACCTTCTCCCACTTGACCTTGATGCCGTTGTAGACGTTGACGAACGCGTAGTCGTAGTCGTAGTCCTCCTTCACCACGAAGTCGTCGTGCGCGTTGAACGTCTTGGCGGCGTAAATGCCGTAGGGCGCCTTGCCCTCCCACACATTGTTGCCGTCCCAGTACGACGGAATGAAGATCCAGTTGTCGTAGAAGGTGTTTTTGCTGGTGTCGTACACGCAGTGGGCGGTGGTCGCCACGAGATTGCGATACTTGCCCTGTACGGAACTCGCCGAGCAGTAGCGCCAGTTCCGCGGGTCGCGCGGGTCCTTCTTGGGGAGCGTGAAGAACACGCGGCCGACCGTGTTCGGCAGGTTGACGTGCTTGCTCTTCGTGGCCTTGGTCTTCTCCTCGCCGATCGGCGGAACGGATCCCGCGGGGCCGTCAGGCGCGTCGTTGGTGCCCTTGACGCCCTTGGAGGACAGGTCGAGGCCGTCGTCGTAGTCGGAGGCCAGTTTCATGCGGTCCGGCGTCCAGAACTGGATCGCCTGCTCAGCGGGGGTGGAAGCGCTCTTGGCGACGACGTCTGAGGGTGCCGTCGCGCTCGCCGCGGTGCCGCTGATCGTTCCCGCCGCCAGACCGATGGCCACCAGGCCGGCCAGCGGGATCGCGATGCGCCTTGCTCGGGAATACATGGAGCTCCTCTCAAGTTCTCGGCGGCCCAGAGCGGGGTACTGCGCCCCGGTGGGCCAGGAAAACGTTCGAAACGTTAATGAAAGGCGCGACCGGGCGGCCAGGAAACGACGTGAAAAAGCATGAGCCGGTTCCATTCCGTTATAGAAATAGCGAAATCGCATGTATTACGAAATGGCATCCGTGCAGGTCAGAGGGTCGTTGAATAGCCTTCAGTAACAGCGGTAACGGTAATTATCAAAAGTCTCTGCTTATCAACCGAATGATGTTCTGGTTAGATGGATTCATGGACCCTCGCACCCCCTGCCTCATCGGCATCGCACAACGCACCATTCGCGAGCAGCCGGGCCCCGAACCGCTCGATCTGTGGGAGCAGGTGGGGCGGGCCGCCGCGGACGACGGGCGGCTCCCGGTGGACCTGCTCGACTCGATCCAGCTCGTCTACACCGACTCCTGGCAGTACGACTCCCCGGTGGACCGGCTGGCCGAGCGGCTGGGGGCCACGCCGCGGCACCGCGCGTACTCGAAAGTGAGCGGTACGGCCCCGCAGCTGCTCATCGGCGCGGCGGCGACCAGGATCGCGGCGGGCGAGCTGGACTCGGCGCTGGTCGCGGGGGCCGAGGCACTGGCGACGCGCAGGGCGTACCGGCTGGCGGGGGAGCGAGTGCCGTGGAGCCACCCCGCCGACCCCAAGCCCCCGTACGGGTGGGAGCGCCCGCCGCACCCCTCCGAGCTGGCGCACGGGCTGTTTCTGCCGGTGCACACCTACGCGATCATGGAGACCGCGCGGCGGGCGGCGCTCGGGCTCACGGTCGAGGAGGAGATGCGCGACCGGGGCCGGATGATGGCGCCGATGACCGAGGTGGCCGCCGCGAACCCGTACGCGTGGCGCAGGACCGCCCGCACGCCGGAGGAGCTCGTCGAGGGCAACCGGTTCGTCGGCTGGCCGTACACGCGGAACACGGTGGCCGTGATGGAGGTGGACCAGGCGGCGGCCGTCGTCCTGGCCAGCACGCGGCTGGCTGACCGGCTCGGCGTGCCCGCGGAGCAGCGGGTGTACCTGCGGGGATGGGCGTACGCGGAGGACACCTGGGAGGTGGCGGCACGGCCCGAGCTCGGATCATCGGAGGGCATCGCCCGCGCGGCCGAGGCGGCCTTCCGCCGGGCCGGCCTGGGCCTGGGCGACATGGACGCGCTGGATCTCTACAGCTGCTTCGCGATCGCGCTGCGGCAGGCGTGCGACGCGATCGGGCTCGACCCGCTGGACCGGCGCGGGCTCACGGTCACCGGCGGGTTGCCGTACGCGGGCGGGCCGGCCAGTGACTACGTCCTGCACTCGACGGCGACCATGGCGGGGCTGCTGCGGGCGCAGTCGGGGCACGGGCTGGTGACCGGGGTGGGGATGCACCTGACCAAGCACACCTATGCGGTGTGGTCCAGCGAGTCCGGGGGGCGGTTGGGGGGAGCGGCGCCCGTGTT
>NZ_VCKX01000739.1 GCF_005889725.1 Nonomuraea zeae
TCGGGGATGGTGTGGCGGATCTTACGGCGGCGCAGGTAGGCGCGGTTGGCGCGGGAGGAGTAGGCCTTGTCCGCGGTCAGGCTGTCGGGCCGGGTGCGGGGACGTCCCGGCCCGAGCCGGGGGATGCGGATGGTGCCCAGCACTCGCCGGAACTGCGGACTGTCGCCGTACTGGCCCTGGCGTCAGGACCAGCGACAGCATCCGGCAGCGGCCGTCCGCCGACAGGTGGATCTTGGTGGTGAAGCCGCCGCGGGAGCGGCCTAGGAACTCCCCAGTCTGACCACCTCCGCCAGCCGGGCTGCTAGCGCGGCCAGCACCGGATCGCCCCGGTTTGTCCTGGCAGCGTCCCCTTTTTGCCGCCCTGGCACGGGTGGCGGGGGCGAGCTGCGGGGGGCGCCGGCGGCGTGCTGGTGCGCCCGGACGGTGGTGGAGTCCACGGCGATGTCCCAGTCCACCCGTCCCTCGGCGTCCTGCTCGGCCTGGATCGCGGTCAGTAGCATCTGCCAGGTGCCATCGGCCGACCAGCGGCGGTGCCGTTTGTAGACCGTGATCCAGGAGCCGAACCGTTCGGGCAGGTCCCGCCACGGCAGCCCGGTCCGTGCCCTG
>NZ_VCKX01000740.1 GCF_005889725.1 Nonomuraea zeae
CCCGAGCCCCCAGCGCCGAGCCCCAGCCCCGAGCGCCGAGGATCTTCGATGGCCCGGGGTACGAAGGTGCGGAGGGGCTGAGGGCGGGTGCAGGGCGGCCTGGATCGCCCGACGCCACGACACCTACGGCTTCGGCACCACCACCGAGCAGGTGAAGGCCGCCATGGTCAAGCTCCGCCACGCCTATGACGCCAACCCCCGCCGCTACACCGACGTGCCGGCCGGCTGGCCACTGCCCGTCCAGGAGACTCGGGTTCACCGCACCGCGGGGTCGCTGGTGCTGTCCGGCCACCGCCACGAACCCGTCTCCCCCTACGAATGGACTACGCGCATGCGCGGGGCCATCGGCGGCACCCTGTTCACTGTCGAAGACGACATGCACGGATCCGCCATCCGGGAATCGGACTGCGCCGCAGAGCTGGTGTCGTACTTCCTCGCGGGCCGCCTCAGCCAAGGCTGCCAAGGGGTGGCAGCCCCGTGACGGCCCGCTGTCCGGCCTCTGGATAAGCCTGTCTGGATAAGCCTGCCGCCGGCCCCATACGCAGAT